>JBAUOO010000082.1:0-32792 GCA_049579785.1 Steroidobacteraceae bacterium
CGCACGCCGAGGAGGACTCCATCCGCGATGCCCTGCGCCGCAACAGCGGGCACCGCGGCAAGACCGCCGCCGAGCTCGGCATCAGCGTGACCACACTCTGGCGGCGCATGCGCCGATTCAACAGCGCATGAGACGTGCCGGCGCATGAGCGCCAACTCGCCCCTGATGCGCTGCCTTCCGCCGTTCCTCGGACTCCCCGAGCCGGACGACGAAGTCATGCGATGCGACCTCAAACGCTCATCAAGAGCAGCCCGAGCGGGAGCACTCGAGTCATGTCGAAGTTGAGACTCTCGATCGCGATGGGCAACTACGATCGTACACGGGCGCTGGTGGATGGCGAGGTGCGGATCGACGGCACCGATCCCATTTACATGCTGCTCTCTCCGGAAGAGATGTTCTTCCGCTCGTTCCGCGATGTGGCCTTCGACGTGAGCGAGTTGTCACTGAGCAGTTTTGCGCTGAAGACGGCCGAGGGCAGCAACCCTTATGTCGGAATCCCGGTGTTTCCGTCGCGCGCCTTCCGCCATGCCGCCATCCTGGTACGCAACGACCGCGGGATCGCCGGTCCGGCCGACCTCAAGGAAAGGCGGCTCGGCACGCCGGAATACCAACTAACGGCCAACATCTGGGCGCGCGCCATTCTGCAGGACGAGTACGGGGTGGCGCCCTCGGATGTCCTCTGGGTTCGCGGCGGCATGGAGCATCCCGGCAGGCGGGAAAAGATCGCGCTGCAGCTGCCGCCCGACGTCCGCATCGAGGAGGCGCCGGACGACCTTACCTTGTCGCAGATGCTCGAGCGCGGCGACATCGACGGCATCGTCGGACCGCGCGCGCCCTCGTGCTTCGAGCGTGGCCATCCGCAGATCCGCTGGCTCTTTGCCGAGCCCGCGCGCGCCGCGGCCGACTATTTCCGCCGAACGCGGATTTTTCCCATCATGCACGTCCTCGGAATCCGCCGCGAGCTCGCTCATCAGCACCCGTGGCTGCCGATGGCGCTCTGCAAGGCATTCACGGCCGCCAAGGACATCGCTCTGGCGCGGCTCACCGACACCTCCGCCACCAAGGTGACGCTACCCTTCGTGGAGGAGCAGCTGCGCGCCGCGCGTGAGCTCATGGGGCCGGACTTCTGGTCCTACGGCGCCGCGGCTAACCATCATGTGCTCGATAAGTTCCTTCACCATCACCACGCACAGGGCCTTTCCAAGCGCCGGGTGCAGGTCGAGGAATTGTTCCACCCTTCGACCCTCGAGAGCTTCAAGATCTGACGGATGCCGAGAGAACCCATGCTTCGAAAAGAGCAGAACGATCTGTTGACGCAGACCGGCCCAGGCACGGCCATGGGCGCCCTATTCCGCAGCTACTGGATGCCCGCGCTCCTGGCCGAGGAATTGCCGGAGAACGACTGCCCTCCGGCGCGCGTGCAGCTGCTGTCGGAGCATCTGCTGGCCTTTCGCGACTCGGACGGCCGCTACGGGCTCGTGAGCGAGTTCTGCGCCCACCGGGGTGTCTCGCTCTGGTTCGGACGCAACGAGGCAGGCGGGATCCGCTGCGCCTATCACGGCTGGAAGTACGATGTCGACGGCCAATGCATCGATGTGCCATCGGAGCCCGCCACCTTCTGCCGGCGAGTCAAGCTGCAGGCGTATCCCCTCGTAAAGCAGGGCGATGTCCTCTGGACCTACATGGGTGCGCCGGAGAAGCGCCCACCGCTGCCGGAATTCGAGTTTTCGCTCGTGCCCGGCGAGCAGAGCTTCACTTCCAAGCGCTTTCAGGAATGCAACTGGCTGCAGGCCATGGAAGGCGGCATCGATTCAAGCCACGTGTCGTGGCTGCACCGCTCGAACCTCGACTCCGATCCGCTCTTCAAGGGCGCCAAGGGCAACGAGTACAACCTGAAAGACCCGAGACCGGTGTTCAATGTTGTCCCGTCCGCCGGGGGACTGCTCATCGGCGCCCGGCGCAATGCCGAGAACGGCAATTACTACTGGCGCATCACGCCGTGGGTGATGCCGTGCTTCACCATGGTGCCGCCGCGAGGCGATCATCCCGTCCACGGCCACTTCTGGATTCCGATCGATGATGAGCGTTGCTGGGCCTGGACGTTCGATTATCACCCCGTGCGCGCCCTGACCGCGGCGGAGCGGCAGGCGATGCGCGATGGGAAGGGGGTGCACGCCGCCATCATCCCGGGCACCTACGTGCCCCGCGCCAACAAGGGCAACGATTATCTGATGGACCGGGCCGCGCAGAAAAGGGGGCTGGCCTACAGCGGCGTAGAAGGTATCGCCATGCAGGACGCATCGCTGCAGGAGAGCATGGGTCCCATCGCGGATCGGACCAGGGAGCATCTGACTTCGACCGACAGCGGCATCGTCATGGCGCGCATGCGACTGCTCAAAGCCGCCCGCGCGCTCGAGGAAAAGGGCGAGGCGCCCCCCGGAGTCGATCCCGCTCACCATCGCGTACGTTCCGCCGCCGTGATACTCCCGCCCGACAAGCCCTTCAGTGAAGCGGCCAAGGACGCCCTGACGGTGCAACCTGGCCGACCGCACGCCTCGGTCTGAAGAGCGACGACGACACTCGGACACCCGTCATGACGCCAACCAAACTCGTCACTGCGCTGCAGACTCTCGGACATACCGCCGCCCTGAAGGACGGCGCGGTGCAGCTGCCGGGTTTGGCGCTCGAATGGCTCGAGGTGTCGCCCATCATCCAGGCGTTCAGGCGAATGGTGCGCGGTCTCGAGTTCGACATCAGCGAGATGGCACTCACCACTTACCTGACCGCTCGCGCCTTTCACAGGCCGTTTACAGCCTTGCCGGTGTTCCTGGTGCGCGGCTTTCACCATGGCGCGATTCTCTACAACACGAGACTAGGGATCGGGAACCCCAAGGACCTCGAGGGCCGGAGGGTGGGAGTAAGCCGGGGGTATACCGTCACCACCGGCGTGTGGGCGCGCGGCATACTCCAGCACGAATACGACGTGGACCTCAAGAAGATCACCTGGGTGCTCTCGGGCGATGAACACGTCGCGGAGTTTCGACCGCCACCCAACGTCAAGTCCCTCGAGCCGGGCAAGACGCTCGAGGCAGCCCTCGTTTCCGGCGAGCTTGCCGCGACCATCGGCATCAAGGTCGAGCATCCCGACGTCGCACCCCTCATTCCCGATCCGATCTCACATGCGTTCCACCGCTTGGAGCGCGATGCCTACTATCCGATCAATCACTTGGTGGTGGTGAAGGATACGGTGCTGGAAAAGGATCCCCGCGTCGCGCTCGAGCTGTTCGAAGCCTTCGGTGCTGCAAAGCGGCAGTACCTCGATCGCCTGCGCAACGGACTCATCGCCGCGCCATCCGCGGCAGATCGGATGTATGCCCGCGTGCTGGAGATCACGGGGGGCGATCCGCTGCCGTACGGCATCGGGCCTAACCGCGCGATGCTCGAGACGTTGATGGGCTACGCGTACGAGCAGGGAATTCTGCCCCGCGCCTATGCCGTCGAGGAAGTGTTCGCGCCGGAAACGACGCGCCTTACCGCCTGAGGACCGTAGACATGTCGGAAAAGACAGCCGTTACCTTGCCTGCGCTCAAACACATGAAGGCGGACGCCCGCAAGATCGTGGGCATCGTCGCGTGGGACTACCAGATTGCACAGATTGCGGAGCGCGCCGGGGCGGAGGTTGTCTCGGTCGGCGATACGGTAGGCGTGAATCTCTGGGGGCATGCGAGTCCGCTCGAGATCACGCTCGCGGAAATGATCATCGTCTGCAAGGCGGTGCGGCGCGGCGTCAAGCGGGCGCTGCTGAGTTGCGATCTGCCCTACGGTCCGCTGCAGCAGGGCGCCTCACGGGCGCTGCGCGCCGCCATACGTCTCGTCAAGGAGTCGGGCGCCGATCTCATCAAGGTCGATGGCGCCGCGCAGTTTCCGCAAGCCGTGGAGGCGCTGGTGCGGGCCGGCATTCCGGTGTTCGCGCAGTTCGGCATCACCCCACAGACGGCGCTTCACTACGGCATTCCCTACGGCGCGGCATCGGGGCGCACCGCGCAGGTATCACCGGAGATGACGCCGCGTCTGGTCGAGGACGCGAAGCGCCTCGAGAGCGCGGGCGCAAGCCTGCTCGATTTCACCAACTCTGGTCCCGTTGCCGGTCCCGCGGTCGTCAAGGCGGTCGCGATTCCGGTCCTCGGGGGTTTCGGCGGCGGTCCCTGGCTCGATGGGCGCATGCGCATGGCGCATGCCGCCATCGGCTATGCGGCCACGTCCATCGATGCACCGCCCGAGACCTACGCCAATGTCGCCCGCGTGGCGCTCGAAGCTCTCGAGCGGTATGCGAGCGATGTGCGCGCGGGACGTCAGATCAAGGGCGGCCAGCCGGTTTCATCCTAACGGAGAGCGCGTCATGCCGATCACCAGCATCGACGGAATTCAGACACGGTACGAGATCCTGGGCTCGGGACCGCCGCTGCTGCTGTTCTCTCCGGGTGGGTTCGATGCGACCATCGAGGCGTGGTCCGCCCGCGGCGCATACGAAAAGACGAAGCCGCTCGAGCATCTGAGCCGAAACTACCGATGCATCGTGTTCGACCGGCGCGAGAGCGGCCACTCGGGCGGACGAGTCGAGCACATCACCTGGAGACACTATGTGACTCAGGGCAAGGGCTTGCTCGAGCACCTCGAGCTCGAGCGGGCTCACCTCATGGGTGGTTGCATGGGGTGCTCCCCGGTGCTCGCCTTCGCGGCCGCGCACCCCGAGACCGTCATCAGCATGGTGCTCTACTGGCCGGCGGGCGGCCCGAAGTACCGCTTGAGCAGCCGGCAGCGTTTCGCCGAGCACCTGGCATTCGTGCACCGGGAAGGATTGCAGGCGGTCGTGGCGCTGGCCCGAGAGAGCGGCAAGCCCTTCGGCGCGGACCCGCGTGTGGGCCCCTGGGCGTCCGTCATCCGCAACGATGCGCGCTTCGCCGCAAGTTATGCCGCGCAGGATGTGGAAGCCTACAAGCTCATCCTCGTCGGGATGGAGCGGAGCCTGTTCGATCGCGACACCACACCCGGAGCCGAGCCTGAGGATCTCATGCGCCTCGGCATGCCCGCGCTCATCATTCCCGGCCACGACCGCTCGCACGCGACCTCCGCCGCGCGCTATCTCGAAGAGTGCCTGCCGCGCGCCGAATACTGGGACACGGCGGTCGCCGAGCAGACGGAGGCGAGCAGCAACACCCGCATATTGGAATTCCTCGCGACGACGAGCTCGAGCGCATGATGATCGAGACGCGCCTGCGCCACCATCTAGATTCGCGCCGCGTCGGCGCGTGGCTCGCGGGTATGTTGTCGATTCGACGCCCGGGTAGGCGGCCCCACGCATTGACAATTTTTCCGCAGATTGCTAACATTCGTTCTGCATACAGGAAATTAGTTCCGCATAGAGAAACATACATGTCTGGCGCGGACTTGCCAGCCGGGTGGCAGGGCGGGAGTTCCTGATGGCCGAGGACAACGCGCCCAAGCGGCCCCACGCGCTCGAGGATCACTCGTTCGGGCGGGACGTGACGCATAGTCACCTACCTGGCGTCATATACGACCACGATCACGACGACTTCGAGTCGCACGGACCGATCGAGCAGAATCCGATCTGGATCCAGGATCACATCACACTGACCAGTGTCGGCATCGACATCGGCTCTGCCGGCACCCAGGTGATCTTCTCGCGCTTGAATCTGCGCCGGCCCGGCGAGGACCTGACCAGCCGCTACGTGGTGGCCTCGCGCGAGGCGCTGTTCGAATCGCCGGTGGCGCTGACGCCTTACCTGAACGAGGAGCGGATCGATCAGCTCGCGCTGGGGGCGATCATCGACGACGCCTACAACTCGGCCGGCATCGGACCCGAGGGCGTGGATGTCGGAGCCATCATTCTCACCGGGGAGGCGCTGCGGCGCGAGAACGCAGAAGCCATCGCCGCGATCGTCGCCGAGCACGCCGGGGACTTCGTCTGCGCGACCGCCGGACATCATATGGAGGCGATGCTGGCCGCCTTCGGCTCCGGCGCGGTGCGCGTGTCGACCGAGACCGGCAAGCGCCTGCTCAACGTTGACATCGGCGGGGGCACCACCAAGCTGGCGCTCGTCGAGGCGGGACGGGTGGTGGGCACCGCCGCGCTGCACGTCGGCGGGCGATTGCAGGTGATCGACGCCGGCCGGCGCATCGTGCGGCTCGATCCCGCCGGCCAGCGCCTGGCGAAGCGCGCGAGCTTTTCCTGGGAGCTCGGCGATGTGGTCGAGCCCGTGGCGCTCGACGCGCTCGCTGAAAACATGGCCTCGGCGGTGCTCTGTGCCGTGCGCGAGAGCAATCCGCCAGCGGATGTGGCTGAGCTTTACCTGACCGAGCCTTTGAGTGGACTCGGAGCCCTCGACGGTGTCATGTTCTCCGGCGGCGTCGCGGAATACATCTACGGCAGGGAGAGCCGCGACTTCGGCGACCTCGGCCGCCGATTGGGCGATGTGTTGCGTCGCCGGCTCGAAGCGGACGCGTTGCCGTGGCCGGTACTGCCCGCGGACGAGTGCATTCGCGCCACGGCCGTGGGGGCTTCGGAATACTCGGTGCAGGTCACCGGCAACACCATCTACGTCTCGAACCGCGGCGCACTGCTGCCGCGGCGCAATCTCCAGATCGTCAAGCCACCGTGCGAGCTCCCCGAGGCCATCAGTCCCGAGCACGTCGCGGCGGCGATCAGGCGGCATCTGACACTCTTCGACCTGGATGCCCAGGAGCAGGACTTCGCGCTCGCCTTCCAGTGGATGGGAGATCCCTCCTATGAGCGGGTGTCGGCATTCGCACGCGGCATCGCCGCCGCGCTCTCCCGCCGTATCGAGCTCGGCCGCCCGTTGTACATCATCCTCGACCGCGATGTAGCGCAGACGCTCGGCACCGTGCTGCGTGGCGAGCTCGGCCTGCGCTCAGAGGTGCTCGTGGTCGACGGTATCATGCTGGTGGATTTCGATTACGTCGACCTGGGCCGGATCCGGCTGCCCTCATACACGCTGCCGGTAACGGTCAAGTCGTTGCTTTTCAACGACTCAACACCAACTTCGGGTATCCAGGGGAGAAAGACTCCATGACGAAGGAAGCTCTGGTTTCGAACGAGATGGCGCAGAAATTCGCCACCGAGAGGACCACTCCCTACACCGAATGGGTGCGCAAGGAGGGACTCGACATCATCGGCGCGCTCTACGTCCCGAACCTCCATACGGTGGAGCTCAAGCGCTGGGAGCGTCGCGGCGGTCGCGGCGTTTACATCAATCACGACGCCTCGAGAACCTCGAACGATTGCTACATCTGCGAGATTCCGGCGGGCGGCAAGCTCGCGCCGCAACGGCAGCTCTTCGAGGAGATGATCTACGTGCTGGACGGGCGCGGCTCGACGACCGTGTGGAACGATGCCGGCCAGAAGATCTCCTTCGAATGGAACAAGGGAGCGCTGTTCGCCATTCCGCTCAACACCTGGCATCAGCATTTCAATGGGCAGGGCCGGGAGGTGGCGCGCTATGTCGCAGTGACCAACGGGCCACAGGTCATGAACATCTATGGCGACATGGATTTCGTGTTCAACACCAGCCACGACTTCAAGAACCGCTTCACCGGAGAGCCCGAGTACTTCGCCAACAAGGGCGAGCAAAAGGGATTCCTGCTCGAGACCAACTTCGTCGCCGACGCAATCAATCTTCCCCTCATCACCGCCAAGGAACGAGGCGCCGGCGGCGGGCACATCCGTTTCAACATGGCGAAGGGCTCGATGAACAGCCATATCTCGCAATTTCCGGTGGCGACGTACAAGAAGGCCCACTGCCACGGGCCCGGCGCGCATGTGATCGTCCTGCACGGCGAGGGCTATACCCTGATGTGGCCCGAGGGCGAGGAGCCCAAGCGATATGAATGGCGGGAAGGCACGATGATCGTTCCGCCCAACATGTGGTTCCACCAACACTTCAACACCGGCACCACCGCGGGCAGGTATCTCGCCTTCAAGCACGAAGGGGTCGCGATCCGCAACGCGCAGGGGGTCCCCAAGGCGTGGATCAGCCGACGCCTCGGGGGCGATCAGATCGACTATGCGGACGAAAAGCCCGTCATTCGCCAGATGTTCACCGCAGCGCTGCGCAAGAGCGGCACGAGCCCGCGGATGGACGAGGCTTATCGGGCCGAGCTCGCCGAGCTGCCACCGCCGCGCCATGGCCTCTGAGGCCACCCCCGCGCTCAGGCCCGTAGTCGGCTTGCCGCGCCTGCTCGCGGCATTCGTTCGCCTCGGAACGGTGACGTTCGGCGGCGGGCTGCAGTCCTGGATCCATCGGGAAATCGTGGATCGCCTGGGCTGGGTCGATGACGCCACGTTCCTTTCGGGCATGACCGTGGCGCGTATCGTGCCGGGCGCCAACGGGGTCAATGTGGCGCTCTACATCGGACTGAAGCTGCGCGGCGCGATCGGCGCCGCCGTCGCCGTGCTCGGCATGATCGTCCCCGCGTTCTGTGTGATTCTCTGCCTCGGGTATCTTTATCGCAGCTTTGGACATCTGCCTGCGGTGCACTTCGTCCTCACCGGACTCGCGGCGGCGGGCGTGGGCGCCACACTCACGATGGGCATCAAGGTGGGACGGCGTCTGCCGCGTGATCTCGCAAGCTCACTGACCGCGGTGGCCGTTTTCGCCCTCGTGGGCGTACTGCGATTGCCGATGATTCCCGTGGTGCTGGCCTCGATACCGATCAGCGTCGGCCTGGCGCTCCTCGCGGAAAGGAAGCCCAGCCATGGGTCGTAGCGCGCTCGCTCTGCTTCTGGTCTTCGGGCCACTTTCGATCCTGTCGATCGGCGGGGGCCAGGCCACGATCCCGGCGATGCAGCACCAGGCCGTGGTGGTTCACGGCTGGCTGACGAACGGCGAGTTCGCGGATCTTTTCGCCATCTCGCGCGCCGCGCCGGGACCGAGCTCCCTCATCGCGGCGCTGATCGGCTGGCAGGTCTACGGCTTCTGGGGCGCGGTGGCGGCCACAGTTGGTATGTTCCTGCCCTCCTCGCTCATCATGTATGCGGTGTGCACCTGGTGGCATCGGCGCCAGGACTCGCCCATCCGCCGGGCGATCGAGCGGGGGCTTGCGCCCATCGCCGTCGCACTCGTGTTCGCCGGCGCCATCACCGTCCTCAGGGCCGCACACGCCGGAGCCCTCGCGCTCGCGACGGCCGCCGCGGTCTGCCTGCTGCAGAGCACGACGAGGATCAGCACCCATGCTACCGTCGGCGCTGTCGCCTCCATCTATCTGCTTCTCTTTTATCTCCGCTGAAGCCGACCCAGAAGGTACCCGACCGTGGAAAACGTCCTTGCCTCCGTGAAGATTGGCGCCGGCGAGCTGGAGCTGCGCGAATTTCCGATGCCGCAGATCGACGACGAGAGCGCCCTCATGAAAATGGCCGTCGCCGGCATCTGCGGTACCGACGTGAAGATGTTCAAGCAGCCGCTCTCGGGCGGTCCCGTCATCATGGGCCACGAGAACATCGGCACCATCGCGAAGGCCGGGCGCAAGTTCATCGAGCGCAAGGGCGTCAAGGAAGGCGATCTGGTCTTCGTCGAGCACTACGTCCCCTGCTTCAAGTGCGAGTGGTGTCATCTCGGAGAGTATCGCCACTGCGCCGCAACCGACTGGCGCGGCAACCCGGAGAGCCGACGCTACGGCTACACGACCTCGGACAACCCGCACCATCTCTGGGGCGGCTTCGCGCAATACACCTACCTTCCCTGGAATGCGGTGGTCCACAAGGTGCCCGCGGGCGTGACGCCGGAGCTCGCTGGCATCGTGACTCCGATGTCGAACGGCATCGAGTGGGCGCTATTCGACTGCCACGTCGGCTACGGCTCCAGAGTGCTGATCCAGGGTCCGGGTCAACAGGGTCTCTCCCAGGTGGTAGCCTGCAAGCAGGCCGGGGCGGATCTGATCATCGTCACCGGCACGAGCAAGGACACGAGGCGGCTCGAGGTCGCCAAGATACTCGGCGCGGATCACGCCATCGACGTGCAGAAGGAGGATGCACTTACACGCATCATGGAGATCACCGCTGGCCAGGGTGTCGATGTGGTGCTCGACTGCGCCGCCGGCGCCGGCACGGCGCCGGTGCTGCTCGGGGTCGAGGCCATGAAGCGCAAGGGCGGCACTCTACTGGTCCAGGGAGAGCTGGCGGAGTTTCCGAATTTTCCGCTCGGGAAGGTGACGGTGAAATACATCACCGTCAAGAGCGCGCGCGGCCACAGCTTCAGGGCCTGCGAGCTGGCGCTGCATCAGCTCGCTTCACATCGTTTCCCGCTGGAGCTGGTGACGACGCACACGTTCGGACTGAAGGACGCCGCATACGCCATCAAGTCGGTGGGTAACGAGGGCGCCAAGGACGTCATCCACGTCTCCTTGCTGCCATGGCAGTGAGGAAGCCGAGGGCACTCTCGAGATAGCGATCGTCACATCCATCATTCCTGCGGGGCGCATCTGTCCGAGATCTTCATCCGGCGCAGGATAGCCACCGTCCTCATTTCCCTCGGACTCCTGTTCGTAGGGCTGAATGCTTACTTCGCGCTTCCCGTAGCGCCCCTCCCTCAGATCGATTTCCCGACCATCGAAGTCGAGGCGAGCCTGCCCGGGGCGAGCGCCGAGACGATGGCCACGTCCGTCGCGACGCCCCTCGAGCGCTCGCTCTCCAACATCCCCGGCGTGTCGGAGATGACCTCGGCCAGCTCCCTCGGCCGGACGCAGATCGTGCTGCAGTTCGACCTGAACCGCTCCATCGATGCGGCCGCTCAGGACGTACAGACCGCAATCAACAGCGCTTCGGGACTGTTGCCCAAAGACCTGCCGAACCCACCCACTTATCACAAGGTCAATCCCGCGGATGCCACCGACCTGGAGCTCGCCCTCACCTCGCAGAGCCTGCCGCTCACGGAGGTCGACCGCTACGCCGAGGACTTCATCGCGCAGCAGATCTCGGAGATCCGCGGCGTGGGTCTCGTTGATTTCCACGGCCAGGAGCGCCCGGCCGTGCGCATCCGTCTGAATCCCGACAAGTTGAGCTCGCTCGGCCTCACGCTCGAGGACGTGCGTAGCATGGTCGCACAGCAAACGCTCAGCGCCCCGAAGGGCAGCGTCTCCGGCCCGGCCCGCTCGGTGGTGCTGGCGGCAAGCGATCAGGTGCTCGACCCCGCCGGCTACCGCTCGATGGTGGTCGCCTATCGGAACGGCGCGCCCGTGCGCATCGGCGAGCTCGGCACGGTGGTGAATGGACCGGAAGACGACAAGGAGGCCGCTTGGCTGCAGACGCAGCGGGCCATCATCGTCGACGTCCACAAGGAGCCCGGCTACAACGTGGTGGCCACCATCCAGAGGATCAAGGACGAGCTACCGCGGCTTGCCGCCCTGCTGCCCTCGACGGTGCACCTCTCGCTCGTCGGCGATCGCACGCAGACGATCGACGCCGCGGTGCGCGACGTGCAGCTCACGATGCTGGTGACGATTGCCCTGGTGGTCCTGGTGATCTTCTTCTTCGTGCGCAACGCCTGGGCGACCATCATCCCGAGCATCTCCATTCCGTTGTCGCTCTTCGGCGCGTTCGCGGCCATGTACCTGCTCGGGTACAGTCTCGACAACGTCTCCCTGGTCGGGATGACGATCGCCGTCGGATTCGTGGTCGATGACGCCATCGTCGTCATCGAGAATATCGTGCGCCACATCGATAGCGGCGAGTCCCGCCTGCAGGCGGCGATCGAGGGCTCGCGCGAGGTCAGTTTCACCATCATCTCCATGACGCTCTCGCTCGTGGCGGTGTTCATTCCGGTGCTCTTCATGGGCGGCATCGTCGGGCGGCTGCTGCGCGAGTTCGCGGTCACCGTGACCATCGTGGTGCTGATGTCTGGAGTCACTTCTCTCACCATCACCCCGGCACTCTGCGCGTGGCTGGTGCGCGAGCGCGGCTCCGCGCAGCACGGCCGGTTGTATCGCTGGTCCGAGCGGCAGTTCGCCGCCCTGCTGGCGTTCTACGAGCGGACGCTCGACGTCGTGTTGCGCCACCCGACAGGAACGCTGCTCACAACCCTGGCGGTGCTCGGGCTCTCGATCTTCCTTTACATCGCCGCTCCGAAGGGTTTCTTCCCGGAGGTGGACAGCGGGATCCTCGTCGGCACGGCAAAGGCCTCCGCCGACGTCTCGTTCAAGGCGATGGCCGCGCACATGGAGACTCTGGGACGCATCATTGCGGCCGACCCCGCGGTGAGCACGGTGGATTACTGGTTCGGCAATGATCCCACGGTGAGCCAGGGACGGTTCAACATCAACCTCAAGTCGCTTGGACAGCGCTCGAGCGCTGCTCAGGTCCGAGCGCGACTCGAGCGCGAGACCGCCGGCATAGCGGGGATCCGCCTCTACATGGCGATCCGTCAGGACATCACGGTCGGCGGCCACTCCACCGCAGGCCTGTACCAGTACACGCTCCAGGACGGCAACGTCGGCGAGCTCATCAAATGGGCGGGCATTCTCGAGCGACGATTCCGCAAGCTCCCCGAGCTGCGCGACGTGACCTCCGACACACAGGCGCTCGCCGCTCAAGCGACTGTGCAGATCAACCGCGATACCGCCGCCCGGCTCGGCGTGACCGCGCAGGCGATCGATGACACGCTCTACGATGCCTTCGGTCAGCGGCAGATTGCCACGCTCTTCACCGAGCTCAATCAATACCATGTGATCGAGGAGGTCTCTCCAGGTTATCGGCTCTCGACCGATGATCTGCAACACCTCTATGTGCGCTCCGCCACGACCGGCGCGCTCGTGCCCTTGAGCGTGGTCACCGAACTCAAGAAAGGGCTCGCTCCGGTCACGATCAATCACCAGGGGCTCTTTCCCTCGATCACCCTCTCCTTCAATCTCGCCCCCGGCTACAGTCTCGGTCAGGCGGTCAATGCTATACACGCCCTCGAGCGTGCCTCCGGCAAGCCGCTATCGCTCATCGGCTCCTTTCAGGGCACGGCACGCGCCTTTCAGGAGTCGCTGCGCAACCAGCCGCGGCTCATCTTCACCGCCCTGTTTGTGGTCTACATCGTGCTCGGGGTGCTGTATGAGAGCGCCATTCACCCCCTGACCATCATCTCCACGCTCCCCTCGGCCGGGGTTGGCGCGCTGCTCGCCCTCGAGCTCACCGGGCACGACCTCTCGATCATGGGCTTGATCGGGATCCTGCTCCTCATCGGCATCGTGAAGAAGAACGCCATCATGATGATCGATTTCGCCCTCACCGCCGAGCGCGCGCAGGGCCTGACCCCTCTCGAAGCTATCCGCCGCGGCTGCCTGCTGCGCTTCCGGCCGATCATGATGACCTCGATGGCGGCCCTCTTCGGCGCCCTCCCCATCGCCCTCGGCACCGGCGTCGGGGCGGAGCTGCGCCGCCCGCTCGGCATCGCGGTCGTCGGGGGACTCCTCGCCTCGCAGGTGCTGACGCTCTATGCGACTCCGGTCATCTATCTGTGGTTCGATCGTCTCTCTCGCACCTTCGGACGATTCCGCAAACGCCACTGGTCGTCGCCCGAAGCGGCCGGAATCGGCGAGGAGCGCGCCGCACAATGCCGAACCGGAGAAGGGGGTGGCGGCGCGTCCACGAACGCCCGTTGAGAGCACGCTCGGAGCCGTGAGTGAAGTAGCCTACGAATTGTCACGAGCCCCGAATTTCACTGTCCGCCGCCAGTCCACGCAATCCAGGGATCCTCCGATGAAGAACACCACGCTTCTGTTCCTCTCCACAATCCTGGGTATCGCGCTCCTGCTTGCAATCGGTAGCGAGCCGGCCGCGGCCCAATCTCTTCGGACGGTGCGGCTCCCCCTCGAGCTATACCAGCAAGTCCCGATACGCGGTTATGCGGGACGGATCGATCACTTCTCGGGAAACGGCCTCATGGTGTATTTCTCCGTTGTCGGCAGCAACGGCATCGGCATCGAGAATTGGTTCGAGGGCCGCGTGGTGGGGTTCATACCGGGCGTGCCGGAGCCCCAGGGCGTGCTTTACGTCCCGGGCTTCGACAAGATCTTCGCTGCAAGCGCGCAGGGAAAGATCTATGTCTTCAACGGAAAGACCCACGAGCTTGAGAAATCAATCGATTTCGGCGCCGACGCCGACAACCTCCGATGGGATCCGGTGCACAAACTGGTGCTGCTGGGTTTCGGCGAGGAAGGCGGCGGCATCGCCGGTATCGACCCGACAACCGACCAGCGCGTGGGGGCGGTTCTGAAGACCGGCAGCCATCCGGAAAGCTTTCAGATCGAGCTTCACGGTCCGATGATTTACGTGAACTGTCCCCATGCGGGACAAGTGGTCGAGGCTATCAATCGAGATACCGGCCAGGTCTCAAAGTGGCCGTTGCACGGCGTGACAGGCAATTATGCCATGGCGCTCGATGAGCCTGATCATCGACTCTTCACGGCGACGCGCCAGATTCCGATGCTGGTTGTTTTTAATACCGAAACCGGTGAGCAGGTGGCGATCGTTCCCGGCATCGTCGGGGAGTCTGATGACGTTTATTTCGATGCCGTCCGCAAGCGCATTTATGTCATCGGTGGACAGGGCTACGTGAGCGTCGTTCAGCAGATCGACCCAGACCGCTACGGCCTGATCGCCAACGTCCCGACGAAGGTCGGCGCAAGGACCGGCTACTGGGATCCCCGCGGGAGTGTCCTGTACGTCGGCGCGCAGGCCGAAGGCAACGCCCCGGCGCAGATCCTTCGTTTTGAGGCTGAGAATTACTGATGCCTCGGAACGACAAATCAGACCCGTGCTTCAGATCAACGCGGCGGTCCTGAGGCGACTTTGAAACTCGATGAAGGAGCCCGATACGCGCGCTTCGTCACCAACATATCCGAAGGAATGAGCATGCGCGCGAGATTCACAGCCACCGTGGCCTTTCAATTCCTTGCGTTGCCCGCCCTTGCCGCCGGCCAAACGGTTAAATCGCTTCCAAAGTCGGCCGTGGTCCTGAGATTCGCGGGCAGTATTTCCCTCGCCCACGTCCGGGGGCGGATGGATCACGTCAGCGTCGATGTGCCCGGCCGGCGCCTGTTCGCGGCCGCCTACGACAATCACACTCTGGCGGTGGTCGATCTCGCGGCCGGCGGGCAGGTGAGGACCCTTCACCTCGATGAGCCGCAACAATCCTACTTCGTCTCTTCCGTCAACCGCCTTTTCGTGGCTTCGAGCGGTGACGGAACGGTGAAGATCTTCAACGGCAGCACGTTCGCCCTCGTGCGAACGGTGCGGCTATCCTCTGATGCCGACAACATGCGCTACGACGCGGTTCGTAGGCACGTGCTCGTCAACTATGGAGGGGAGAAGTACCTCTTCGGCAAGGCCGTTGCGAGGAAAGGAGAAAAGGACGGCGCGGTGGCCGTGCTGGACCTGAACGGCAACATCGTCGGACGGATTCCGATCGGCGGGCATCCCGAGGCGCTCCAGTTGGAACAGAAGACCGGAAATCGCGTCTTCATCAATGATCCAGAGAAGCACCAGATCGTGGTTGCCAACCTCTCGAATTACAAAGTACTGGCCCGCTGGAAGGCGGGCTGCGAGAACTATCCGATGGCGCTCGACGAAGCCCACCATCGGCTTTTCATATTCTGCCGCAACGGTGGCTACGTGGCCGTGTTCGACACCGGGAGCGGCATGAAAGTGACCTCCGTCCGAGCCACGTGGAGGGCGAGCTCGGACGACATGTTTTATGATCCGAGCAAGGAGCGGCTCTATATCCTCGCCCGGATGTTGCCGGACCCGAAGCGTCCCCGCGGCGGCTTGGGACGTGGCATTGTCGACGTGATACAGGAGGAGGATCCGGACCATTACAAGATGATCGCGACCTACGCAACAGGATGGGGCGCGCAGACCGGAATGTTCGTGCCAGAGTGGGGGAAGCTCTTCGTGGCCGCTCGTCGCCAAGCGAGTGGGAAAAGCGCCAAGATCCTCGAGTACGACACGAAGTAGATGAACCTTTCATCACGCCATGCTCATCATCGACCCATGCTCATCATCGACAATGACACCGTCTCGCGGCTGCTGACGATGGAAGACTGCATTCGCGTGCAGGAAGAGGCATTCCGGAAGTTGCCGACCGGCGGCGCCATCCATCGTCCCCGCATCGACGTGTACTTCCCCTGCGAGCGCGAGGATGGCTATTTCCGCTGGGGAACCATGGAGGGCGCCAACGACGGCTACTTCGCGATCCGCATGAAATCCGACGTCGTCACGTGGCCGAAGGACAAGGACGGCAACTGGACCGAGGAAAAGTACTGCCGGGAGCCCGGCACCTACTGCGGAATCATCTTTCTCCTCTCTACTCGCAACGGCGAGCCGCTCGCGTTCATTCACGACGGCATCCTTCAGCACATGCGCGTCGGCGGCGGCGCCGCCATCGGCGCAAAGTATCTCTCGCGGGAAGACACTCACGTGGTCGGCATGCTGGGCTCGGGCGGCATGGCGCGCGCCTTCCTCGAAGCATTCAAGTGCGTGCGCGACATCAGGCTGTGCAAGATCTACAGCCCGAATCCCGGGCACCGGGAAGCATTCGCCGCTGAAATGTCGCGCCGCTTACGTCTCGAGGTGCGGGCGGTCGACAGCGCCCGCGAGGCGGTGCGCGGAGTCGACCTGCTTTCCAGCTGTACCGACAGCATGCGGCCCGTCTACGATGCCGGGTGGATCGAAAAGGGCATGCACGTGACCAATCTCGGACGGCGCGAGGTCCCCGATGCGGCAATCGACCGATTCGATGTGGTGGTACGCCAGGGTACCGCGGGCTTGCAGATGAGGCAGACGGAGCGCTTTCAGGCAGAGCGCGGTCACTCGCCCGCAGCCTTCATCGGTGGCACCGCCGAGCAGATGCAGCGGATTCCAGCGAAGAACACGCAACCGGGCTTGGGCGGAGACAACCCGGAATTCATGGATCGGGGTCGCGGAGGCGACAAGCCGGAGTTTGCGGACCTGGTCACCGGCAGATGCAAGGGCCGCACGAGCCGCGATCAGGTGACCTTCTACCGAAACGTGGGCAATCAGGGCCTGCAGTTCTCTTCGGTCGGCGGATGGGTGTACGCGCAGGCGCTGAAAGCGCGTAAGGGTCGGACCATTCCGACCGAATGGTTCCTGCAGGACATCCGCGACTGAGATACGGGAGCGGCTGGCGCCTATTCCGCCCGCTGCTCCCGGTAGAACTCGAGCTTCTCGAACAACGGCCGGTCGGACTGGGAGAAGAGCACCGCCGGCGTGTGGTCGCTATTGCTGATGGTGTACGGCGCCCAGGACGGGATGGCGACCACGTCGTGGCGCTCGGTCACGTACTTCACGTCGTTGGGCAGTGTGAAGGTCACCGAGCCCTCGAGGGTGATGAAGATGATGTTCTCCGTCCGGTGCCAGGCTTCGAGAGAAGTCTTGCCGTTGATGAGGCGCACGCTGTTGCTCATCGCCGGGAAGGCGGGACCACCGGTCAGCGGGTTCACATATTCCAGAAGGATGCCCTCGCGCGGGTTGCCGGAGCCGGCCTCGGAGAGACCCTGCAGGAGCTTGCGCGCCTTGCGGTAGGGGTAGTAGAGCAGCGTGTTGTCGGAGGATGGAATGTGATCGGGCAGCATTCCGTCGCGGTTGACCAGACCCGCGCCGTAGGTGCTCACCAGGGCGTCCACGTCCCGCTTCACCGGATGGTAGGCCTGCCCGGAGACCTGCTCGTATTCCTGAAAGAATACCCCGCCGATCCAGTACGCCATGAGCACATCCAGCCCGTCATACCAGATCGCGTGCGAGTCACCCTCGTTGTGGTGATCGTGCCAGGTCCAGTTCGGAGTGAGCACCAGGTCGCCGGGATGCATCGGAATACGGGTGCCCTCCACCACGGTGTAGGCGCCTTCGGCCGGCGCCTCGAGGACGGTCCGGAACGCGTTGGCGGTATGCCTGTGCGTGCAAGCCTTCTCGCCCGGCAGCAGCATCTGCATGCCGCCGCGCAGCGTCGGCAGCGTCGCCGCCGGCATGAAGTCCTTGAGTCCGGGATTGACGAAATTGATGTTGCGCCGCTCAGCCTCTTCCGTGGTCAATATCCCGCTCAACTCGAAGAGTCGACGGCGGGTCTGGGCGTAGCTCCAGTGGCAGGGATCGGCCGGACTCACCGGGGCGGCGGTGAACCGAAACGCGCCCTTGCCTTTCGCATACTTGGGGTGGGTCGCGACGAAATACGTGGTGTAGTTGTTGGCCCGCAGGTCCTCGATGAAAGCCTCGCGGCTGCGACCGCTCTTCACTGCCTCGTTCATTGCAATGATCCTCGTCTTGGCCTTCGCCTGAGAAGTCTGGATAGGTCCAGGTCCATGCGAATCATCTCTCCCGTCTGACCGGATTGATCAACGCGCCGATCCCCTCGATCTCCGCCCTCAACACGTCGCCGTCCGCGAGGAAGCGCTCGTGCCCGAAAGCCACCTCATGCGGAGTGCCGGTACAGATCACATCGCCCGGCTCCAGGGTGAGGCCATCCGATGCCCGCTCGATCAGCATCGGAATCTTGTGCATCATGCCCCGGGTCGAGCCGCTCTGACGCTCGTGGGGAGCGTTCTCGAGCGTCAGGGAGATTTCCAAGTCATAAACGTCCGGGATCTCGTCCCGGGTCACGAGCCACGGGCCGATCGGTGCCGCGGTGTCGAGATTCTTCAGGGTCAGCCAATGGAGTCTCGCCGTGTTGGGATCGGCCTTTAGAGTTCGGCGATCGCGGAAACTGAAGTCGTTGCAGATGGTGTAGCCCGCGACGTGATCGAAGGCGTCCTCCTCGGAGATGTACTTGCCCCGCTTACCGATGATGACTCCGAGCTCGATCTCGCTATCGCACTTGCGCGAGGTCCTGGAAAGCAGGATGGGCGCGCGGTGCGCAGTCATGAGCTGAGACAGCTTGATGAAGAAGTAGGGCTCCTCCGCCGGCTTGCTGTTGCTCGCCGTCGCATGGGAGAGGTAGTTCATGGTGACGCAGAGGATCTTGGCGTCGAAAGCGGCCGGGGAACGGAATTGAATCTCGTTCGCGCTCAGGGAACAGGCGGCGTAACGGTCCGGCTTCGCTTCGACACGGGCCAGGAGCTCGCGCGCGAGGTCCATGGCCCGCTCCCCGCCCTTCAGCAGGTCGGCTACGGAACCGAACCAGTCCGGCGCCCGCGCGCCCCAGCACTGCCCGTAAGCCAGGGGCATATCGACGATCGTGTCGCCGCCCGTAAAGGCGCCGAGCCGGGACGGAGAAATCGCGTCTTTCGAAAAAGTCAGCAGTTTCAACTTGGAACCTTTCGGATCGCACACGTATGGACGGTCACCCGAACCCGGCGGCTTGCAGAAACTCTTCCATGACCCGGTTGTACTCGGTTGGCGCCTCCAGGCTGCTGACATGTCCGGTGCCCGCGATCTCCCGGAACCTCGAGCCCTTGATGCCCTTGTGCAGATTGCCGGGCGAATCCCTGGGGATGAAGATGTCATCGCTCCCCGATGTAACAAGGACCGGCACGTCGATGGTGGGCAGGACCTTCGTATCGTCCGCCTTCAGGGCCATCGCCTCGAGCGTCGCGGCGTTGATCTCGGCGGGGACCGTGAAGTTGAGCAGCTTGATGGTGTCCAACACCCAGGGCCGCCGTTCCAGGGTCACCGGCGACAGGCGCTTCGGGGCGCCGGTCGTCACGAAATGCTCGAGGCCGCTACGGTGGATGCTCTCGATCTGGGCGCGACGCCTCGCGACGATCTCATCGGAATCCTTCTCGGCCTTGGTATTACTGAGGACCATGGCGGCAATGAGATCGGGCCGCCGCGCCCACATGCGAAGCGCGATGTAGCCGCCCATCGAAATCCCGACCACTATGGTTTTCCTGATGCCGATGGAGTCCAGCAGCTCGATGTAGTCGTGCGCCATCTGATCCACTCCGTGGCGGGCAGGATCGTAGGATGAGTCGCCGTGCCCAGG
Source organism: Steroidobacteraceae bacterium (assembly GCA_049579785.1). Classification (GTDB taxonomy): domain Bacteria; phylum Pseudomonadota; class Gammaproteobacteria; order Steroidobacterales; family Steroidobacteraceae; genus 13-2-20CM-66-19. Next base: position 20,010 of record JBAUOO010000082.1, read on the forward strand.
CATGTCCGGCGCCAGCACGCGGAAGCCCCTCTCCAGGAAATGCGTGAGCTGCGGAAACCATAGGTTCTTGTTGTGCCCGAAACTGTGCAGAAACAGGATCGGCGTACCCGACCCGCTGTCATGGTAGGAAAGGGTGATGCCGTTGGAGAGTTTCTGTGCGGCCACGGTCGCTCTCTCGAATCACTTCGCAGGGATCATTGTATTGTCTCGCGTGTTTGCTTACGCTCTTGCGCGTGCCACATCACTGGCCACGGCAAGGGCCGCGAAGGTGCGTCATGAACGAAATCGAGCGCGTCAAGCAGGACCTCGTCATCGCCAACCGCATACTCGCCAGCGAGGAGGTCGCCGACGCCTACGGCCACGTCAGTGTCCGCAACCCGGAGAATCTCCACAGCTTCTTCATCTCCCGCTCGCTCGCCCCGGAGCTCGTCGCCGGAGAGGATATCGTGGAGCTGGACCTGGAGGGCAACCCGGTGGCGAATGACAAGCGCCCGCTTTATCTCGAGCGTTTCATTCATGGCGGGATTTACCAGGCGCGGCCCGACGTCACCGCCGTCGTGCACGCGCACGCCGAGGCCGTCCTGCCCTTCGGCATCGCCAACGGCACCCGACTCAAGCCCGTAATTCACTCCGGCAGCTTCATTGGTGCCCATGTGCCCGTCTGGGACATCGCCGACCGCTTCGGCGACACCAACCTGCTGGTCTCGAACGTCGAGCAGGGCCGCGATCTCGCCAAAACGCTGGCCGGACACAACGTGGCCTTGATGCGCGGCCATGGTTTCGCCGCGGCCGCCGGCTCCCTCATCGAAGTGGTGCGCATGTCGGTGTACCTGCCGCGCAACGCCCGCGCCCTGCTCAGCGCGCGGCTGGTGGGCGGGGAGATCAAATATCTTTCGGAAGGCGAGATCGAAGCGCGTCACGATACGGCCTACGGCCCCTACTCCACCGCCACCTGGCGAGCCTGGGAATATTGGGCGACCAAGTGTGGGTGCGGCCACATGCTGACGAGACCGCAAGCCAAAAAGTGAATCATTCAATCCGGCCGTGGATGGGCACGAACAGATCTTCCAGCCGGACCGGCTCAGCGATGAAATGCTGCTGCACCATGTACTTGACGAAAGTCTCCAGGGCGGCGCGGTTGTTCTCCACGCCGTAGGCCCAGAGGTCCCGGCCGAATTCACCGAACACCTCGTCGATCTCGCGCAGGTCATCGAACAGCCATGGCAGCATGTAGCGCTGCGCGGCGGAGAAGTACATGCGTTTCATGGCCCATTCACGGGCTTGGAGGAAACCCTTGTAGAGGCTCGCCGCGATCCAGCGGTTCGCCTCGTAGACTTCGCGGCGGATGGCCACGGTGTGCATGATGGGATGGATGCCGGTTTCCCGGTAGTAGCGTTTTTCCTCCTCGCGGAAGTTCGAGAAGAGGTGTCCCACCCTGTCCGGCCGCGTGCGCACGGAATCGGGCATGCGTGAGCCGATGAGGGCATCGATCCCACCGTCGGCCAGCATGTCCGATAGGGAGCTATTCGAAGTGTTCGCGCGGAGGTTGATGGGCTTGAGGAGCTTGGGCGGCGCCGGCGGCCTGCCGTGGGTGCCCGGCTTCTCCACCGCGCCCTGCACCCATTCAACCTGGGAGAGATCCACGCCGTAGATGTTCTGCAGATCGCCGCGGTTCCAGATGGCCGCGGTCATGGTGTAGAGGGGCACACCGATGCGCTTGCCCGCCAGATCCTTCGGCTCCCTGATGTCCGCGTGGCGGTTGATGCAGATGAAGCTGTGGCGGAAGGCTTTGGAGGGGAAGACGGGAATCGCCACGAATGGGCTCTTGCCCCTGGCCGTCATGACCACGTGCTCGGCGAGCGACAGCTCCGAGACATCGAATTCCCGGGTGCCGACCATGCGGTCGAAGATTTCCCGCGGCGCCTGGATCTCCACGAAGTTCAGATCGATGCCTTCGATCTCCAGGCGATCGTATTGGAGCGCCTCCATGCGGTCGTAAGGCCCGCAGGCGAAGCTCAAACGCAGTTTCGACATATCGGAGCCTCCCGGGGTTATTTGCGATTCGCGATTCGCATGCGTTAACTCCCGAGACCTCTCCGGCGACCCGCTCGCCCCATCACGAACGATACTATAATGGTGTTCTGCATAGAAAAAAATCGTTCTCTTATATAGAACAACAGCAACGGCGCGTTGCCATCTCCTTCAGAGCCGCCGGTTGCTACCGGGCGTCCGTCACTAACCGTCGTGCTCGTGCTGGTGATGAATGTCCGGATAATGCGCGTGGCTATGGGTCAAGAGCGCGTGGGTGTGCTCATGCGTATGCGGCTCTCGGCCGTCCCAGTCAAAATCGTGTGAGTGCGGGTGGCGCTCGTCATGGACATGGCGATGCGAATGCGTTGTGCGCACGTGAGTATGCACGTGCTCATGGCGCTCCTTTAGATGTAGCCAGACACCTGCGGCCATCACGACCGCCGCTAGACCGAACATAAGCGAGGGGCGCTCGCCGAAAGCGACGACGGCGACGGCTGCGCCCATGAAGGGCGCAGTGGAAAAGTAGGCGCCGGTGCGCGCCGCACCCAGCTCGCGCAGGGCCAGCACGAAGAGCACCAAGCTGATGCCGTACCCGAATAGCCCCACGACCATTGCCCCGGCGATCCCGGCGGCAGCCGGGAGGCGTTCGCCCAGGGACACCGCCAATCCGGTATTGACCACCCCGGCAACGAGTCCCTTTAGTGCGGCGATGAACACCGCGTCCGAGCCCGAGATCTTGCGCGTCAAGTTGTTATCGAGCGCCCAGCAGAGGCTCGCAAGCGCGATGAGCAGCGCGCCAAAGCCAAGCCCCGCCGCGCGCGAGGCGCCCGGCCCGGCGAGCACCGCCGCCCCCGCGACGATCAGCGCCATCCCAAGCACGACGCGCCGGTCGGTGTTCTCGCGGAAGACGATCCAGGCGAGGAGCGCGGTGAAGACCACTTCGAGGTTGAGCAGGAGCGAAGCGGACGCGGCGGAGGTCCGCGTCAGCCCCAACATCAGCAGCAATGGGCCGAGCACTCCGCCGAAGCCGATGGCGAGCAGCAGCCAAAGCCACTCGTTGCGGTTCATCGAGGGAGCGCGCCAGCCCCGGTCTCGCGCCAGCCGCACGACGCTCAGACCGACGCCACTGCCGAGATAAAGCAGGCCGGCCAGCAGCATCGGCGAGGTATCCTGAAGGAGCTGCTTCGCGAGCGGCGTACTCGCGCCAAAGAGCAGCGCCGCCGCGAGTGCCGCGGCGATTGCCGGTGAGCGCGCTACGCGGGCCATCGCCAAAGGCTACGCTGTCGACTGCGGCTCGTATAGCCCGGCGAGCACGCCGGCGTTTGCCCGCAATCGGGGATCAGCTGTCGTTCGCTGCCCTACCGGCGGGCTTGCGGCGCAACGGCGTCTTCAGACGCTCGAGCACGCGCCTGATGATCCGCATCTCGCGCGACAGCGGCACGTGCCGGAAGCCGATCTTGCGGACGTAGTGCGGGACGGTCCACTGATACCGGGAGCCGGCGGGGAAGAGGAACGTGTCACCGGCCTGCAGCCGGCGACGCGCCCCAGCGGCGTCTTCGATGAGGACGCAGCCTTCCAACACGTGGACGACCTCGTCCTCCTGGTAAAACCAGTGGAACCGGCCGGCCGTGCAATCCCACATGAAGGTCGAGGCCAGCTGGTCCGTGCTGCCCGTGAGCCGCTTCTCGCGAGCAGCCGGATCGCCCTCCAGAATCCAGCTCCGAGCGATGGGTGTGGCGGTGAGGCCGTGCGCATCGTGTCGCAGGATCCTCGCGCCCTCGATCGAGATCGTCTGCTCCAGAAGATCGAGCTCGGTCGCTGGATCCTCGGCCGTTACCTGGCGTGTGGCGCCGCCTTCTGGCGGTGAATTTCCCACGTCTTTCCTCCCGCCTCTCCGGCTTGCCAGTCGCGAGCATACCGGCGGCGGGACCGATCGTGCTGTGAGTTGCCGCACATGCCCGAGCGCGTGGATGCAGACCTTGCGCCGGCACCCCGCTCGGTTTAATGAGGCTGAAGGCCCGTCACGCGATTGCGGCCGGAGCGCTTGCTCTCATAGAGCGCCGCGTCGGCGGCGTTGACGAGTGCGCGCATCGATGTTCGGCGCTCGCCACGCCGCGGCTCGAATCCGGAAACTCCAAAACTCCCCGTGATGTGCACAGCTCCGGCGGCGGTCGCATACGGCGTGGCCCGTACGCGTTCGCACAGACGCTGCGCGATCTGCATTCCCTCGCCGCCGCCGACTTCGGGCAGTACGACCGCGAATTCCTCGCCGCCGATGCGTGCCGCCCAGTCCCCGCCCAAACGCAGGCCGTGGGTGAGGCGGGCCGCGAACTCCTGCAACACCTCATCGCCCACCTCGTGACCGTAGGAGTCGTTCACCGCCTTGAAGAGATCGATATCGCACATGACCAGCGACAAAGCGCGGCGCATGCGTATGGCGCGCTCGATCTCGCGGGGAAACTCGTGCTCGAAGAAGCGGCGGCTGCCGCAGCGCGTGAGCTCATCGATGGTCGAGAGAATGCGCTTGTCGGTGAGCGCGAGCTGCAGAGCGGACGAGAGACTCGCGATGCGCCGGGCGGTCGTCAGATGCGCCCAGAACTCCTCCCCTCCGGCTTCGGCGGGCATGCAATCGTTGGCGCCCCTGCGAAGCGCCTCGCGCACGCCCACCCCGCCATCGATGTCCACGAAGATCACGTGCGTCGCCGAGCCCGCGGGCAGCTGGCGCACCGCCTGCGCGAGCTCCAGCCGGTCGGTGAAGAGCAGCGCATGCGTGCGTTCCTCGAGCATCGCGAGAGCGTCCGTCGTCGAGGCGGCGCACTCGATCTCGATGTTGGCATTGCGAAGCCACTTCACGAAGCGCTCGCGAACCTCCGTCGGTTTCAGCGATAGCAGAGCGATCGGCACGGGCGGATGCCGGCGCAGAATGCTCGAGAGCGTCGAGTGGTCCTCGTCCTTGAGCGTGCGATCGAGGATTATGCGTGCCACGCAAGAGGTACCGCTCGTGCGCGGCCTCCGTGCACCTGTCGCGATTGTAATACAGACCGCCGGCGCGCGCGCCAACCTCAGATGTCGGCGCGCAAGCTCGCAAGGGGCGGTTGTCTCACCACCGAGCGGGTCGCCAGCCAGCCGCTCGCGACCACCAGGAGTCCGCCGCCCGCGAGCCCGACCATGCAGGCCCCGGCACTGAAGGCATACCGCAGATCGAGTACGCGGGTCGTGAGGAAATAGGCCGCGATCGAGGCGCCCGCCGCCGCTATGAGCCCGGAAAGGGCGCCGAGCGCCGCGAACTCGGCCAGCACGCCGGTGAGCACCGTGCGGCGGCTTGCGCCGAGCGTGCGCAGCATTGCGCTCTCGTAACGCCGCTCGTCGCGGCTCGATTGCACGGCGGCAAGGAGCACCGTCAATCCCGCGAGCAGCGTGAATGCAAAGACGCTCTGCACCGCCAACACCGCCTTGTCCAGCACGGACCTCACGTCCGCCAGCAGATCGTCGATGTCAAAAATGGACACGCTCGGGAACTGCCGCGCGAGCCGCGCGAGCGAGCGGGCGGCACCGGGTGCGAGGTGGGCGCTGGTGAGATACGTGCCGGCGAACTTATCGAGCAGGCCCGGGGCGAACACGATGAAGAAGTTCGGTCTGAAGCTGTCCCACTTTACTTTGCGGATGTTCGCGACGCGCACCGTGAAGCTCTCGCCCGCGATGTCGAAAGTGAGCCGATCGCCGAGCCGCAAGCCGAGCCACGTCTCGAATTCCGTCGACACGGATACGAGCGGCTGGCCGTTCTGCGCCGGCGTCCACCAGCGGCCGGCGACGACCCGGTTGTCGGCACCGAGGGCGGACGACCAGGTGAGATTCTGCTCGCGGTTCGCGAACTCCTCGCCGCGATGATCGGCGAAGCGCAACGTCGCCACCGGCCGGCCGTTGATCGCCGTGAGTCTGCCGCGGATCATCGGCAGCACGCGCGAGGTCCTGGCGCCGTGCGCCTGCAGATAACCGCTGAACGCATCCCGGCTCTGCGGCGGAATGTTGATGAAGAAGTAATTCGGCAGGTCCGCTGGGAGGCTCCGACGCCAGTCGCCATCGAGATCGTTGCGGATGATCCCGAGCAGCAGCAGCGCCATGATGCCGGTGCCGAAGGCGACGATCTGCACGATGCTGTCGGTTCTGCGGCGGCTGAGGCTCGCAATGCCATAGCGCCACGCCACGCCGGCGCGGCCACGCAATCGGCCTGCCGCCATGACGAGCAGCGCGCCGGTCGCGACGAGCACTGCGACGAAAACCGCAAGCCCCACGGTGAACCCGAGAAAAAGCTTCCAATCGAGCACGGCCCAATAGATCAGCAACATGACGACTGCCACCGCCGGCCCAAAGGCAAGCAGCACCAGTGGCCGCGGTGGCCCGATGTCGCGCCGCAACACGCGAATGGCGGGCACGCGCGAGAGCTGCAGCAACGGCGGCAGCGCAAAGCCCGCAAGGAGCGCTACGGCGGTGAGAAAGCCCATCGCCACCGGCGCGAGGCTTGCCGGCGGCAGCGCTCTGCTGGCCAGCAGTCCGCGCAGCGCATACACCAGCCAGGCTTGGGCCAGGTACCCGACCGCCGAGCCGACCACCGCGGCCAGCGCCGCCACCGCGAGCAGCTGCAGCGTCGTCAGCCAGAGCGTGAATCGCCGTGTCGCGCCCAAGGTCTTCAGCAGCGCCACGGAATCCAGATGCCGACTGACATAACGCCGTGCCGACATCGCCACCGCGGTGGCACAGAGCAGCACCGCCACGAGGCTCGCGAGACTGAGAAACCGGCCGGCGCGATCGACCGCGCTCTTGATCTGCGGACTGGTGCTGGAGATGTCGCGCAGACGCTCCCCCGGGCGCCGGTGCGCCTCGAGCCAGCGCTTGAAAGTCGCGGTGCGCGCGGGACTGCCGGCGAAGAGTGCCGCATAGCTCACCCGACTGCCCGGCTGGATGAGCTGCGTGCGCGGCAGATCGGCGGCATTCATGAGCAGATTCGGCACGAGCCCGGTGAAGGTGCCGCCCGCATCGGGGCGAGAGATGAGCACGCGCCCGACACGCAGCTTCGCAGCGCCGATGCTGAGCGGCGATCCGATCTGCCCGCCGAGTGCCGCGAGGAGCCTCGAGTCCGGCCATACCTCCCCCGGCGGGGGAATGTTCCGGGCCGGCACGCCCTTGGCGAATGGTTGATCGGCCACCATCACGGCGCCGCGCAGCGGGTAGCCGGCCGTCACCGCGTCGATATCCGTCAGTTGACTCTGATCGCCCTCGAACACCACGCTCAAGAGGCCCGTGGCAAGGGCGACGCGCACTCCACTCTTTCGCGCCTGCGCGATGACGGTCTGGTCGATCGGTTGCGGCGACTCGAGGCGGATGTCGGCGGCGAGCACTTGGCTCGCCTGCATCGACACCGCGGCACTGATGCGACTCACTAGGAAGCCGACTCCGGTGAGCGCCGCCACCGCGACCGTGAGAGCCAGGAGCAGCACGCCGAGCTCGCCGGAGCGCCATTCCCGGGAGAGCATGCGCATCGAGAGCAGGGCCGCGCGCATGCTCGCTACCTCAGCCCGCCCGCTTCCATGTGCACGATTCGCTCGCAGCGCGTGGCGAGATCAGTATCGTGCGTCACGAGCACCAGTGTGGTCCGCGAGCGGGCATTCATCTCGAAGAGCAGCTGTCCGATTCGCGCGCCGGTCCCCGCATCGAGATTGCCGGTCGGCTCATCCGCGAAGAGCACCGCCGGCTCGGTGACGAACGCGCGCGCGAGCGCCACCCGCTGCTGCTCGCCGCCTGAGAGCTGGCGCGGGTAGTGCCGCGCGCGCTCCCCGAGCCCCACCTGGCGCAGGGTCTCGAGAGCCGCATCGCGCGCCCGCGCATGTCCGGCGAGCTCCAGGGGCAGCATCACGTTCTCGAGGGCCGTGAGCGAGGGAATGAGGTGAAAGGACTGGAACACGAATCCGACGCGCTGCGCCCGAACCAAAGCCCGGCCGTCCTCGTCGAGTCGCGTGAGGTCCCGCCCCTCGAGGAGCACCCTGCCTTCGGTCGGCAGATCGAGCCCGGCAAGGAGCGCGAGCAGCGTCGACTTGCCCGCCCCGGAGGGCCCCACGACCGCGATCGACTCACCCGATGCGATGTCGAGCGAGACGTCGTGCACAATAGTCAACAGGCCTTCGGGACTTTGAACCTGCTTGGTGAGGTGCTCGGCCTTGAGAACGCTGCTGCGGACCGCCGGCGCCTGGGCGCTGGTATTCGGCAGAAAGCCGCCTGCGGCGCTTTCTGCTCGCATGTCAAAAAGCGTGGTTTTTGCCATGCTCTGCCTCGGATTGATGTTCATCGCGCTCCAGAACGCGGTGGCGTCCGACCATACCATTCTCGTGTTCGGCGACAGCTTGAGCGCCGCGCACGGCCTGAGGCCGGAGCAGGGTTGGGTGGCGCTGCTCATCGAGCGCCTGAGAGCGCAAGGTTACGAGTACCAGGTGATCAACGCCAGCGTGAGCGGCGAGACCACTACCGGCGGCCTGGCACGCCTGCCCCGGGAGCTGCGCCTGACGCACCCCGGCATCCTCATCCTGGAGCTGGGGGCCAATGACGCCCTCCGCGGCCTGCCGCTTGATCTGGCGCGGCAGCGCCTGGCCCACATGATCCGGATGGCCGAGACTTCGGGGACGCGCGTGCTGCTCGCCGGCCTTCTCATCCCACCGAACTACGGGCCGCGCTACACCCGGCAGTTCTCTGACATGTACCCGAGTCTTGCGCGGCAGTTGCACGCCGCCCTGGTACCCTTCCTGTTGCAGGGGGTGGCGCTCGATCCGCAGCTGATGCAGCAGGACGGCCTGCATCCGAACGCGCGCGGGGAGCCACTGGTGCTGGACAACGTATGGCCATATCTCCAGCCGATGTTGAAGAAGAGCCACTAGGGAGGCGCAAACCATGAACCGAATCTGGCTGAAGTCCTATCCACCCGGCGTGCCGGCCGAGATCGATAAGGTCCGGCTGACTTCCCTCGTGGCGCTCCTGCGCCAGGCCTGCACCGCGTACCAGGACAGGCCGGCCTTCGAGCAGATGGGTCGCGAGATGACCTTCGCGCGGCTCGATGAGCTGACACGCGACTTTGCGGCATGGCTGCAGGCGGTCGGTATGGCCAAAGGCGACCGGATCGCCATCATGCTGCCCAACAGCCTGCAGTACCCGATCGCGCTGTTTGGCGCCTTGCGGGCCGGCCTCGTAGTCGTCAACACCAACCCCCTTTACACCGCCCGGGAGCTGCAGCATCAGCTGGAAGACTCAGGCGCCACCGCCATCGTCGTGCTCGAGAACTTCGCGCACGTCGTGCAGCAGGTCGCCGAGCACACGCGTCTCAAGAAGGTTCTGGTCACCGCGGCCGGGGACTTGCTCGGATTTCCCAAATCCTGGATCGTCAACTACGTCGTGCGACAACGGCGCAAACAGGTGCCCCAGTGGCATATCGCCGGCGCCATGGATTTTCGCGAAGCGTTGCGCGCCGGCCGCAAGCTCCCGCTCAAAGCCATCGATGTCGGGCCGGAGGACATCGCCTTCCTGCAGTATACGGGCGGCACCACCGGCGTGGCGAAAGGCGCCATGCTGAGTCACGGCAACGTGAGCTCCAACATTCTGCAGGCCGAGGCCTGGCTCGCAGGCCGTTTCTCCGACGAGGGCGCCGTACTGATCACGGCGATTCCGCTCTACCACATATTCGCCCTGACCGCGAACTGCCTGCTCTTCGTCCATCTTGGCTGGAAGAACGTGCTGATCATCAACGCGCGGGACTTCCCCACGCTGGTAAAGGAGATGCGCAAACAGTCCTTCATGTTCTTCAGCGGCGTCAACACCCTCTTCAACGCCTTGCTGCATACGCCCGGCTTCGCTGCCATCGACTTCAGTCGCCTTCAGGTCACGCTGGGAGGCGGGATGGCCGTGCAGGAATCGGTGGCCAAACACTGGAAGGAAGTCACCGGCAACATTCTCACCCAGGCCTGGGGTCTGACCGAGACCTCGCCGGCCGCCACCATCAATCCCACGACGGAGGAATTCAACGGCTCCATCGGGCTACCGATCCCCTCCAGTGAGATCGCAATCAAGGATGACCAGGGGGAGGACCTTCCCCTGGGCCAAACCGGCGAGATCTGCGTCCGCGGGCCACAGGTGATGCGCGGCTACTGGAACCGTCCGGATGAGACCGCCAAAGTCATGCTTCCCGGCGGCTGGCTCCGCACCGGCGATGTCGGGCATATGGACGAACGCGGCTACGTTTTCCTGGAGGACCGCAAGAAGGACCTCATCCTGGTCTCGGGCTTCAACGTATATCCCAATGAGGTAGAGGCCGTCGCTGCCTCGTGCCCCGGCGTCCTCGAATGCGCCGCCGTCGCCCAGCCCGATGAGCACTCAGGGGAAGTCGTAGCCCTATACGTCGTGACCAAGGACCCAAACCTCACTGAGCACGACATCATCGAGTACTGCCGCAAATCCCTCGCCGGCTACAAGGTTCCCAAGCACGTCTACTTCAGAAAGGAGCTCCCCAAGAGCAATGTGGGGAAGATATTGAGGAAGGAGTTGAGAGGGAGTGCTGCCTGATCATGTAGACCGCTTTCTCGCACGACGCTCGCCGCGCACGCGAGAGCGCGCAATTAGTTTGCTGGCCGACTGCAGATCCGCATGGAGCAGATACAATCCTATTCCAATACGCTTTGCGCCAGCCGATTCGCTATTACCGACCTTGGCCACCTCATGAGTGGTCGACCATTGGTCAAATCCCTCAAGAAGGGCGGCCGCACGCCGAGAGAATGTCTGCATAAATGCAGCGGCTTCACCTGGTGAAGCGACTATCGCATCCTTGAAGCCAAAAAATGAGGGCTTGGAACCTGGCGGCGTAACTGCCGAAACGAAGTCCTCGAATAACTTCGCCAACTCTGAAAGCTGGTAGTCGGGTCTCAGGTCTTCCTCATTCCGTTTCCACCGCACACGAAGTGTTCCGTAGCGTGTGAGCTCTACTGCGCCCATTCGTTCGAGCTCATTTAACACAGAATTGGGCGTCACATCTCCGCCATGCAGTTTAACAAGTTGTCGGAACGTCTTCTTTTTCCCAGATAGGGGGAGTTCCGCGGGCCGTGCCGCACCGGCCTGGAAGCGAGGATCCGTAAACCAGCCGCGGAGCACCCTCAGAGCACGCTGTTGTCCGCTTCTCCGAATGGCGAGACGCTCCTCGGATTTTGACTGATTAAGGAGAGCTGCCACCTCCTTCCGTGTCATGCCCGTCGCAACCGATAGGCGCGATGCGTTCAGACGCCGACCCGCCGGAACAGTGACATCTATCGCGGCGCGAAGATATGCTCGCTTTGCTGCGCTAATGAGTTCGTCGATACCGACAGCTCCGAGCACTAGCAAGCGACTGATCGGTGAGAGGAGGTCAACGAGCGAATCCTGTGTTCGCTTGGAGGACGCTCTCGTTTTCAATTTTGACGAAGGCAAAGGTACCGAGGCGTTTGGTTAGCCCAGCTGAATCGGCCTCTCAGTGTGAGTAGACCGAGAACAGCCCGAGGCCAACGCGTGCTTGCTTGCGTATTCCGAACATGCTCTTCCTGGCATGTGCTCTGAGCCAGTCATCCATCTCCTCCAAGAAAATCAGGCTTCGCTCCCGTGCGTACTCGGAAAATTCCTTTGCAGCGGATTTGGACACGTAAGCGGTCTCAACCTTGCGCCAAAATGGTTCTGGAGTATGCGAATCGCTCGGGTTCCTTAGAATTCGAGTCATCGTTGATGTAGCGTCCCTAAGGAACAACACCATGGGTTCGAAGGCCATTTTCGTGTGCGTAGTCGCGTGGAAAAATGGGCTCACAAGGCAAATTTTTCCGCTGCTGAGCCTACGAACGTTTCTATATTGGATCAGCACTTTCAGAAGGCCTTTTGGACTTACCCCTGGTGTAGCGAGCTTTGCAAGTGCAGCAAATCCGTTGGGACCTGACAGTGCCAGAGCGCGGGGACGGCCGTTGGAATCTAGGAATCTTCGCTCTCGCGTCCACGTCGCAATCAACTCGGCGTAACACGCCGGAGCACCTATGTGCTCGAGTTCGCGCTTACGCGCTTCTCTGCAAGCATTTTCTATCGCGGAAGCAAGCGCGCTCAAGGATTGAGCTTTAGTCATTCCCCCGCTGTTGAAGAATGCCGCGATCGGATAAAGCAGAGAGATCGCCTGACCCCTTTTTATTACCGTCTTTGCTCGCCTGGTCTGTTGGCGCATTCAAAGTCTCCGTAGACTGTGGTCATTCGGCGAACAGGAAGGCGCAGAGGCGAACTGCGACGAAGGTCCGTCGCGCGTTTTGAGAGGGTCGAATTAGCCGGCGATCCTTCTCGCTGACGGATCAGCGAGACAGCTCCGCTGAGTTCAAGCCGCGCCCGCGAAAGCCTTAGGTGCCGCTACCGGCGATACCCCGGGGCGACGTGCCGCTTCCTGCGATGCCTTTAGCGGAAGTACCGCTGCCCGCAATGCCTAGCGATGAGGTGCCGCTACCCGCAATGCCCAGCGATGAGGTGCCGCTACCCGCGATACCCAGCGATGAGGTGCCGCTACCCGCGATACCCAGCGATGAGGTGCCGCTGCCCGCGATACCCAGCGATGAGGTGCCGCTACCCGCAATGCCCAGCGATGAGGTGCCGCTACCCGCAATGCCCAGCGATGAGGTGCCGCTACCCGCGATACCCAGCGATGAGGTGCCGCTACCCGCGATACCC
>JBAUOO010000083.1:0-36050 GCA_049579785.1 Steroidobacteraceae bacterium
GGCGCGGGCTGTCCGCGTGCCGCGAGTCATCGCTCGCGGCTCGATCGCGCGCGGCGCCTTTCTCGCTCTCGAGTGGATCGAGTCCCGCCCGGCGGGCCGACTCGCGGAGCGGCGGCTCGGCGAGCGCCTCGCGGCCCAGCACCGGGTCAGCGCCGCGGCATTCGGCTTCACCACTGATAACTTCATCGGCCGGACCCCGCAACCGAACGGCTGCCTCTCCGATTGGGCGGAGTTCTTCCGCGAGCGGCGCCTGCGCCATCAGCTCGCGCTCGCGATTCAGAACGGGTTCGCCGAGCTCCTCGAGCAACCCGGCGCGCGGCTCCTCGAGTCGGTCGGTGCGCTGCTCGCCGGCCACCGGCCCCAGCCCTCGCTCCTGCACGGCGACCTCTGGGCCGGCAACTGGCTCGCGGACCCGCAGCAGGAGCCGGTGATCTTCGACCCGGCGGTGTACTTCGGTGATCGCGAGGCGGACCTCGGCATGACCCGACTCTTCGGCGGCTTCGGTCGCGCCTTCTATGACGCCTACCTCGCCGAGACGCCTCTGCCCGCCGGGCATGCCGTGCGCACCGAGCTCTACAACCTCTATCACGTGTTGAATCACGCCAACCTGTTTGGCGGTGGTTATGCGCGCCAGGCGCGCGCCAGCATCGATCGCCTGCTCGCGGAAGTCAGGGGTTAGGCCGGCGAGACTCCCAGGGCCACCCGCGATTCGGCTATGCTCGTCTGCCTGGTGAATCGGCAAAAGTCGCCGGCGCGACCTTTGCCGGCTGTGTCGACTGTGAGGGGATTCGGTCATGGCGAGCAAGAACATCACGTCCGTCCTGCGGGAAGAGCGAACGTTCGCTCCTCCCGCCGGCTTCGCCGCGCGCGCCCGCATCAAGGCCGCGGACCTCGAGCGCATGCGCCGGCAGGCGGCCGATGACCCTGTGGGCTTCTGGGCTCGGCTTGCGCGCGAGGAGATTGCCTGGCAGACCCCCTTCACGGTGAGCCTCGATGACTCCGCCGCGCCTAATTTCCGCTGGTTCACCGACGGCCGCCTCAATGTCTCATTCAACTGCCTGGACGTGCACCTTCAGGATCGCGGACAGAAGACGGCGATCATTTTCGAAGGCGAGCCCGGCGATACCCGCAGGCTCTCGTACCGGGAGCTGCACGCCGAGGTCTGCCGCTTCGCCAACGCCCTGAAGGCGCAGGGCCTGCGCAAGGGAGATCGGGTCGCGATCTACATGCCGCTGCTGCCCGAAACCATCGTCGCCATGCACGCCTGCAATCGGATCGGCGCCATCCACTCGGTGGTATTCGGCGGCTTCTCCGCGCCGGCGCTCAAGGATCGGATCGAGGACACCGGCGCCCGAATGCTGATCACCGCCGATGGCGGCTGGCGCGCCGGGAATCCGATCGAGCTCAAGGCGGCGGCCGACAAGGCCCTCGCCGCCGGGTGCCGGACCATCGAGAAGGTCATCGTCCTGGCGCGCACCGGTCGTCCGGTATCGATGGTGCGTGGGCGCGATCTGTGGTGGCACGAGGTGCTCGATGGGCAGGCGCCGCTCTGCGAGCCGGAGTGGGTCGAGGCGGAGCATCCGCTTTACCTGCTCTATACCTCGGGCTCGACCGGAAAGCCCAAGGGGATCCAACACTCGAGCGGCGGCTACCTGCTCGGCGCCAAGTTGACAACCCAGTGGGTGTTCGACCTGCGCGATGACGATGTCTTCTGGTGCACCGCGGATGTCGGTTGGGTGACGGGCCACAGCTACGTCGCGTACGGACCGCTCGCGGCCGGTGCGACCGTGGTGCTGTACGAAGGGGCGCCGACCACGCCCGACGCGGGGCGCTTCTGGAAGATCTGTCAGGATCACCGCGTCAGCGTCTTCTACACCGCCCCGACCGCGATCCGGGCGCTCATGAAGCTCGGCGATGAGATCCCGGCGCGCTACGATCTTTCGCGCCTGCGCCTGCTTGGCAGCGTCGGCGAACCGATCAATCCCGAGGCCTGGATGTGGTATCAGCGGGTGATCGGGCGCGGCCGCTGCCCGATCGTCGACACCTGGTGGCAGACCGAGACCGGCATGATCCTCATCTCGCCCCTCCCCGGAGTCACGCCGACGAAGCCCGGCTCCTGCACCATGCCCCTGCCCGGGATCGAGGCTGACATCGTCGATGAGCGCGGCGAGTCCGTGACAAGACCGGACGCCGGCGGTTACCTCGTGATCAAAAGGCCCTGGCCGGCCATGCTGCGCACCATCTGGGGCAACAACGCGCGCTACCTCGCCGCCTATTGGGAGAAATTCAACAGGCGCCTTTACGTGGCGGGCGACAGCGCCCACCGCGACAAGGACGGCTACTTCTGGATCATGGGCCGCATCGACGACGTGCTCAACGTCGCCGGCCACAGGCTCGGCACGATGGAGATCGAGTCCGCCCTGGTATCGCATGCGCGGGTCGCCGAGGCGGCGGTCGTCGGCAGGCCGCACGAGATCAAGGGGGAGGCGGTCTTCGCCTACGTCGTCTGTCGCGGTTCGCGCCCGAGCGGTGACACGACGGCTCTCGTCGGGGAGCTGCGCAACTGGGTGTCGGAGCATCTGGGGGCAATCGCCAAACCCGACGAGATCCGCTTCGCCGACAACCTGCCGAAGACACGTTCCGGCAAGATCATGCGCCGGCTGCTGCGATCGATCGCGCGTGGGGAGGAGATCTCGCAGGACGTCTCGACGCTGGAGAATCCCGCGATCCTGGATCAGCTGCGCGGTGTCGATGCGCCCGCCGCGAAGTCGCCCCCAGGCGCCGCCGCAGTCCGAAAAGCCGCGGCGCGCAAGCAAGCAAAAAAATCGACGTCGCGCAGCGCGAAGAAGAGCAGGAAGAAGAACAGGAAGGAGAAGCGCAGCTCGGGTGCCAGGGCGGCGCGCGCTGCAAAGCGCAACGCTCCGCGCTCGCGAGCCGCAGCGGCCAAGCGCGCCGCAAAACCGAAGTCCGGCATTCGTGCAAGGCGAAGGAGCCACGGGCGAGTCTGAGCCTCACCCGTGGCCTCCTCTGCTCAAGACTCCACGAGAGCGCGGGCCTCCTCCACGATGCGTTCCGTCGACAGCGCGCCCTCGGCGACCCTGCCGACGAAGCGGCCATGAAGCTCGGCCCGCAACGCAATCACGCACGCGGCGATGCCGGATGCGGCTTTGCTCAGGAATTCGATCTCCGCCTGGGCGTAGCGTCCCTCCGCCTTGGCGCCACAAACGAGCACGCCCTCCAGGCGCCCGCGAATCACCAGCGGCAGGGCCAAGCCGGTGGCGCCGAGCGAGCTCGAGAGCGTGAACAGATCGAGCGGCGCGAGCGTGGCGCGCAGCCTCACCATCGCGACGTCATCAACCCCGATGCGCACGGGCAGCTCTCGGGCATGATCGCCGGCGGCGACCCGCTCGTACCCTGACTTGTCGGCGAGGTACATGGCCGCGTAACGGCCGCCGGCATGGGTCCCGAAGACCTCCACGGTGCGCTCGTACAACGTGGTGGGATGGGCTATGAACCCGGCGTCGCGCAGGAACGCGAGGATCGCGTTACGGGCACGGTACTCGTTGCGAAACACGAAGCGCTCGACGCTGTCCTCGCCCCAGCGATGGATGCGGTGGATGGACACACCCAGCAGCAGCGGCACGGCGATATCGAGCGCCAGGCCCGCTTCCTTACTGATCACGCTGCGCTCGATCAGGCTTTCGAGCAGCGACAGCACGCCGATGAGCGAGGCGGTCAGGGAACCGAACACCAGCGCATGATTCAGCACGAAGCGCACCGCCACCAGGCGCTGGCTCAGGGCGGCGTAGCTCAGCATGGCGAAAATCGCCACGGTCAGCAGCACCTGGGCGACGCCGAGGAGATCGGTCTCGGCCGCGGAAAACCCCTGGTCCAACTGCAGCAGCAGATTGCAGCCAATCAGCGGCAGCAGCAGCGCGATGCTGGCGATGAACCAGCGGATGCGCAAACGGTTCGCCGGAGTGCCGGCGCGGTAGCCTTGCAAGAGGTAAAGGAGGGGAACGATCCAGACCACGAGCGCCAGGACGAGCGTCGCCACCTGGACCGCGGTCGCGAACGGAAACCCGCGCCCCGTCACGAGCAGCGCCACCGGAACCACCTCGGTCAGGTACAGCAGCAGCAGCGCGCCGAGATAGGCGGCACGCGCGCGATGGGCGGTGCGCGAATCCTGATCGACTCGAGCGAGCGCATCGGCGGTGATATAGAGGCCCATGAAGGCGGCGGGACCGCCGCTCAACGCCCCGAGACCGTTGGCGATCAGGTTCCAAGGGGGGGCGAACGGTCGGGCGTAGAGCCCCGAGCCCAGGACGATACCGAGGGCGAAAAGGCAAAGACCGCCGCTCGCGGCGGATTCCCCCCGCCAGAGCATCAGGAGCCCGAACAGGAATACGAACGTGATGATCGATCGCTGGGCGAAGTCTCTCCCGGCCGCCCGGCTGACGGTGTGCACCGCCACGGTCAGGCGCTGAGCGCCTCGTTGCACCACCACTGCATAGTCGTGATTGCGCGGAACGTTGTCATCGATCAGCGCCGCGCGCGTCGCGAATGGCTGCTCGCCGAGGAGCACGCGGTCGCCGACGCGCAGGGACACCTCGGGTGCATTGGCCGGTGCGGCCGTCACCTCGCAGGATGCGCCCGCGCAGCGAGTGCTGAAAGGCAAGTGATTCGGCCGGCCGAGCAGCGCCAGGCAGAAAGACACCAGCGCCAGCGACGAAATCAACAGCTTGAACGTCCAGGGCCACCAGAGGAGCTCACTGGGGCCCTTCACGACCTCGAGATTGCGCACGTCCATCCGTCACCCACCCGGTGCCATCGAGGAAGGTCCCGTTCTCGCGCCAGCGCCTCGGATCGGCGTGGAACTACTCCTCACCGATCGAGCGAAAATCCAGGCCCAGCGAGCGCAGCTTGCGGTAAAGGTGCGTGCGCTCCATGCCGACGCGCTTCGCGAGCTGACCGACCTTGCCGTTGCAGAGCAGCAGCTGCTGCTGCAGGTAGGCGCGCTCGAACTGCTCGCGCGCCTCCCGCAGCGGCAGTGCGAGCAGATCCTGCTTGACCAGCGGCTCGCCCGGAGGAGTCTGCACCGCGAGCTCGCGCTCGACCTCATCGAGACTGATCTCCTCGCCTCCCCCCTGAATCAGCAGCCGGTGCACCAGATTCTTCAGCTCGCGCACGTTGTCGGGCCAGGGGTAGTTGCGCAGTCGGTTCTGCGCGGCGACGCTGAAGCGCCGGAACGGCAGGCCCTCGGTGTCGACGATCCGGTCGACCTGTTGGCGCAGCAGCTCCGGGACATCCTCCGCGTAATCCCGCAGCGGTGGCACACGAACGATGAGCGTGTTGAGCTGCGCGAGCAGATCCCGGCGCAGCCCCTCCGGGCCGGTGCGGCCCTCGACCCCGGGCTGCGCGGAGGAGACCACGCGCGCGCGCATCTCGACCGGCTCACCGCTGCCGACCGGCGTGAAGCGCCCGGACCCGAGCGCGCCCACCAACAGGCGCTGCGCAGCCGGCGGCAGATCCTCGATCTCCTGGATGAAGAGCGTCCCGTCCGCCGCCTGTTCGATGAGACCCGGGTAGCGGCTCGCGCCCTCCACCCGTCCGAACAGCCGGCTTTCCGCGTCCGCCTCGCGCAGACCGCTCGCGACGAGCGTGACGAAGGGCGAGCCGGCGCGCGGACCGCGCTCGTGCAAATACCTGGCGAATGCCTCGCGGCCCGAGCCCGCCTCGCCGATGAGGAGTACCGAGGAGGCGTGAGTGGCGATCTGCTGAAGCTCGGTGCGCAGCTGCTGCATCAGCTTGCTCTTGCCCATCGGCATCGCGAGCGCCGGCACGAACAGCCTCCCCGACTGGCGACGGCGCCGGCCGGCATCGAGCGCTCGCTCGACGGTGCGCAGGAGCTTGGCCAGCGAAAGGGGCTTCTCGACGAAATCGAACGCGCCGAGACGCGTCGCCTCGACGGCCGTCTCCACCGTCCCGTGGCCCGACATCATGACGACCGGACAACCGTCGGCGACGGAGGCGGACCATTCGCGCAGCAACGTGATGCCGTCGACGTCGGGCATCCAGATGTCAAGCAGCACGAGATCCGGCGTCTGGCGCGCGCGCGAGGCTCGTGCCTGGGCCGCATTCGCCGCGACGTCAACCTCGTAGCCTTCCTCGGAAAGAATTTCCTTCAGCAGGCCGCGGATGTCCGCCTCGTCATCGACCACCAGAATGTGTGGAGCGCTCATGCCCTCTCTCTCCGCAATTGTTCTCTTCGGTCACGCGTACCGGCCGCCGTCCGCGTGCTGTCCACCAGGGGCAGCAGCACCCTCACACGAGCCCCGCCTTCCGGGCGATTGTCAGCATCGATCCGTCCACCATGCTCCTCGACGATCTTCTTGACGATCGCAAGACCGAGGCCGGTGCCCTTGGGCTTGCTCGTGACGTAGGGGTCGAACACCCGGCCGAGCAGCTCGCGCTGAAACCCGGGGCCATTGTCACACACCGTGACGGCGGCGCAGGCTTCCTCATCGCTCCCCTCGAGGCGGGTGGTGATCTCGAGCCGAGGCTGCGGCGCCCCCTCGAGCGCCTCGAGCGCATTGGTCACGAGATTGTTGAGAATCTGGCGCACCCGGCCGCGGTCGGCCTCGAGGGTCGCCAGCCGCTCATCGAGGTCGAGATGAATCGCCGCGTGCGGGTCCTGCGAGCGGTAGAGCTCGGCGACTTCGGTCACGAGCTGATTGAGGCTGAAGCGGCTGACTCTCATCTCGGGCGCGCGGGCATACTCGCTGAAGGCGTTCACCATCTGCTGCATGCTCTCGACCTGCTGCACGATGGTGTGGGTGGCCCGCTCGAGGATCTCGGCATCCCGCGGTGCCATGCCCGCGAGCAGCCGCCGGCGCAGCCGCTCGGCGGACAGCTGGATCGGGGTGAGCGGGTTCTTGATCTCGTGGGCCAGGCGACGCGCGACCTCTCCCCACGCGGCATCCCGCTGCGCCTGCAGCAGGGTCGTGATGTCATCGAAGACGATGACGTAGCCCATGTCGCCGCCCTCTCCGGGCAGGGGGGTACACGCGCACATGAGATTGCGCCGCCCATGGGAGCCGTGCGCGGCGCCGCCGTCGAGATCGAGCTGCTCGCGCCACTCGTCACGGCCGCGGGCGAAGCGCACGGCGAGTGCCGCGACGAACTGTCCGAGGCGCTCGTTGCTCGCCGAGAGCTCCGACAGCGATCGGCCGGTCGCTGCCGACAGATCCGTGCCGAGGATGGCGCCGGCCGCCTCGTTGGCCATGCGCACGGTGAGGGCGCGGTCCACCGCGAGCACGCCGGTCGAGAGCCTCGCCAGGATCACTCCCAAGCGCTCGCGCTCGCGCTCGACGGCCTGTTGGCTGCGGGTCGCCTCCTCGTGCGCCCGCCGCAGGCGTTTGGTCATGTCGTTGAACGAGTGCACCAGGAATCCCATCTCGTCCCGCGAGGGTAGCGGCAGGCGAGTGTCGAGATTGCCCTTGCCGACGGCCCGGGTGCCCGCGATGAGATCCTGCACCGGACGCGAGAGCCGCTGCGCGGAGAAGATGGCCCCGTAGAATGCCGCCAACATGGCCAGCAACAGGACCAGGGTCAGCGTCAGGCTGAAGCTGTACTTCAGCGGCTCGCGCAGCGCCGCGAGGTTGCCGTACTGCGAGTAGGAGCGCTGCACGGCGTCGGCGAGCGCGGCGAGCTGCGTCGGAACCGGATAGAGCGCCATGAGGTAGCGCTCATCGGGGCTCGTCGGCGACTCACTCAGCGGCGCGCCGATGCGGATGAGGTACTGGCCGTCGGACTGCGGCTCGAGACTCACATACGGACGATGCTCGCTCACCCGGCGCACGAGGTCCGCGGGCGGCGCGAGCGGTACGTTCGCCAACGGGTTGTCGAGACTCGCCGCGAGAATGCGCTCCTGATCGCCGAAGAGCACGATCTCGGAAGCGGCCGTCTCGCGTCGCTCCTCGTCGAGCCGGGTCTGAAGCTCCACGCCCGAGCGGGCGATGAGCGAGCGGGCGAGCAGCTCCGTGCGCCGCGAGCATTCCTCCACCCGCAGGTCGAGCGCCTCGCGCGAGAGAACCAGTGCGTCCTTCAGCCCCTGGCGCACCTCGACGCGAAACCAGCTGTCTATGCCGCGATTGATGAACTCGAGCGATGAGAAATACACGATGAGAAGCGGTGCCAACACCAGCGCGCCGAAGATGATGACGGTGCGCGCCGTCAGGCGCGAGCCCGGCACGTGGTTGCGGTAGTCCCGCACGAGCTGCCAGATTTTTCTCACCAACATGCCGGCCAGGATCAGCACGCCGGCGATGTTGAGCAGCACGATCCATGGCTGCAGTCGGCCGAATTCCGAGGAATTCTGCACGCTCTTGGCGAGCAGCAGCAGCAACGCCCCGAGGCCGACCGTGGCCCAGAGCGCCAGGGACCACGCGCTGCGGCGGCGTGCCCGCAGCCGCCGCGCCGGATCGCGACCGTCGCTTACACCGGCAGGGACCATGAATACCACTTGCTCACGCGTTGCCAGTCATCCGTCCAGAAAAGCAGCGCGCGCAGGGACGCGGGCAGCTTGCCGCGCCGCACGCCCGCACGCACGCTGATGATATAGCGGCCCCCATCAAGCTGCGGCGCGACGAGGATCGGCCAGCCCTCGACCCTGCCGAGATACGCGAGCGCCTCCTTGAGCGTCTCGAAGCTCTTCTGGTCGCCGCTGCTCATGTCGCGAACCACGAACCGATCAGTGACCACGTGATAGGCAAGCTCGCGGCGCAGAGTGAGATCGACGACGTTGGCGTTGAACCAGAGACGGCGGACGCGATCGACGCGGGTCTCGACGTCGAAGGTCAGCGTGACTCCGTCCTGCAGCGCCGCGCGGATCGCCGGATTCAGCGGGTACCGCACGCGCGCGTACAGCTGGTACACCCCCTGGTCCAGGTTGACGTAGGCGCTGCTGACCTCGAGCAGCCCATCGAGCGCGTTGGCGAAGGCGAGTGCGCCGGTGGCTGCAAGCAGCACCGCGCCAGCAAGACGCGTCAGCGCCCGCCAGCGGCCGCTCGCCCGGCCACCGGTGCGCGAAGAACCGATCTCCCGGAGTGAGAACCGTCGTGGCATGGATGCAACAGCAGACCCGTAAGGTTTCCTGGACCTGAGCGCGCCGCTCAGGTCCCACGCGTTGTCTTTTCGAGACAAGCATAATAGAACCCGTCGGTCCCTGCCGCTCCTCCGCAAAGGAGCTGGGTGCCGACCTCTCGCGCAAGTCCCCCGGGAGCGAGGGCGTCCGCCTGAGGCATCGGTGCCGCCCTCGCCTGCGGTTCGAGCGCGAGGAAGCGGCCCACTACGGCCTCGTTCTCCGCCGGCAGGACCGAGCAGGTCGAATACACGAGCCGACCGCCGGGGGCGAGCACCCGGAAGGCTCCCGCGAGGATCTCGAGCTGAGTCCGGGCGAATGCCGGGACGTCCTCGGCGCGGCGCAGGAGCTTGATGTCGGGGTGGCGGCGGATCACGCCGGTGCCAGAGCAGGGGGCGTCCACCAGAACCCGATCGTAAGGTCGGCCGTCCCAGAAGGTGCCGGGCTCGCGCACATCGGCTGCGATCAGCCGCACCCCCAAGCCCAGGCGCCGAAAGTTGTCTTCCACCCGGCGCAGCCGGCCGGCATCGATGTCCACGGCATCGAGCTCGAGCGGGCCCGGGACGATCTCGAGCAGCTGACCGGCCTTCCCCCCGGGCGCAGCGCAGGCATCGAGCACACGCATGCCCGGGGCGGCCTCGAGGAGCGATGCGGCCAGTTGCGCTCCCGCATCCTGCACGGACACCCAGCCTTCCTTGAACCCCGGGAGGGCCGCGACCGAGATCGCCCGATCGAGCACCACTGCCGCCGTGGTGCCGCGGGCGGTCATCCAATCGACAAGGCGTCCCGCCAGGCCGGCCGCCACCAGGTCGCCGAGGTAATCCGCCGGCGGGCGGCGGGCGGCGTTCAGGCGCAGCACCATCGGCGGATGCTCGTTGTTGGCGGCGAGCACCTGAGCGCAATGCTCGGGCCAGGCGGCCGTGAGCGCACTGACCAGCCACGCCGGATGGGCGCTGCGAGCGGTGAGCTCGGTGTCCACCTGCGCCAGACGATTCTGCCGCTCCCTGACGAAGCGGCGCAGAACGGCGTTGACGAGCCCTCCCGCACGCGGCTGGCGCAGGGCACGGGCCGCATCGACGGCCATGTCCACCACGAGCGGTGGCGCGTTGCGCGAGTACTCGATCTGGTACGCGGCGGCGACGAGGAGGGCGTGGATCTCTCGCGCCAGATCGCGCGGCCGCTCGAGCAGCCCCTGCACGGCCGGAAGCAGGCGCAGATACCAGCGCACCGTTCCGAGCGCGATGGCGCGAACGGCGGATCGCTGTGGGCTTGTCTCGACAGCGGATAGCGCCTCCTCGGCGGACCGCCCGGACACGATCGCGGCGACCGCGCGCGCGGCCTCGGCAAGCACCTGAGCGCCTGGATTCGGCGGTTCGCCGCTCAAGTCCCGCCGCCCAGCATCATTTGCGGCTTGAGCGCCAGCGGTCCGCGGGTGAGCACCGAGGCCGGCAGACGGGGCCCCCCGGGGCGCTGCAGAATCAGGAGATCCAGACGGCCAGTGCCGCATTGCACGCGAATATAGCCGTCACGATGATCGCCATTGGCTTCGACGATGCAGCCCGGCAGGCTCGCAGCCGCCGCCCCAGGCAGCGGGGTGACTCTCGCCGCATGCACCAGCAGTCGCTCGCCGGTGCCACTTGCCGCCTCTCGCCAGGTCGTTTCCGCGACGGGCCAGGGCTCGAATGCTCGCACCTGCCGCTCGATCTGAACCGCCGGCCGGTTCCAATCGATGGGCGCCTCGCGCTTGTCCAGCTTGCGCGCGTAGGTGACGCCCTCCGCGGGCTGCGCCCGTGGACGCAGGGTGCCCTGGGCCAAGCCCTGCAGCGCCTCGAGCAGCAGAGCGGCGCCGGGCCCGGCCAGCTTCTCGCGCAGGCTCCCGGCGGTGTCCTCGGGCTCGATGGGGATCGCCTGCTGCAGCAGCAGGGGTCCGGTATCCAGTCCCTCATCCATGAGCATGATCGTGATGCCGGTCGCCTCATCGCCCGTGAGCAGAGCCCGCTCGATCGGTGCCGCGCCGCGCCAGCGCGGCAACAGCGAGGCATGGACGTTCACACAGCCGAGCCGCGGAATCTCGAGCACGGCTGGCGGCAGGAGCAGGCCATACGCCACGACCACCAGCACGTCAGGACGCCAGGCCGAGAGTTGCGCCCGGTCCGCCGCGGTCTTGAGCGAGGCGGGCTGATCCACAGGCACCGAGGTCCCGGCGGCAATCCTCACGGGGGAGGGAGTGACGCGCCGCCCGCGTCCTCGCGGACGGTCCGGCTGGGTCAAAACCCCCACGAGCCGATGCTCGGAGCTCATCAGCGCCGCCAGGGTGGGAACGGCGAACTCCGGGGTACCGGCGAATGCGACTCGCAGCGGCGTCATCGACGCGCCGCTAAAGGGCGCGCTCGGAGAGCGTTTTCCTCGCGCCCCCGCTCCCGCGGGAGCGGGTCTCGGAGGCGGAGCGGGTGCCGCGCTCTTTGCGCTCCTTTTCGAGCTTCTTGCGGATGCGCTCGCGCTTGAGGCTGGAGAGATAGTCGACGAACAGCTTGCCGTCGATATGATCCATCTCGTGCTGCACGCAGACGGCGAGCATCTCCTCGCAGTCTCTCTCGAAAACGTTGCCGTCGCGGTCCTGGGCGCGCAGGCGGATCTTCGAGGCCCGTTTCACCTCCTCGAAGTAGCCGGGGACCGAGAGGCACCCTTCTTCGGTGGCGACCTCTCCCTCGCGCGAGAGGATCTCTGGATTCACGAGGATCAGGGGGTCATTGTGTTCGGCGGAGATGTCGATGACGATCAGCCGCTGGTGAACATCGACCTGAGTGGCCGCGAGACCAATGCCGGGCGCGGCGTACATCGTCTCCAGCATGTCATCGACGACCCGGTGAAACTCGGGATCGAACCGAGTCACGGGCTGCGCACGAGTACGCAACCGCGGATCGGGGAACTCGAGAATCGTTCTAATCGCCATGGTTTCCTGGGTGGGGGCGGATCTCGGAGCTTTCAAAGGGCGGGTAGCGTACGCCCGCGGGGTGCCAAGGCAGCCCGGCCCGTGACCGAGCGCACAACTTGACATTAAGTCACCCTGCGCCCGATGACGACATGCGATTATAGCCTGCCCATTCAAGCTGGTCGCAGCATGGCTTCCAGAGGCCGAAAGCAAGTGAGGCAAATCCCAGTCGCAGGGCTGGCCGCGCAAAGCGGCACGATGCCGAATTTGCGCCAATACAGAAGGGGTGGAGGATGGTCTCGAATCTAGCTTTCCGGGTCCGCCTGACCGCGGGTCTCGCTCTGTCGGTCACACTGGCCGCCTGCTCGTCGCTGCATGGCTTTCGCCACACGGCACCTGCCGCTGCGCAGGACAGTTCGGCGCAATCCGCGGCACCACAGGCCAGCGACGACAGCCAGGCCGCAAATGACAGCCAGACCGCGACCCAGGCCGCTGTCTCGGCCGCCGAGCCCTCGCCCCAGGCCTCGCCGGCCCCAGTCCCGCAAGTCAACCCGAATGCGCCCCTGACCTACACGGTCAAGCGCGGCGATACACTCTGGGGCATTGCCTCGATGTACCTGCGTGACCCCTGGGACTGGCCCGAGGTCTGGTACATCAATCCGCACATCCGCAATCCCCATCTCATCTATCCGGGCGACAAGCTGGCTTTGGCCTATGACCAGAACGGCAGGCCGCACGTCCGGGTGGTCGAGGAGAGCGCGCTGCGGCTCGAGCCGCGATTGCGCAGCACACCCATCACCTCTGCGATCCCGACGATTCCGTACGGGGCGATCGCCGCGTTTCTGGGGCGCCCGACGGTGCTCACGCGCGAGCAGATCAAGGCGGCCCCGCATATCATCGCCTTCCGCGACGACCACCAGATCGCAGGCTCCGACGTCATCGCCTACATCAGGGGACTCGGATCCAATCCGCACAGCCGCTACAGCGTGATACACGTGAGCGATCAGCTGCGCGATCCCGACACCGGGCACGTGCTCGGTTATCTCGGCCTCTACACGGCCACGGCTCTGATCACACAGCCGCCGACGCGTCCGGCACGGGCGACGCTGATCGACACGGCGCGCGAAACCCTGCGCGGTGACAAGCTGATCTCCACGGACACGCTCGCGCCGCTCAATTTCGAGCCGCGGGCGCCGACCACACAGGTCAACGGCAAGATCGCCTGGATCGTGGGCGACACGGGAATCAGTGATCTCGCGGGCGAATACGACATCGTCGTCATCAACCGCGGATCAGACGACGGACTCGAGGCGGGTACCGTGTTGGAGGTGGACCAGGCCGGGCAGGTGGTGCGGGATACCTACGGCTCGCGCAGCGGGGTTGGCAACATGAGCGATCTGGGCTCCGTGTTTGCGCCAAAGGTGCGGTTGCCGGATGAGCGCGCGGGCACGCTGCTCGTGTTCAAGACCTATCCGAACCTGAGCTTCGGCCTGATCGTGGGTGCTTCCAACACCATCTCCGTCGGAGACGTGGTACACAACCCTTAGTTTATCGGCGGCCTATCGCGCAGCGCTCGAAGCGCTCGTTCACACGCCAGCGCGTACCAGCTCGCCGAGCTACTTCACGCCGCGCGCGCGCCCGGGTGCGGCTTTGCGGGTCGGCTTGTGTGAGAGGCGCTTGCTCTTGGCCGGTTTCTTTGCCGCCGCCCGACGTCTGCCGCCATCCGCAGCCGCCCTGTTGGCCAGTTCCGTGGAAGCCTTGAAGCGGCGGGCAGCGCTCGGATGAGCGGCGCTCGTTCGAGCAGGCGGGATGCGCGGGGGTTTTCCGGTCTCGGCGCGGTGGCGGCGAGCAGGTAGCGGCGACGGCGCGCCTGCCGCCGCTGCGCTTTTCTGCCGCGCGGTCGCTCGGCGGTTGCTCGGCCCTTTCCTGAGGCCCGCATTCTCGGGACTGTGGGTCTCAGGGGCTCCCTCGGCCTCGCCCGTTCGAGGCCGGCGCTTCGCGCCGCCGAAAGCGCCTCCGGGCGATTTTCTCGCGCCTCGCCCCCAGCGGCCCTTGCCGCGCTCCGGCGCCTGCGCCAGCAGTACACGGCTTTCCTCGAGCGTGAGCGACCTGGGGTCCCGCTCCTTCGGCACCTTGGCGTTCTTCCTGCGGTCGGTGATGTACGGGCCGTAGCGGCCGTTCAACACCTGGATGTCGTCGACGCCGAAGTCGACAATGATGCGGTTGGCGTCGGCCTCCTGCTTCAGGCGAATGACCTCGAGCGCACGCTCGAGGCTCACCGTGTAGGGATCGTCTTCCTTGAGCGAGACGTACTTGCTGCCGTATTTCACGTACGGACCGAAGCGGCCGACGTTGGCGGCGATCGTCTCGCCCGCCGCCGTCTCGCCGAGCGTGCGCGGCAACTTGAAGAGCTCCATTGCATCGGCGAGCGTGACGGCGTCCATCTTCTGTCCCGGCCGCAGGCCCGCGAAGCGCGGCTTCTCGACATCGTCCTTGGTGCCGATCTGCACGAACGGCCCATAACGCCCCATCCGCACGGTGACCGGCTTGCCCGTGGCGGCATCCTTGCCGAGCTCGCGCGCCTGCGCGACCTGCTCGCGCGAGACGTTCTTCTCGATCCGCTCCACCTGACGGATGAACGGCTTCCAGAACTTGTCGAGCGGCCGCGTCCACTCCTCTTCGCCGCGGGAGATCGCATCGAGCTCGTCCTCCATCGCCGCCGTGAAGCCGTACTCCACGTAACGATGAAAGTGGTGCGTCAGAAAGCGGTTGACGATCTTGCCGATGTCGGTCGGCACGAAGCGGCGATTGTCCATCTCGACGTACTCGCGGTCCTGCAGGGTCGAGATGATGCTCGCGTAGGTCGAGGGCCGCCCGATACCGTGCTCCTCCAGCGCTTTCACCAGCGAGGCCTCGGAATAGCGCGGCGGCGGCTCGGTGAAGTGCTGATCGGCGTTGAACGTGAGCAGATCGACGGCATCGCCCTCCTGCAAGGGCGGCAGCACGTGATCTGCCTCGTCCGCCTTCACGTCGTCGGTGCCTTCCTGGTAGACGGAGATATAACCCGGCTTCACGAGGGTGGAACCGTTGGCGCGCAGCACGTGGCGCTCGGGACCGTCGGGCCCCGCGAGCATGTCGACCGCGACCGTGTCGAAAATCGCCGGCGCCATCTGCGAGGCAACCGCGCGCTTCCAGATCAGCGAGTAAAGTCTGTATAGATCGCCGTCGATCTTGCCCTCCACGTCGGCCGGTGTGATGGCGGCGGAGGTCGGGCGGATGGCTTCGTGCGCCTCCTGGGCGTTCTTCGATTTCGTCTTGTAGATGCGAGGCTCCTCGGCGACCTCGCTTTGGCCATAGAGCCGCGCGGCGACCTCGCGGATTTCCCGCACCGCCTCGGCCGCAAGCGACACGGAGTCGGTACGCATGTAGGTGATGAGGCCGACATTACCGTCGCCGGTGTCGAGGCCCTCATAGAGCTGCTGCGCGAGCCGCATCGTCCGGCGGGCGTTGTATCCGAGCTTGCGCGCGGCCTCCTGCTGCAGGGTCGAGGTGGTGAAGGGCGGGGCGGGCGTGCGCCGCCGCTGCTTGCGATCCACCGCGACGACACGCAACTGACCAATCTCCGCCGATGCGGCACCGCTCGGCGCCGCGCTCGTGCGGGCACCCTCGCGCACGGTGCGCTCGACCTCCCGCGCCTGAATTTCGTTGGTGAAGGAGAACTGCTCGACCTTCTGCCCGGCGTACTCGGTGAGCTTCAGAGGAAACGGAGCGGACTCCTGGCCATCCCTCGGGCGCTTCGCGCCCGAGCCTTCGAGCGTCCAATACTCGCGCGCGAGGAATGCCGCGATCTCCTCCTCACGCTCGCAGATCATGCGCAACGCCGGACTCTGCACCCGGCCCGCCGACAGGCCGCGTCGCACTTTCTTCCACAGAAGGGGCGAGAGATTGAAACCGACCAGGTAATCGAGCGCCCGGCGCGCCTGCTGCGCGTTGACGAGATCGAGCGACAGGTCGCGCGGCTGCGAAACCGCCTCGCGGACGGCATTGCGGGTTATCTCGTAGAACGCCACCCGGTGCACCGCCTTGCCGTCGAGATCTCCGCGGGATCTCAGGATCTCCTTCAGGTGCCAGGCGATCGCCTCGCCCTCGCGATCAGGATCGGTGGCCAGATACAGCGCCTTCGATTTCGCGAGCCCGCGGGCGATGCTCTCGATATGGCGCTCGTTCTTCTCCAGCACCTGATATTTCATCGCGTAGCCGCGCTCGGGATCGACCGCGCCCTCCTTCGGCACGAGATCGCGCACGTGGCCGTAGGAGGCCAGCACCTCGAAGTCCTTACCCAGGTATTTCTTGATGGTCTTCGCCTTGGCGGGCGACTCGACCACGACAAGATTTTCAGCCATGCGTCAGCGAATCCCTGTGCTCGATCAATGCCGGACGGGGCCGCCGCTGCCGGACATGACGCTCTCGAAACGGGCGAACGCCAGCTCCTGTCCCGGCTGGCTCGAGAGGACGAGCAGCACCACCCATTTGAGCTCCTCGACGTCGACTTCCTGGACGTCGAGTGCCAGCGCGCGCTCGATCACCAGCTCCCGCTGTTGCGACGTCAGGACTCGCTGACGATCGAGCAGCATGAGAAAGGCGCGGGAATCGGCCGAAAGACGCGACAGCTCGCCGTCGGCGAACACGCGCAGTCCCGCGCGATCCTCCTGTGCGTCACCCGACCCGCACGCCGCCCGCTGATCGCTGACCAGCGCCGACAGCCACTCCATCGCGTGCACGACCTCGCTCACCGAGAAGCCGCGCCGCTGCAGATCCTCGAGCATGTGGCGCCGCTCCGGGATCTCGGCCGGGTCCGCCAACATGTAATTGTCGTAAACGTAGATCAGGACTTTGAGGACATTGCCGGTGGTCATGTGGATAGTCGGCCGTACCGGCCGCCAGGAAATGGCACGACGCGCCCTTCAAGCTCGAGAATCAGCAACATCGAGGCGATCGACTCGCCGGACAAGCCTGAGCGGGCGACGAGCGCATCGATGGTCGTGGGTTCGAAACCGAGCGCATCTAACAGCATTTCATATGCCTTGTCCAATCCGATGCCCCCGCCGCCACCTTCGACACGAGCCCCGGAGGATATCGCAAGTCCTTGAGCAGGAAATGAAAATTGCAGCTCCCGCAGCACGTCCTCCGGACCTTCGACCAGGTGTGCGCCGTCTCGGATCAGCTGGTGGCACCCCCGCGAGAGGCGGCTGCGGATTGAGCCCGGAACCGCGAACACCTCCCGGCCCTGCTCTCCCGCGAGCTTGGCGGTAATCAATGAGCCACTGCGCTCGGCCGCCTCGACGACCAGCGTCCCGAGCGAAAGCCCGCTGATCAACCGGTTGCGGCGCGGAAAATTCTGTCGCTGCGGCCCCGTCCCCCGCGCAAACTCCGAGATCAGCGCCCCGGTGCCTGCGATGCGCCTCGCCAGGCCGGCATTCTCGCGCGGGTAGGTCCGATCGAGTCCCGTGCCGAACACCGCAATCGTGCGCCCCGCGGCCGCGAGCGCCCCTTCATGGCTCGCCGCATCGATGCCCGCCGCGAGCCCGCTCGTGATGGTGAGCCCGGCGTGCGCCAATGCCGCAGCGAATTCCCTCGCGATCGCGCGCCCGACCGGCGAGGCCGCTCGCGCCCCCACCATCGCGAGCTGGGGTGTCCGCAGCGCTTCCACACTCCCCATCACGTACAGCGCCGCGGGGGGAGCGCGAGTCGCCGCCAGCTGCGGCGGGTACTCCTCTTCTCCCCATAACACCAGCCGGGCGCCGCTCGCGCGCATCCACTGCAGGTCCGCCGCGAGCGCCGCGTGGTCAGGCCGCTCGAGAAATGCCCGTGCCTGCGGCGGCAGATCCACCCGCGCGATGACTTCCGGCTCGCAGAGACGCTCGCGATCCCCTCTCGCCTGCGCCGCGAGCGCCTGAATGTGATCGCCGGTGAGCCCGGGGCTGCGCGCCAACCTCGCGCGGACGGTCTCCATCTGCATGCGCGCAGAGAATAGCGAAGCCAGCCTGAGGGGGGTCCCGGGAGAAACGGGCGCAAACAGGCCAATATGCACGCGCCGTCATTCGCGTGTCTCCAGGCTCGAGGCCACCTCCAGCCACCGCTCCTCGAGAACCGAGATTTCCCGCGACAGCTCACCGTGGCGGGCGCTCAGGCGCAGTTGCTCCTCGGCGCCTGCCGCCGCATACGCATCAGAGTCGGCGAGCCGCGATTCGAGGTGCTGCCGCTCGGCCGTGAGCTGCTCGAGACGCGTTTCCAACCGGCGCCGCTCGGCGCGCAGAGGTGTCAGGCGATTGCGGGCCTCGGCCTCGAGGCGGCGTTGCTCGCGGCGCGAAGCGCCACTGGCCGTGGCGCTGCGCGATCCTTGCTCCGGGCACGCCCCGGGCCCAACCGGGGCTGCCCGGGCGAGCCACGAGGCGTAGTCCTCGAGATCGCCATCGAATGTGCTGACGAGGCCGTTGGCCACGAGCAGAAAGCGGTCGCACGCCCCGCGCAGCAGAGCGCGATCATGCGAGACGGTCACCACGGCGCCCTGAAAATCCTGCAGCGCGAGCAGCAGCGCGTGGCGCGTGTCGAGATCGAGATGGTTGGTCGGCTCATCGAGCAGCAGAAGGTTGGGCCGGCGGGCGACGAGGATGGCGAGCGCGAGCCGCGCGCGCTCGCCGCCCGAGAACCGGCGCGTCGCCTCGAACACGCGGTCGTCGCGAAACCCGAAGCGTCCGAGGTGGTTGCGCCGGTCGAGCTCGCTCCAGCGCGTCTGCTCGGGTCCGCCGCGGCGCTCGAGCTCCCCGAGCGCGGTGGCGTCGGCGTCGAGGTGCTCGAGCTCGAGTTGCGCGAAGAAACCCGTCGCGAGATCCGCAGCGCTCTCGATGGCTCCCGCACACGCGGAGAGCTGCCCGGCCAGGACTCGCATCAGGGTCGATTTGCCGGCGCCGTTGCGGCCGAGCACGCCGATGCGATCACCGGGACTGACCTCGAATGAAACCTCGTGCAGCACCTGGTGCCCGCCGTAACCTGCGCCGACGCGCTCGAGAGTGATGAGCGGCCGCGGCAGTTTCGCCGGCGCCGTGAATTCCCACTCGAATCCCTCTTCCAGGTGCACCGCTGCGATCTCGGGCAGTCGGGCGAGCCACTTCAGCCGGCTCTGCACCTGAGGCGCCTTGCTCGCCTTGGCCCGAAAACGGGCCACGAAACCCTCCACGCGGGCTCGCTCGCGTTGCTGTCCCGCCAGCAGGGCCTGCGTGCGCTGTGCCTCCGCGGCGCGCTGTGTCTCGAAGGCGCTGTAGTTGCCGCTGTAGGCGCTCAGGCGCGCGCCCTCGATGTGCAGGATGCGTCCGACAACACCATCGAGGAACTCACGGTCATGCGATACGAGCAACAGCGTGCCGGGATAGGTTTTCAGCCACCGCTCGAGCCAAAGCACGGCGTCGAGATCCAGGTGGTTGGTGGGCTCATCGAGCAGCAGCACGTCCGAGCGGCGCATCAGTGCGCGGGCGAGGTTGGCGCGCATCTGCAGGCCGCCGGAGAACTCGCATACGGCCCGCTCGCTGTCCCGGGGCGCAAATCCGAGTCCGGCGGCGAGCTGCGCGGCGCGGCTCCCGGCGGAATATCCGGCCAGCCGCTCGTATTCGCCGTGCAGTGCGGCGAGGCGCATGCCGTCGGCATGTCCCTCGCTGCCGGCGATTTCGTGCGCCTGGGCGAGCTGCGCTTCGATCGCCGCGAGCTCGAGATCGCCGCCGCGAATATAGTCGACGAGTGTCGCCTCGGTCTGCGGCAGCTCCTGGGCGACCGCGGCGATCGCGAGGCCGGGCGGCGCGCGGTACTCGCCGGCATCGGGCGCGAGCTCCCCGCGGATCAGCGCGAGCAGTGTCGACTTGCCGCAGCCGTTGCGTCCGACGATGCCGACTTTCTCGCCGCGGAAGATGCTGCAGCTGGCCGCATCGATGAGAGCCTGAGGTCCACGCCGCAGCCGGACGGCCGAGAGAGTGAGCATGGCGGAGCTCGGCGCCGCTTCAGGCGCGCGATTCGCCGTGAGCGAGCCCCGCGGGCTGCTGGGTATAGCGCAGGAAAGCCGGGCCGGAAGTACTCTGGCGTTTGAGGAGCGCGAGCAGCTCCTCGGACGTGCAGGGCTCGCCGAAGAGCCTGCCCTGTGCGTAGTGGCAGCCGTTGCGACGCAGGAACTCGAGCTGGCTCACCGACTCGACGCCCTCGGCGATGACATCGATCTCGAGATTGCGGCCCATCTCGATGATGGTGCGCACCAGCGTGGCGTTGCCGGCGTTTTCGCCGACATCGCGGACGAAGGACTGATCGATCTTGAGCGTGTCGATCGGGAACTGCTGCAGGGCGGACAGCGAGGAGTAGCCCGTGCCGAAGTCATCGATCGACAGATGCAGGCCCATGGCGTAGAGCTCATCGAGCAGGCGCAAGGTGCGCTTGGCATCCGCCATCAGCGTGGTCTCGGTGATCTCGAGCTCGAACGCGGTCGGCGAGACGCCGTGGCGGCGGAACACCGAACGGCAGCGCAGGATGAAGCTCGCCTGGCGCAGCTGCTTCAGCGAGAGATTGAGCGAGATCCGCCCGGGATCGCCGATCTCGGTCTGCATTTGCCGGTAATCCATGCACACCCGGTTCAACACCCACTCGCCGATGTCGAGGATTAGATTGGTCTCCTCCGCGAGCGGGATGAACTGCGACGGCGGAATGTCGCCGTGCCCGGGCAGGCGCCAGCGCAGCAGCGCCTCGGCGCCGATGATTCGGCCGCTGGCGACGTCCACCTTGGGCTGGTAGCGGATCACGAGCTCGTCGCGCTCGAGCGCGCGGCGCAGCTTGCTCTTCATGATCAGGCGCTCGACGGCCGCGGCGTTCATCTCCGGCGAGTAGAACGCGAACGTGTTGCCGCCGTTCTGCTTCGAGTAGTACATCGCCGCGTCGGCGTTGCGGATGAGATCGATGACGTTCTCCGCATCCCTCGGGCAGAAGCCGATGCCGATACTGGCGGTGAGAAACACCTCGTGTTGATTCAACTGGAAGGCGCGGCTGACCTCGGTGAGCACGGCGCGCGCCAGATGCGCGATCGGGCCGCGGTTGTCACCTTCCGCGGGCAGGCCGTCGATGCAGAGCGCGAACTCATCGCCCGCGAGGCGCCCGAGGAGCGCGCCCTTCGGCAGCGCGCGCGTCAACCTTTCCGCCAGCACCTCGAGCACGCGGTCCCCCGCGCCGTGTCCGAAAGTGTCGTTGACCTCCTTGAAATGATCCATGTCGAGGTAAAGCAGTGCCACCGCCTGCCCGCTGCGCAGTCCGCGCGCGATGGTCTGCTGCAGGACGTGATGGAACTGCATGCGGTTGGGAATCTTGGTGAGCGCATCGTAGCGGGCGAGATAGCGGATGCGACGCTCGGCGCGCTTGCGCTCGGTGATGTTGCGCGCCACGAAGATGTTGCCCTGGAACTGCGGGTCGGCGCTCTCGATCCGCGAGCCGGTGAGCGACACCGGGATCGTCTGGCCGCCGCGGGTGCGCACCACGGTCTCCCGCGTTTCCTGCGCGGCCTGCAACAGGTCGAAGCCTTCGCGCTCGCGCTCATCGAGCATGCCGAGGATGCTGCGGCCGAGGATCTCCTCCTCGCTGTAGCCGAGGAGCTTGCAGGCCGCCGAGTTGGCCACTTTCACGATCCCGTCCGGGGAAGTGACGAACACGGCGTCCGTCATGCTGTTCAGGACGTTGTGCAGGTAGTTCTTGTGGATGGTCGACTGGCGCAACCTCGAGCGCATGCGCTCGAGAGCCTGCTCCAGCTCCCCGATGATATCGCTCCGGCGTACCTCGACCGGTCGGGTGTAATCGCCCTGCCCGACCCGATCGGCGCTGCGGATGAGCGCCGTCGTCGACGCCTGAATCCCGCGCGCCGCCCGCCAGGCGATCACCGCCGCGGCGAGACTGCCGAGCACGGCAAGCGCCCCCACCCCCTCAGCCGTGAGCGGATCGGGCCGGTGGCGCCACACGAAGAAGCCGATCACGGCCGCGGTGGCGAGCAGCACGATGGCAAACGCGGCGCTCGCGTACTTCAGCTTGAGGGTTGCGGCTGTCACTCGGGCCAATTGTTCCAATAGCCCGTCAATAGTACCGCGCCTCAGTACCCCGACCACACCTTCTTGATGTAGCCGACCATCAGGCCGCGCATGGTGGACATCGGGTCGGCGTCGGCGGCGAAGATCGGTGGCTTGCGCCGCAGCAGCCGCCAGTTCTCGCTCCGCAGTACCTGCCGAAGGTAATCGACGTTGCGCTCGATCGCCTCCAGGTAGGGGTTCCGGCCCCCGTAGAGGATCTCGAGATACCGGTATGCCGAGCCGAACTCCCGATCGAGGCGCTTCTCGCGCACCTCGGCCACGAAGTCCGGCGTCTGGCGCAGAAGATCGAGGCCCGAGGCGTACTTCACCTGACGATCGCCGTTGGCGACCATCGGCAGTGCGACCCCGCCCAGCACGAACTCCGCATACAGCCGATCGCGGCACTTCTCGAGATAACAGCGGTCGGCCATCTGCGCGATCATGTCCGCGGTGCCCAGCAGATGCCCCACTTTGACATCGCGCGGATCGGCCACTCGTGCCTCGATCTCGGCGAACGACAGCTCGTAACCGGTGAAGTGGATGATTTCGCGCGCAACCGGCACCCAGGCGCCAAGGCCGACATCGGGAAGGAACGCTTCGAGGAAGCGGGCGCCCCGGGAGACATGGATCCGGGTGAATTCCGCCCCGTTGCGCGAGTCCTGGTCATCGGCTCGCCGCAGATAACCGACGTCGTGGAAGAGTCCGGTGATGAGGCCCGCGACCGCCCGCTCCCCCCCCAGCCGGCGGCTCTCCCCGACCTGGCGCTCATACCCGACCAGCAGGCGCGCCAGCGCGAGGGTGATGTCGAGGGTGTGCTGGCGGTCGTGGTAAACCGTGTCGACGCCATGGAAGCCGGGGATTTCCCCGGCGAAGAGCCGCTCGAAATGCTCGAAGGACCGCCGCAGGGGCTCGATCGGCGCTTGCGGCCAGGTCGGCCGGTAAAGCGCCTCGATGGCGCGCAGGACCGCCTCCGGCGAGCTCACCTGCACCGAATTGGTGACGTCGAAGTCACTGCGCCGGGCGCTGCTCATTCTATTGGTTCGTGGCACGGCCGCGTGCCGCTCCCGGGAGCGAAATTCGTGTCAGTCTAGGAGCCGTCCCCTCCCTGTCACTGCGACTTGCCGCACAGTTTTATCAGGCTGCCTCGCCCGGGGCGATGATCCCGTGCTGGAGCAGCAGGGCGCGGATCTGCGGGCTCCGCCCCCGGAACTCGATGAAGGCTTCCAGGGCATCACGACTCCCTCCCCGCGAGAGAATCGAGTCGAGAAACCGCTGCGCCGTGGCCCGGTCGAAGACGCCCCGCTCCTCGAAGGCGGAAAAGGCGTCCGCGGCCAGCACTTCGGCCCACTTGTAGCTGTAATAGCCGGCCGCATAGCCGCCCGCGAAAATATGTCCAAAGCTGTTCGGGAACCGGTTCCACTCCGGCACCGGCACGACAGCGACCTCCCGGCGCGCGGCCTGCAGCACCTCCCTCACCCGGCCACCGCGCTCAGGGAGGTACTCGGCGTGCAACCTGAAGTCGAACAGCGCGAACTCGAGCTGGCGCACCATCTGCAAGCCGGCATGGAAGCTGCGCGTCGCCCGCAGCCGGTCCTGAGTCTGCGCCGGCAGCGGCGCTCCGGTCTGATAATGACTCGAGATGCGGCCGAGCACGCCGGGGTGCCAGGCGTAGTTCTCCATGAACTGGCTCGGCAGCTCGACGGCGTCCCAGGCAACACCGTTGATCCCCGCGATGCTCGGATAGTTCACCCGCGTGAGCAGGTGATGCAGGCCGTGGCCGAACTCGTGGAAGAGCGTCAGCACATCGTCGTGTGTCAGGAGAGCCGGCCGGCCCTCGCCAGGAGGCAACACGTTGCAGACCAGGTACGCGACCGGCAGCGCCGAGCCCGAAGTCAGGCGCTTGCGCCCGATACACTCGTCCATCCACGCGCCGCTGCGCTTGTTGGGTCGGGCATAGGCATCGAGATAGAAGCTGCCGACCGCCCGTCCGCCGGCGCCCTCGATCTCGAAGAAGCGCACGTCCGGGTGCCAGAGCGGCGCGCCACTGCGCTCGCGGATGCGGACCTCGAACAGCCTCTCGGCCACCTCGAACAGTCCCGAAAGCACCCGCGGTAGCGGGAAATAGGGACGCAGCTCCTCCTGCGAGACCTCATAGCGCTCGCGCTGCAGCCGCTCGGCGTAGAATCCGACATCCCAGGCCGCGAGCCGGCGGCTGGCAAAATCCTCCAGTTCCTCGAACTCCCTCATCGCCGCGGGCCGCGCGCAGCGCGCCAGCTCCTCGAGGAATCGCATCACCTCATCCACGCTGTGCGCCATGCGCGTGGCGAGCGCGTACTGCGCGTAGTTGCCGAAACCGAGAATCCGCGCGGCCTGGTAGCGCTTGCGCAGGATCTGCTCCATGACTTCCTCGTTGTCCCATTTCCCGGCATTCGGCCCCTGATCCGAGGCACGCGTGGTCCAGGCCTCGTAGAACGCGCGGCGCAGGACTTCCGACTCCGCATCGGTCACGACCGCGACGTAGGTCGGCTGATCGAGCGTGAGGATCCAGCCCTCGAGCCGTTGCTCGTGGGCGCGGCGGCGAGCCTGCTCGATCAGCACCTCGTTGAGGCCACGCAGGAGCGCCGGGTCGGTGAGGCGGTAGCTCCAGCCATTGGTCGCATCGAGCACGTTCTCCTCGAATTTCGCCTGCAGGCCGGTGAGCTCGAGCATGACGTCCTTGAATCGTTGCTTGTCGGCGCTGCCGAGCCCGACGCCCGCCAGGCGAAAATCCCGCAGCGCGTGCTCGAGCAGGCGCCGCTGCACCGGATCGAGAGCCGCGCTTTCATGCTCCTCGATGGCCCGATAGGCCTGGTAGAGCGGCTCGCTCTGCGCGAGGTCGGTCTGGTAGGCGGAGAGCAGCGGGAGGCAGCTGTTGTAAGCGCTGCGCAGCGGCTCGGAATTGAGCACCGCGTTCAGGTGGCTCACCGGCGACCAGGCGCGCGACACCCGGTGCTGCAGCTCCTCCAGCGGCTCGACGATGGTGGCGAAGCTGGGGCTCCCCCGTGCCGTGATCTCGCTGATCCGTTCCCGGGCACGCGCGAGCACCTCGCGGACTCCTGGCTCGACATGCTCGGGACGGATGCGGGGAAAGGGCGGCAGCGGCTCCTCGGCCAGCAGGGGATTGTCCGTCATGTCATGCACCTACTCTTCCGCGCGGCTCGCCCGCCGGCAAAGCGCGATTTCTGCCGGCTTAACCGATCGCTTTGGGGACGATCATTCTGCCAGTTAAAATGCTTCATGGGCGAATTTGACCTGATTGTCATCGGCGGGGGCAGCGGAGGGTTGGCCGCGGCGCAGCGCGCGGCGGAGTACGGGGCCAGGGTTGCGCTGGTGGAGTCGCATCGCCTCGGCGGCACGTGCGTGAACGTCGGCTGCGTGCCGAAGAAGCTCATGTGGAATGCAGCCGGGCTTGCCGAGGGGCTGCGGGATGCGCCCGACTATGGTTTCGAGCCCGCCGCCGGCGCCCATGATTGGCCGCTGCTCAAGAGCAAGCGCGACGCTTACATTCTGCGTCTCAACGGGATCTACGAAAGCACCCTCGCCAAGCGCGGCGTGAGCCTGATCCGGGGTCGGGCCCATTTCGAGGACGGGCGGACCGTGGTGGCCGCTGGAGCCTCACTCAGCGCTCCTCACATCATCATTGCGACGGGGGGCCGGCCGCTGCTGCCCGCCATCCCCGGCGCCGAGCTCGGCATCACCTCGGACGGATTCTTCGAGCTGCCGCGCAGACCAGAGCGGATCGCGGTCGTCGGCAGCGGCTACATCGCGGTCGAGCTGACCGGGATCTTCGCCGCGCTCGGCTCCAACGTCACACTCATGCTGCGGGGCGAGACGGTACTGAAGCATTTCGACTCCATGATCGGGGAGTCGCTGCTGAAGATTCTCCATGCCGAGGGCGTGACCGTGGTCACACAGGCGTGGCCTTCGACGCTTCAGTCCGCGGCTCGCGGCGCCGTGGCGCTCACCTTGCGCGACGGGCGGCGGCTCGAGCCGTTCGACTGCGTGCTGTGGGCGATCGGGCGCACGCCGGCGGTGCAGGAATTGCGGTTGGAGCGCGCCGGAATCGAGCTCGATGCCTACGGCTTCATCGTCACCGACAAGTATCAGACCACGAGCGCCGCGGGTATCTATGCGATCGGCGATGTGACCGGGCGGGCGCCGCTCACACCCGTGGCCATCGCCGCGGGCCGCCGCCTCAGCGATCGCCTCTTCGGCGGCAAGGGCGACCGGCATCTCGACTATCACAACATACCCACGGTCATATTCGGGCATCCTCCGATCGGCACGGTCGGTCTCTCGGAGCGGGCCGCGCGCGATGACTACGGTGACGAGGCGGTCACGGTCTTCAGATCGAGCTTCATCCCGATGTACCACGCGCTCACCACGGCCAAGCCCCGCTGCGACATGAAACTGGTGACCGTCGGGCCGAAGCGGCGCGTGGTCGGGGTGCACGTCGTCGGTCCCGGGGCCGACGAGATGATGCAGGGCTTCGCGATCGCCGTGCGGATGGGAGCGACGAAGGAGGATTTCGACGACACGGTGGCGATCCATCCCACGAGCGCCGAGGAGCTGGTCACGATGCGGTAAGCGCCGATAGCACCGGCCCGGTGAGCGGTCTCACGCCGCGCCACAGCCGAAAGGACTCCGCCGCCTGTTCGACCAGCATTCCCCAACCCGAAACGGCCCCGCGGCAGCCGAGCTCCATCGCCCAGCGCACGAAGCGTGTATCGCCCTTGCCGTACGCCATGTCATAGCAGAACGTGTCAGGACCGATGACCCCCACGGGAACATCCGGGATCTCGCCGGTGAGGCTGGCGGAAGTGGCGTTGATGATCAGATCGAATGCTCCGGCCGCGATGTAGCGGAAGCCGACGCCTTGCGCGTTGCCCATGTGAGCGAACGCCGCCGCGAGCGCCTTGGCGCGGTCCGCGGTCCGATTGGCGATCACGACGACCTCGGGTTCCAGCGCCAGCAGCGGCGCGAGCACGCCGCGGGTGGCGCCACCGGCACCGATGATCAACACGCGCCGGCGTGTGAGCACGATGCGCTGGTTGACGCACAGATCCTGAGTGAGCCCGACGCCGTCGGTGTTGTCACCGAGGATCGAGCCATCCTTGCGCACCGCCAGCGTGTTGACGGCGCCGGCCTGCTGAGCGCGGGTGGTCAGCTCGCCGGCGAGTGCCACCGCGGCAACCTTGTAGGGCAGCGTGATGTTGAGTCCGCGCCCGCCTTCGGAGAAGAATGCGGCAACGCGCTCCTGAAACGCCTCCGGCGCGAAATCGAACAGACGGTAGCTCATCGCCTGCGCCGTCTGGCGCGCGAACATGGCATGGATGAAGGGCGACAGGCTGTGGGCCACGGGGTGACCCACGACCCCGTACTGATCGACCGTGCCGCTCATGGGCAGATTCTGCTCCCGCGCCGCGCCCCCGTCACGGTCCCGGCCGCGCTCAGCCTCCAAAACTGCGAACGGTGCCCCCACCGCCATGGCCGAGATCGAGACATCCGTACAACTGCGGCAGCCACACCCCCATCCGCTCGGCCAGCTGGTAGGGAGCATTGAGGATCAGCATCCCGGAGCCGTTGAGGGCGACCCGGGAGTCGCTCGGGTAGAGCGCGAGCTCCCCCGCGAGCAGCTCGCCCTCGAGCGCGCCGGCCAGCGCCGACTGCCAGGCCGCCGTATCGCGCTCGTCCTTGATCGGATACCAGATCGCCACCACGCCCGTCGGGAAGCGACGCAGCGCCTCCGCGGCCGCGTGGCCGATCCGCTCGAAATCCTGGCGGCTTTCCTCGTACGGCGGATCGATGAAGGTGAGTCCGCGCCGCTCGATGGGGGGCAACCAGGCGCGAATGCGCTCAAAGCCGTCGCCCGTCTCGATCCGGATGCGCTGCGCGGGTGCACCGGAATGGGGCAACACCTTCCCGAGCGCGCGCGCCTCGGCCGGCAGATGCTCAACCAGCACCGCGCGATCCTGCGGACGCAGCGCGCTCACAGCCAGGAGCGGGGAGCCAGGATAAAGCCGCGGCTCGCCGCGCTCGCGGCGCAGCAGGAGTACCCGCTCACCATAGTTGCGCAGCTCCTCGGCCGTCGCCGCGCCAGAAGCAGCGAGCCGGGCCTCGAGGCGTGCGATGCCGGCGGCGGACTCGCCCGTGGGGGACAAGTCATAAGCGCCGCGCCCGGCGTGCGTCTCGAGGTAGAGAAAGCCCTTCTGCTTGCGCTTCAACGCCGCGAGCAACGCAAGCAGCGTCACATGCTTGTGGACGTCCGCGAAGTTGCCGGCGTGGTGGGCATGCCGGTATTTCATTTGGTTTATTGGCTGAAAGTCGCCTGGCGGCGCTTTGCTCGGCTGCATCCCTGCGCCGAGCCCTGCGGGCCGCCTAGCGGCGTCCAAAATCGTTCCATACAATTTTGTCCGCGAGACCCTACACCGTTACCGCGGGCGAAGGGAACGGCCCTTCGCCCGCTGGGCACCGCCGCCGCCGCCGAGACCTGTCGTGCCATCGATGCCAGGGCCTGATCGGTTGCCTGCTGGAAGGCGGCCACGACCTCACTCAACCTGTTGGCGCTCGCCGCCGCGGATCCGGCCGCCACGAAGCTCGCGGCGATGGTGCGCGCATCCTCCGTACCCAATGTGCAGTCGAGTGTCACATGAACCGTGGGAGGCGCATCCCCGCCGGAGTAGTCGGCATCGAAGCGTCTGATGGAGATTTGCAGCAGGTAGTCCGCGGGAAACGGACTCTCGGCATCCTCCACCGAGCTCCACGCCCCCGTGGAGCGCAGCGTCTGGGTCGCGAGCGACTCGATGAGCGCCGGCGCATCGGCGGCCCAGGCGCTCGCCGCGTAGACATTCATGCGGTGATCAGGCTCGAGCAGCACGATTTGCGAGGTGCCGAGCCCGGGGCCGGCAAGTGGATGAGCCACCCGCAGCGATGCCTGCAGGCTCGGCCTGGGGTCGGCACCGCTGGCGGCCGACAGCTCGCCGGCGCGCAGCGTATACACCTGCACGGGCGCTGCGTCGCTATGCAGCAAACCGGAGCAGCCGGCAACCCCCAGGCCCACCAGGATGGGCGCGATCGCGGCAAGCGCCTTTGTCCGCGGCCGGTTCAACGGGGAATCTCCACGCCCGCCGGGGCCGGTTGGTAAAGGAGCTGCGATGGATTCTGGCGCAGGCTCACGGAAAGCTCGCGGATGTCCTGGGCGGCCGCCCTGCCCTCGCGCACGAAGCTCTCGATCTCCGGCAGGCTGGTGCGGGTGAAGGAGCGCACGTCGGCGCGGTTCTCCGCGACCATCTTGTCGAGCTGGTCGGTGGCCTGCGAGAGATTGTCGGCCACGGTGTCGAGGCGCCGCACGGTTGAGATGACCTGCGGACCGGCAGTATCCATCACCTCGCGCGTGCTTCGGGCGGTAGCCGCGAGCTCCACCGTCGCGGCGCGCAGCTGCATCAGCAGTGCGTTGACGTTGCGCACCGCCTGCGGCAGCGAGCTGCTCGCCTGCGACAGGTTGTCGAGGCTGCGCGAAATGTCTTCGATGTTGTGGTCGCTCAGCACCTGGTTCAGGCGCTCGATCACGCCGCCCGCGGCGGCCGAGAGCCGCGGCAGCTGCGCCAAGAATACGTCGAACTGTGATGGCGCCGAGCGGATCACCGGGTAGCGAAGGCTCGGCACCGACGGCGGTGAGGGCCGCGCCGATTGCTGCAGATCGATGTAGAGCAACCCGGTCACCCCCTGCAGATCGAGCTCGGCGATCGTGCGTGCGGAGATCGGCGCCGTGGACTCGATGGCCGCGATCACCTCGACCCGGCCCGCATCGCGAGGATCGATGCGCATCTGCACGACCCGTCCGACCCGCACCCCGAGATACCGGACGGCCGCGCCCTGCTCGAGGCCGCTGACGCTGCCGTTGAAATAGATCTCGTAATCGCTGTACGTCCGATGGACGCGGGTGCCGGAATACCAGTAGACGAAGAGCGCCGCGACGAGCGCCACGACCAGCACGAATGCGCCGACGGCGGCGTAATTGGCTTCACGCTCCATGGGCCACCTTGAGGTGAATACTGGCGCGTTCCCCGTGAAAGTACGCCTGGATCCAGGGATGAGGATGATCGACGATCCGCTCCAGCGTGTCGACCTCCATCCGCCGGTCCACGATCACGCCGACGCGATTGCAGGTGCGAAAGATGGAATCGAGATCGTGCGTGATCATCACCACGGTCAGCCGCAATTGCTTCTGCAGGTACAGCATCAGCTCGTCGAACTCCGCCGCGCCGATGGGATCCAGCCCTGAGGTGGGCTCATCGAGGAAGAGCAACCGCGGGTCGAGCGCGAGCGCCCTCGCGAGGGCGGCCCGCTTGACCATGCCTCCCGAGAGCTCCGCAGGATATTTGCGCGCGGCCTCGGCGGGAAGACCCACCAGGCGGATTTTGAGCATCGCGAGCTCGTCGCGCGCCTCGGCGGCGAGCGCCAGGTGCTCCAC
The DNA here is from genome assembly GCA_049579785.1 of Steroidobacteraceae bacterium. Taxonomy (GTDB): domain Bacteria; phylum Pseudomonadota; class Gammaproteobacteria; order Steroidobacterales; family Steroidobacteraceae; genus 13-2-20CM-66-19. Next base: position 30,726 of record JBAUOO010000083.1, read on the forward strand.
CATGGGCAGCTGGACGTTCTGCAACACGTTGAGCGAGGAGTACAAGGCGCCCTGCTGGAAGGTCACACCGTAGCGCGCCTTCACCGAGCGCAGCGCCGCTCCCGAGATCCGGGTGATGTCATGCCCCTCGATGCGGATCGTGCCGGCCTGCGGCCGCTGCAGACCGAGAATACTCCGCAGCAGCACCGATTTGCCGGTCCCGGAGCCGCCGACGATCCCGAACACCTCGTCCTCCTGGACCTCCATGTCCAGCCCATCGTGGACCACCTGGGAGCCGAAGCGGTTGACCAGGCCCTGCACCTGCAGAACGGGGTAACCGATCAAACCCCGATCTCCATGAAAAGCACGGCGAAGAGCGCATCGGCAAGGATGACGAGAAAGATGGCCTGAACTACTGCGACGGTGGTGAGCCGGCCGAGCTCTCTGGAGGAGCCGCGCACCTGCATGCCGCGGTGGGTTCCGGCCATCGCAATGAGGACCGCGAACACGGGCGCCTTGATGATGCCGACCCAGAAGGTGCTGGGGGAGATGGCCTGACTCACCCGATTGACGTACTGATCGAGAGGCATGTGCAGGAGCGAGGCGCACAGCACCGCGCCACCGATGAGTCCGACCAGATCGGCGATGACGGCGAGCAGCGGCAGGGAGATCACGAGTCCAAGCACCCGGGGCAGCACCAGCGCCTCGAACGGATTGACGCCGGTCGCCCGCAGCGCATCGACCTCCTCATTGAGCTTCATGGCGCCGATCTCCGCCGCGAAGGCGCTGCCGGAACGACCGGCGACGATGATCGCCGTGAGCAGTACCCCGAGCTCGCGCAGCACGCCGATGGTGACCAGGTCGACCACGAAGATCTCCGCGCCGAAGTTGCGCAGCTGTTGAGCGCTCATGTAGGCGATGATGACGCTGATGAGGAATGCGATGAGCGCGACAATCGGGATGGCGGTGATCCCCGTGTCATACACGTGCCTCGCAACCGAGATCGGGCGCAGGGACTTCAGGTGCGTCAGCGCACCTACTGCGGTGGCGCTCAGGCGGCCGAGGAAGGCGAGCGCAGCGATCGCGTCGCGCCACAGAATCACCGCGTGGCGCCCTATGAAGGCGAGCGTTGCGATTTCGGCTTCGAAGGCCCGCTCGCCAAGCTCCTCATCGGGGCGGACGATGCGACGGGCAAATCCCTCGCTGACCCGCGGCGCAGCCTCTGTCGGCTGCTCCGGGCGCAAGGTCTCCTCCACCAGGCGCAGTTGATCGGGCGGAGTGCCGATGAAGGCGACCTCGAGGCCCCCACGCCGCGCGCGCTGTACGAATGCCCGCAGGCGCCACGCGCCCGTCAAATCGAGGGCCGCGAGGCGATCGGTGGCAATCTCGATGTGGCTCGCGCGGGACAGATCCACCGCCGAAAGCGCGGCGTCGATTTGCGGGTAGGCGAGTGCCCGCCACTCGCCTGTCAGATCGAGGGCGAGTCCGCGCTCCGTGGGACGGACTTCAACGAGCATGGGCGGATGATAAGCGCCGCTGCGCCTCGCCGCAGCTTGTGGCTGATCGGCTCGAAGTCGCCTGCGTCGCCTCGTACGAGCGAGTAGAATTGGCGGCACTTTTTTCGCTCGCGAATCGACTCACGCCATGAAGCCAGCCTTGAACGTCGCGATCACCGGCGCCGCCGGCCAGATCGGCTATGCCCTCGCGTTCCGCGTCGCCTCCGGACAGCTCCTCGGGGCGGACCAGCCAGTCAACCTGCATCTGCTCGAGATCACTCCGGCGCTGCAGGCGCTGAACGGTGTCGTGATGGAGCTCGCCGATTGCGCCTTCCCGCGGCTCAACAAAGTGCTGGCGACGGACGACGCCAAGGTCGCGTTCCGCGATTGTCACGTGGCGCTGCTGGTCGGCGCGCGCCCGCGGGGACCGGGCATGGAGCGCAAGGACCTGCTGCTCGCCAACGCACAGATCTTCTCCGCCCAGGGGAAGGCGCTCGACGAGGCGGCCGATCGCAACGTCAAGGTGCTGGTGGTCGGTAATCCCGCCAACACCAACGCGCTCATCGCGCGCTCCAACGCCAAGAGTCTCAACCCGCGCAACTTCACCGCCATGATGCGCCTGGACCACAACCGGGCGCTGTCGCAGCTCGCGGAGAAGACCGGCGCCCACGTCACCGACATCCGCCGCATGACGGTCTGGGGCAATCACTCGGCCACGCAGTATCCTGATATCAGTCATGCGCTGATCAGGGGCAAGCCGGCCCGCGATCAGCTCGAGAGCGCGTGGGTGGAGCAGACCTTCATTCCGACCGTGCAGCAGCGCGGCGCGGCCATCATCAAGGCCCGCGGCGCATCGTCCGCGGCCTCCGCGGCCTCCGCCGCCATCGATCACGTGCACACCTGGACGCACGGCACCGCCGAGGGGGATTGGGTGAGCATGGCGGTTCCCGCCGATGGCAGCTATGGGATCCCGGAAGGGGTGATCTATTCCTACCCCGTGACCACGAAGGGTGGCGAGTACCAGATCGTGCAGGGACTCGCCATCGACGAGTTCAGCCGCCAGCGCATGAACGCGACTCTGGCGGAGCTGAAGGAAGAGCGGGAAGGGGTGAAGTCCCTCATTTGAAGCGCTGGATCGGGGCGTCCCAGCCCCGCCCAGCGCCCGATGAGCAAAAAAGCGTGGTTTCTTGCTCATCGCCCGCCACCTCCGGCGGCGGGGCACATCCCTGTGCCTGGCTTCATGCTCCGGGATCGGGCTGGAGTAAACTCGGCGGATGGTAGGCGAGATCATTACCCTGGTGCTGGTGGCGGCGGTGCTGTATCTGGCATACCGCCGCGTGCCGCTGCTCGCGTTCACCGCGACTTTCACCGTACTGCTCATCGCCTACACCCTGCTTGGCGCCTCGGGGGCGCCTGCCGGCACCTGGAAGGGGTTTCTCTGGCTGCTGCTCGCCGGGCTGTGGCTGCTCAACCTGCGGCCACTGCGCAAGGCGATCATCACCCGGCCCTTCATGAAGACATACCTGAAGCTCCTGCCGCCCATGTCGCAGACGGAGCGGGAGGCTTTGGAGGCCGGGACGGTGTGGTGGGACGGTGAGCTTTTCACCGGCGCACCGCGATGGTCGAAGCTGTTGTCGGCCCGGACACCGCAGCTGACGCCGGAAGAGCAGTCTTTCCTCGACGGACCCTGCGAGGAGCTCTGCCGGATGGTCGATGACTGGCACATCACTCACGAGCGCGGCGACATGCCGCCGCAGGTGTGGGATTTCCTCAAGTCGCGCGGCTTCTTCGCGATGATCATCCCGAAGCGCTACGGCGGCCTCGAGTTCTCGGCCTACGCGCACTCCTGCGTGCTCGCCAAGCTCGCGAGCCGCAGCGCTACCTGCTCATCCACGGTTGCGGTGCCCAATTCCCTCGGCCCCGCGGAGCTGCTCAATCACTACGGCACCGAGGAGCAGAAGGACCATTACCTGCCGCGTCTTGCGCGCGGTGAGGAAGTTCCCTGCTTCGCGCTCACCGGTCCCCGGGCCGGCTCCGATGCCGCCTCCATCCCCGACACCGGCATGGTGTGCCGCGGCATTTGGCAGGGTCGCGAGATCGTCGGCATCCGGCTCAACTTCACCAAGCGCTACATCACGCTCGCACCCATCGCAACCGTGATCGGGCTCGCCTTCCGCATGTTCGACCCCGAGAAGCTCCTGGGCGAGCGCGCGGACATCGGCATTACCTGCGCGCTCATCCCGCGCAACACGCCGGGCGTGACCATCGGGCGACGCCATTTCCCGATCAACATCCCGTTCCAGAACGGACCCATCGAGGGCCGCGATGTGTTCGTGCCGCTCGATTTCATCATTGGCGGACCGCGCATGGCCGGCGCCGGCTGGCGCATGCTCGTCGAGCAGCTCTCCGTCGGCCGCTGCATCTCCCTGCCCTCCAATGCCACCGGAGGCTCCAAGGGAGCCGTGTGGGCCACCGGCGCCTACGCGCGCATCCGGCGGCAATTCAACATGCCGGTTGCCCGCTTCGAAGGGGTCGAGGCCGTGCTCGCCCGCATGGTAGGGCTCACCTACACCATGGACGCGGCGCGCTCGGTGACGGCGGGGGCGATCGACGGTGGCGAGAAGCCATCAGTCCCTTCGGCGATGCTCAAGTATCACGTGACGGAGATGGCGCGGCAGGTCGCGAACGACGCGATGGACGTTCACGGCGGCAAGGGCATCTGCTTAGGTCCCCACAACTACCTGGCGCGCGGCTACGAGTCGGTGCCGATCACCATCACCGTCGAGGGCGCCAATCTCCTCACGCGCAACCTCATCATCTTCGGTCAGGGCGCGGTGCGCTGCCACCCGTTCGTGCTGCGGGAGATGAATGCCGCGCGCGATCCGGACCGCGCGCGCGGTGTCGAGGAGTTCGACCGGGCGCTGTTCGCGCATGTCGGCTTCACCATCTCCAACGCCGTGCGCTCGCTCGTCATGGCACTCACTCACGCACGCTTCGCCCGCGCGCCGGTGTCGGGCGCCACGGCTCGGTATTATCAGCACATCGTCCGTTTCAGCGCCTCGTTCGCCTTCACCGTCGATGTGGCGATGCTGACCCTCGGCGGCTACCTGAAGAAGAAGGAAAGCCTGTCGGCGCGGCTGGGCGATGTGCTGTCGGCGATGTATCTCGCCTCGATGGTGCTGAAACATCACGAGAATCAGGGCCGCCCGGCCGAGGATCTGCCGATCGTCGAGTGGGCGTGCCGCAACCTTCTCTATCACGCCCAGGAGCAGCTCCATGGCTTCCTGCGCAACTTCCCGAACCGGCTTCTCGCGAGCGTGATGCGCGCCATCGTGTTCCCGCGCGGCCGCGCCTACTCCGCCCCGTCGGATCGGCTCGGGCGGCGGGTGGCGGAGCTCGTGACCCGCTCCGGCGACTCGCGCGAGCGGCTCTGTCAGCACATCTACTGGACGCTCGAGGCCGGCAATCCGCTGGGGCTCCTCGAGGAGGCGCTGCGGCTTGCCGAAAAGCTCGAGCCTCTCGAGAAGCGCATCAGGGTGGAGGGTGTCAAAACGGGCCGCGTGACGGCGCTCGATCTCCCGGGCCAGATCGATCAGGCGCTAGGGTCGGGGATCATCTCCGAAGCGGAGGCGGCGGCGCTGCGCGAGTACGACCGCAAGGTGATGGCGCTCGTGCACGTGGACGACTTCGCACCGAACGAGCTTGGAGCCCATCGGCAGGGAGAGACGGAGGGGCACAGCGCCGGGCGCGTGGAATCGGATGCCCGGCAGCCGGAATCGGCACGGGAAACCGAAACAAGAGCCACCGTTCGAGCCGTGTGAGCGCCGCATGAGCAGCCCCGGCCAGGCAG
>JBAUOO010000084.1:0-3863 GCA_049579785.1 Steroidobacteraceae bacterium
TGACCGTTGAAGAAGGTGAGCTGCTGTCCGCCGTGGGTCGGATCGTCTGTCGGATCCAAGTCGATCGTGATGTGTTTGACCTTGCGAGCACCCAGCCGCTTGCGATGCCGCTCGATCACGCTCTCCGCCAAGCCTTCCCCCATCCGATACAGGTCCGCCCTGCGCGGTGCGTTCTCAAACCGCGACAGCGTCGGCTGCGACGCCAGTGCCGGCCCGTCCAACGGGTCGCGTCCAAGCAGCAGCTTCTGGATCGGATCGTGAGCAAGCCGCGCGGCGTCGTTGCAGTCGGCATAACCGCAGGCGATGCCATACAGCCGTTGCCGGACCAGATCGCGGATCGAGTGCTCGACCTTGCCCGACTGCCGGCTATCAGCGATGCATGCGGCCAGGCGCTCCGTCAGCCCGAGCTGCTCGTCGCATGCTTTCAGCAGGATCGCCCCGCCGTCGGAACTGGCATGGGGCTGGTCGAACTTCACCACCACGGGGCGGCGAAACAAGTGGGGGAACAGGACAGTCTGTCTCGTGATATCCTCTGTCACGCAAAAGCCTCTCGAGTGGTGAAAGTACTTGTAGCAAAGCCTTTTTACCACGAAAGGGGCTTTTGTTTTTCACGAATCACGAATTTTCCGGGCTCATATGGCCTGACCCCTGTCAAGCCCCCATAGGTCTTTCTCACGGATTTCGTGCTCCAAGATGTTGAACCTCGATGAATCGACAGCGCAAGGGACACGCGACGCGAGAGCAGAGTTGGCGACGATGATGATCACGCTCATATCCGCGGATTGGTTACCGGCACTTCATTGGTCCGTCGCGGGGCTGCCTCGCTCTAGTATCGGGGATCATCACGCGGATGCCCACATAGCCCGGCCGAGGATTCCCCTCATCGGTGCTCCAGCATCGCGTGGCCCGTGCGTTGTCTGGTTTGTAGTTGTGGATGGTTAGTTGGGTGAGGTCACCTCCTTCGAAGCGGTTGCAGTGTCAGCGGGTGCTGTTCAGGCAACCGGCTTGACCTTACGGGCGATATCCCAGACGAAGCCCGAGAGCTCGCGGGCAACCGCCACGCAGATCTTGTTGAGCACGAGCTTGCGGGTCGACAGATGTCGGAAGCGTCGTGCGAGGCGCAGTTGCGCGCGCCAGGCGATATCGCGTGCCCACTTGGGCTGATTCTCCTGGCGACGCTGCAGGATGGCACTCTGACGCGCCGGGAAGCGGTAATTCCAGGCGGCCTCGACCAGTATGCGCCGGGCATGGCTGTTACCGGTCTTCGTGATCTCGCCCTGCTGGCGCTTATCGCCGCTCGTGTACTCCGAGGGCACAAGGCCCAGAAACCCCATCAGCTCACGGGGCCGGGCGAAGCGGGTGAAATCCCCGACTTCGGCCACCAGCGTCATGGCGGCGGTCAGATCGATGCCGCGCAAACACATCAGCGCCTCGACCACCGGGCGCATGCGCCAGTGCTCGAGCTGCCCGCGCATCGCCTCGCTCAATCGCTCGACGCGCTCGTGCGCCTCGCGCACCGCGCTGCGGTACTCGGCATAGGCGATGTCCTGGGCAGGGTGGGCGAAGGAGACCTCGGCCAGGTAGCGCTCATGCGCGGCCGTCCAGGATGAGCGACCGGTGTAGCGATGCCCGTGGCGCAGCAGCATCGCCTTCAGCTGCTGGCGCACCTTCAGCCGTGCGCGCACCGCATCCTCCCGGGCTCGCGTGAGATCGCGCAGGGCTTCATCGCGCTCATCGGGGATCGTCACGCTCACCAGCTCCCCGGCGCGCGCCGCCCGCGCCAGCAGCAGCGCATCGCGCCGATCGGTCTTGATCCGATCCCCGGGACGGCGGGGGACTTTCGCCGGGGCGATCACGTTGCAGCGGTAGCCCTGCGCCCGCAGCCGTCGAGCGAGCGTGTAGCCGCACGGGCCGGCCTCGTACACGATCTCGAGGGCCTCCCGCCGGCCCAGCCGGCCGAGCGCCTTCGACAGCGCTCCCCACTGCGGCGCCACGGTGCCCACGAAGCGCGGCTCCTCGCGTCCTGCAGACGCAACCGCTACCGCGACAGTGTTTTGATGAACATCCAATCCGACGAAGGAAGTGATAGGCTTACTCACGGTCTGCCTCCTCTGACTGGTGCAGATAGACGCCCCCTCGGGCGCTCTGCATGTGGATAGGCGCCCTGCCGGGCGCAACCCACGATACACCGGAGGCAGACCTCTTCCCCTCAACCTTCAACATCGCGCCTGCTCGTCGTCTATGCACGTCAGGCCATAGTGTCTAGGAGCCGAGATCTCAGGGGTACCCGCTACTCTGATACACCGCCGGAATCGCCCGCGCAGGAGGATGCCCCAGCGCTGACCGTTGCAGGACCGAGAGTGTCCAGAATCGCCGCAGCCAGACAGCTGGAAAGTGCATGCCCGTCATCGACAAGCAGGACCTTCCCGCCTCGTTCCCGAGCAAATTGGAGCGGCCCGGGCTCATTATCGCGTGTCAGAACGACAGAGCTGAAGGATAACACCGCCAGCCTCAGATCCGTTTGGTTTCCAGCCAACCCAGTAGGTCTGGTCTTGCTCTCGAGGAAGTGGCGCATCGCGTCGGTGCGAGCTCTCTCGAGGATCGACATCCACGTGCCATGGTTGAACCCCAAATACCTGTTCACAACGCCTGGGGGTGCCGCGAACCCAAAGTAACCAATCGTCCGGATGCCGCAGGAGCGTATGGTCTCAGCGATGAAGTCGCGCTTCTCGAGCTTCTCACACTCATCTGTCGGAATGGCCAGATGCTCGATCTCGACCTCGCGCGGGATGACGAGCGCAAAGCGAGTGCAGGGAAGCTCCTCAGCTAGCCTGAGAATGTTTCGATGGACGAACAGCCAATCCCAAATGTTGTTGTCCAAAGACACCGATACCAGGCCGTCTGGGCGTGGCTCAAATCGCCATAGGTTCTCTTGAGCTGAATCGATCATTTCCGGAGCTTACCTCAGGTGGCAAGAATAGGAGCGAGCGTCCGTGCTGCCCCGGCGTTTATGCCGCTGAGCTGTCGTGTTACACTGGGGCAAAACGAAAAGGAGTCGGGCCATGCGGGAGAGGTCCGTTTGTGTTCCCAATTCTGTCTACCCCCTGTGCCGTCCCATAACGGCCGGCCTCCATGTGGCTTGGCTTATTGGTGCTTGCGTAGTGCTATCCATGCAGGGCGCACGCGCGCAAGCACCGCCCGCCGCATCCGCAGGGAACACAGTGAATTGCTTCGCGCCACCCTATGGTGACACCACTGCCAACGTACGAGCAGCACTCCAAACGGCTGCGCGCGCCAAAGTCGACGTCTCAGGGGCGCCGACCACGCTCGTCTCTACCATGAGAGGGCTGCTCAGAGAGGCCTGCTGGGCCAAGTTCGTGGCCCCAAGTACCGCGGCGCGGGCCGCTGGCTACACGCAAGTGCAGCAATCAACTGTGGCCGAGCTTGCCACCAGACGATTCCGCCAGACGCTGGCGCAGATCAACACGCGGGCAACCCCTCATACCGAGTCTGCGCCGGTACCGCCCGCAATGTCCTCCTTGGCGGCTCCTTATTCCAAACAGCCATCGGCAGACAACGATGAGAGAGTGACTGAAAGCGTCGCAGATTTCGTCGCGAATGGACCACGGCTCGCAACTCAGTCCACGAAGGTGCAGATCACAGGCTCGTATATTCTGACAGGCTCGGTTGGTGTGCTCTATGCTGCGCACACTATGCCGATGAGCAGGCCATAGTCATGGCAGCCAACACGTCGGAGCAACCACCGTTTGTGCCGCTACTCACGGAGGATGCCTCGCCCGACGTGAGACGCGTGTTTTTAGCATGTCAATCGGACGCTGCTGAATCTCAGATTGGATGTCGCG
>JBAUOO010000085.1:0-69425 GCA_049579785.1 Steroidobacteraceae bacterium
ATAGCGGCGAGATCGAAATCGAGCTCGATCCGAGCATCTTCGTGACCTCAGTGCGTGCTCCGGCCCTACCGAGCGAGCCGGAGCCGGCCGAGCTGGAGGCCGGTGTAGACGACTCGGAGCCGCAGACCGCGACTGCGCCGCCGGCAGCGATCGCGCCGCCGGCAGAGCCGAGAAAGGCGAGCCTCGAGCCGACGGAAGCGCAGGCGCCGTCGATGGAGGTGACGCCGGCACCGGCGGCCCACGCCGCGCGCGCTCCGGTGCCGGTCAGTGCCGAGTCCTCATCGCCCAGCGACACACCGCAGGCGCAGCAGACCAACAGCGAGCGGCAGCCGGCCGCTGAGCCTTTCATGCTCGTGACACGGTCGCGCGCGAGTCGGGCCTGGAAGTTCGGCGCTGGCGTGTTGGCAATCGCTCTGGCGCTGCAGATCGTCAATCATTATCGGGACGCGCTGGCGGCGAATCCCACGCTCGAGGGCCCGTTGCATACGCTCTATTCCGCGCTGGGCGTAAAGCTCGCTCCGCGCTGGAACGTCCACGCTTATGAGGTGCGTCAGCTTGGCGCGTCGGTTGCCGGGACAACGCCGGGCGAGATCGTCGTGCGCGCGAGCGTCAAGAACGGCGCGAGCCGTCCACAACCGCTGCCGCTTCTCAGAGTGACGCTGCAGGACAGGTTCGGCAATCGCATTGCGGCGCGCGATGTGCCTCCCCGCGATTACCTGCCCTCGTCCGCGGCGCCGATCTCGCTGCTCGCCGCCGGCAGCCGCGTGGATGCCACCATCGTGTTCGTGGATCCGGGCCCGCAGGCGGTCGGCTTCGAGATCGATGCATGCCTGCCGGTTCCTGGAGCGCACGCATCCGCGCCAGCGGGTCACGATCAGACGGTGGCGTGCGCGCACGGACCTTGACGGTTTCAGGGCTTCTTCACTGGCGACGGGTGGGCTCAGAGGATATGATCGCGCGCTCCCGAGGAGAGGCACACATGATAGAAAGAAAGAGGGGTCGGCAGCGGGACGCCTCTGGCGCCAGGTTCAACGGGCGCACACTGACTGATCCGCTGCCGCAACGGCCGTTGCTGCCGTTGCGCAGTCACGCGGCGCGCGCGCTCAGCGATTATTTCACGAGCCTCAACGGCTCACGGCCCGCGGACCTGTACGATCTGGTGCTGCGCGAGGTCGAGGAGCCGCTCTTTCGCGCGGTGCTCGATTACGCGGAGGGCAACCAGAGCCGGGCCGCAGGAATTCTCGGCATCAATCGCGGCACCCTGCGCAAGAAACTCAAGCAGCTCGGCCTCGCCCATTGAGCGCGAAGACCCTGCCCGTCCGGCGGGCGTTGCTATCGGTCTCGGACAAGAGCGGCCTGGTCGAGCTCGCGCGCGCGCTCGCCTTGCACGAGGTGGAGCTCCTGTCCACTGGAGGCACCGCCCGATTGCTCGCGGGCAGCGGCCTGGCCGTCCGGGAAGTGTCGAGCTACACGGGATTCCCGGAAATCATGGATGGGCGCGTCAAGACACTGCATCCGAAGATCCACGGCGGACTGCTCGGCCGGCGCGGCGTCGACGATGCCGTGATGGCATTGCACGACATCCAGCCGATCGATCTGCTGGTGGTGAATCTCTATCCCTTTGCCGAGACGGTCTCCCGGCCCAACTGCCGCTACGCCGAGGCCATCGAGAACATCGACATCGGAGGCCCGGCGATGCTGCGGGCCGCAGCGAAGAACCACGAGTCGGTCGCCGTGGCGGTCGATCCGGCGGATTATCCCGCGCTCATCGCGGAGCTCGCGGCGCACGAGGGCTGCACGACCGCGGCCATGCGCTCGCGCTTCGCGGCCAAGGTGTTCGCACATACCGCGCGATACGACACGATGGTCGCGAGTTATCTCGCAGCTAACGCCGCCGGGAGCGCGACGAGTACCCACCGGGCGGCGGCGCTCGAGCGCTTTCCGGCGATCCTGCCGCTGGTGTTCGAGAAGGTGCAGGACCTGCGCTACGGCGAGAATCCGCACCAGCAGGCGGCGCTCTATCGCGAGCCGATGGCGCAGGGGCCGAGTGTCGCCACGGCGCCGCTCCTGCAGGGCAAGGATCTCTCGTTCAACAACATTGCCGATGCGGACACGGCCATCGAATGCGTACGGCAATTCGACGACCCCGCCTGCGTCATCGTCAAGCACGCCAATCCCTGCGGCGTGGCGGTCGCCGCTTCGGCGCATCAGGCCTACGATCGCGCGCACCGCACCGATCCCACCTCGGCGTTCGGCGGCATCATCGCATTCAACCGCGAGCTGGATGCGCCGCTCGCGGCGAGCATTCTCGAGCGGCAGTTCGTCGAGGTGCTCGCGGCACCAGCGGTCGCGCCCGATGCGCTGAGGACGCTCGCGAGCAAGCCCAACGTGCGCGTGCTTGCCGTCGGCAGGCTCGAGCGCCCGACGGCCGGGGAGCTGGAGTACCGCAGCGTCACGGGCGGACTACTCTCGCAGACGAAGGATGTGGCGCGCCTGAGCGCGGCGGAGCTGACGGTGGTCACGCAGCGCAAACCCGGGGAGCAGGAGATCGCCGATCTGCTTTTCGCCTGGCGGGTGTGCAAGTTCGTGAAGTCCAATGCCATCGTCATGGCGCGCGATCAGGCGACCGTGGGCATCGGCGCGGGCCAGATGAGCCGGGTCTACTCCATCCGGCTCGCCGCCCTGAAGGCGGCTGACCAGAAGCTGGCGATCGCGGGAGCCGTCATGGCCTCCGACGCCTACTCCCCTTTCCGCGACAACATGGATGTCGCCGCACAATACGGCATTCGCGCCGTGATTCAACCGGGTGGGTCGAAGCGCGACGCCGAAGTGATTGCCGCTGCCGATGAGCACGGGATGGCGATGGTGCTCACCGGCATCCGCCACTTCCGGCACTAGTAGGATGAAAGTACTGATCGTCGGCTCCGGCGGCCGCGAGCACGCGCTCGCCTGGAAGTGCGCCGCATCGCCTCGCGTCAGCGAGGTGCTGGTGGCGCCGGGCAATGCCGGCACGGCGGGCGAGCCGAAAGTGCGCAACATGGCGGTGCCGGCGAGCGACATCGGCGGGCTCATCGATCTCGCGCGCAGCGAGCTTGTCGACCTGACCATCATCGGTCCGGAAGCACCCCTGGTCGCCGGCATCGTCGATGCCTTCGAGCGCGCGGGAATGCGCTGCTTCGGACCGCGCCGGGCGCCGGCGCGGCTGGAGGGTTCCAAGGCTTTCGCCAAGGAATTCCTCCGGCGGCACCACATTCCAACAGCGGCCTCGATCACGGTGACCCGGGAGAGCTTCGATCCCGAGGCGATCAGGCATCAGCGCACGCCGATCGTGATCAAGGCGAGCGGACTGGCTGCGGGCAAGGGCGTGGTGATCGCCGAATCGGCCGCCGAGGCCGTCGAGGTCGCGCAAGGAATGTTGGCCGGGCGCCTGGGCGAGGCCGGACACGAGGTCGTGATCGAGGAATTCCTCGAAGGCGAGGAGGCGAGCTTCATCGTCATGGCGGACGGCGCGCACGTGCTGCCGCTCGCCACGTCACAGGATCACAAGCGGCTCGAAGACGGGGATCGCGGACCGAACACCGGAGGCATGGGCGCATACTCGCCGGCAGCGGTGGTGACGGCGAGCATCCACGCGCGGATCATGCGCGAGGTCATCGCGCCGACGATCCGCGGCCTGGCGGCCGAAGGGATGTCCTACACGGGGTTTCTCTACGCCGGAATCATGATCGGGCGAGATGGCACGCCGAATGTCCTGGAATTCAACTGCCGCTTCGGAGATCCGGAAACGCAGCCGATCCTGATGCGTCTGCAATCGGACCTGACGGTGCTGTGCGAAGCGGCGCTGGACGGGCGCCTGAACCAGGTCGAGGCGGTGTGGGACTCGCGGGCGGCGCTCGGCGTCGTCATGGCCGCGGCGGGATACCCGGACGCGCCGCGCATCGGCGAGCCGATTCTGGGGCTCGATCGCGCCGCGAAGCTACCCGGCAAGATCTTTCACGCCGGTACGCGCCTCAGCGGCGACCAGGTGCTGGTGAGCGGCGGGCGCGCGCTCTGCGCGACCGGCATGGGCGCAACCGTGGCCGAGGCACAGCGCGCCGCCTACGCTCTCGTCGAGGCGGTGCACTGGCCCGGCGTCAGGTACCGCCACGACATCGGCTACCGGGCGATCGGCTTGTAAAATTGGCCCGCACGGGCCGCGGCGCAGGGAAGCTTCGAGTCACGCCGCCCGGCGAGGCAGCGCGTCCTAAGCCGCTCAATGACTTGCCTTTGGAAGGTGTCCTTCGCTCGGCTCGCGGCGCATAATCCGCCCTTGGCATGGTCGTTGCATTATCCGGTAGGGAGACGGGAGGAGCACTGACGATGACCGCGATACAGACTGCATCGGACCGTTTCGCGTCGTGGCTCGAGAGCGAGTACTGCGCTTCCGTGGCGGCGACGATGCTCGCGCGCAACGAGTACTTCGAGCTGTTGGAGGATGCCATGGTCTCGCCGGCGCGGCTGGCGCAGGCGCTGACGACCTGGCGAGAGCACGCCAGCCACACCGAAGTGATCGGCGGGCTGGTCGGCACCGCTTGAATTGGCGGAAATCGTCGAGACGATTTCCGCGAGACCCTACACATTTCGCCGCGGGCCTCTGAGACCCGCCACCACGAGCGTCCGGTGCGCCAGGAAACGGAACGGCCCTGGCCCGCTATGCAGCGCTAACCGAGTAAGAGGGACTAGCGCTTCATTGCCTCGAAGAATTCGCCGTTGGTCTTGGTGTCCTTCATGTGATCCAGGAGGAACTCGATCGCGGCGAGTTCGTCCATGGGGTGCAGGAGCTTGCGCAGGATCCACATCTTGGCGAGCTCTCCCTGATCGGTGATGAGCTCTTCCTTGCGGGTGCCGGAGCGGTTGATGTTCACCGCCGGAAACACGCGCTTCTCGGAGATCCGCCGATCGAGATGGATCTCGCTGTTACCGGTGCCTTTGAACTCCTCGTAGATCACGTCGTCCATTTTCGAGCCGGTGTCGATCAGCGCGGTGGCGAGGATCGTGAGGCTGCCGCCCTCCTCGATGTTGCGCGCGGCGCCGAAGAAGCGCTTCGGCCGCTGCAGCGCGTTGGCGTCGACGCCGCCGGTCAATACCTTGCCCGATGAGGGCACGACGGTGTTGTAGGCTCGCGCGAGGCGGGTGATCGAGTCGAGCAGGATGACCACGTCCTTCTTGTGCTCGACCAGTCGCTTGGCCTTTTCGATCACCATCTCGGCGACCTGCACGTGGCGGGCCGCCGGCTCATCGAACGTGCTCGAGACGACCTCGCCCTTGACGGTGCGCTGCATCTCGGTCACTTCCTCCGGCCGCTCGTCGATGAGCAGCACGATGAGATGGACCTCGGGGTGGTTGGCGGTGATGGCGGTGGCGATATTCTGCAGCAGCATCGTCTTGCCGGCCTTGGGCGGTGAGACGATCAGGCCCCGCTGCCCCTTGCCGATGGGCGCGACGAGATCGATGGTGCGCGCGGTCAGGTCCTCGGTGGAGCCGTTACCTCGCTCGAGCTTCAGGCGCTTGGTGGGGTGAAACGGCGTCAGGTTCTCGAACAGGACCTTGGTGCGCGAGCTGTCGGGGGAGTCGAAGTTGATCTCGCCGACCTTGAGCAGCGCGAAATAGCGCTCGCCGTCCTTCGGCGGGCGGATGAGCCCGGAGAGGGTGTCCCCGGTACGCAGGTTGAAACGGCGAATCTGGCTGGGGCTGACATAGATGTCGTCGGGGCCGGCCAGGTAGGAGCCGTCGGCGGAGCGCAGGAAACCGAAGCCGTCCTGCAGGATCTCGAGGACGCCGTCGCCGTAGATGTTTTCCCCATTGCGGGCGTGCGCCTTGAGGATGGAGAAGATGATGTCCTGCTTGCGCGAGCGGGCGAGGCTCTCGAGTCCCATGGACTCGGCGACCTTGACCAGCTCGTGGATGGGCTTGGCCTTGAGCTCCGTGAGATTCATCGAGGCCCGCGACTGGATGAGCTCCGCGGGACTTATGATCTCGGAGTCGTCGTGATCGAACACCTCCGCCTCGTGCATCGGGTCATCGGGGCGACCGCCGCCGCCATTGCCGTTGGCACGATTGCCGTCGCGGTTGCCGTCGCGGTCACGATTGCCGTGGCGCGGGCCCTTGGGCCGATTGCGGCCCTGATTGCCGAGGTAGCCTCTCACGATCGCCGTTCCTGACGCGGCATGGCCGCATCCCCGTCCAGATTCGAGTCCAGGAATGCCATCAATTGCGATTTGGACAAGGCCCCGACCTTCTGGGCCTCGACCGTGCCGTTCTTGAAGAGGATGAGCGTCGGAATGCCGCGGATGCCGTATTTCGGCGGGGTCTGCGGATTCTCGTCGATGTTGAGCTTGGCGATCCTCAGCCGATCCTGGTATTCGCTCGCGATCTCATCCAAGATCGGCGCGATCATCTTGCAGGGACCGCACCACTCCGCCCAGAAATCGAGGAGCACGGGCTTGTCGGACTTGAGGACGTCCTGGGTAAAGGCGGCGTCACTGGTATGCACGATGTGCGGATTGCTCACGCGGTTGAACCTCCGTCGAATGCAGAGTGCGAAAGTTGTCTTCTTCGTTTAGCGAAGGACTGGATTTGCGAAAACGGGTGGAGGACCGGGAAAGTCCGTGCCAGAAGCACCCGTCAAACGGTTACACTAACTCGTGAAATGAGTATCGAGCTTGAGCCTATTGGGAAAAAGCCTGCTGGAAAGAAAACCGGGGGGCTGGCAGGTGGGGGCCGTTGGCCCGCCGTCTTGATACGCTTTGTAGCGCCTCCGGGCCGATTTTGCAAGGCCCGCCAACCCGTCGGTGCAACATTATAAGTCCTTATTGATGACTGATCCACACTCTCCCACCTTCGACAGCCTCGGCCTCGCCCCGCCCGTCCTGCAGGGCATTCGCGACGCCGGTTTCACCCACTGCACCCCGATCCAGGCGCAGACACTGCCGATCGCACTTTCCGGTCGCGATGTCGCCGGTCAGGCACAGACCGGCACCGGCAAGACCGCCGCGTTCCTGGTTGCCCTGTATCACACGCTGCTGAAGCACCCGGCGCCGGCGAGCCGCAGCCCGACATCGATTCGGGCGCTCATCGTCGCACCCACCCGCGAGCTCGCGGTGCAGATTCATCGGGATGCGGAAGCGCTCGGCCGACACACCGGCCTCGCGCACGCGGTGGTGTACGGCGGCATCGATTACGAGAAGCAGCGACGGCAGCTCGAGGAGGGCGTCGACGTGCTCATCGGCACGCCGGGCCGGCTGATCGATTACTACAAACAGCACGTGTTCGACCTCAAGCATGTGCAGGTGCTGGTGCTCGATGAGGCCGACCGGATGTTCGATCTCGGCTTCATCGCGGACATTCGCTACATCCTGCGCCGCCTGCCACAGCCGCAGCGCCGGCAATCGATGCTGTTCTCGGCAACGCTCTCGTACCGGGTGCTGGAGCTTGCCTACGAGCACATGAACAACCCGGAGCTGGTGCGCATCGAGCCCGACAAGATGACGGTCGATCAGGTGCGGCAGATCATGTACTACCCCTCGATGGAGGAGAAAGTTCCACTGCTCGTCGGATTACTGCGCCAGAACGAGGCCCGGCGCACCATGATCTTCGTCAACACCAAACGCATGGCGGAGCGCCTGGAGAGCGTGCTCAAAGCCAACGGCTTTCACGCGCAGGCGCTCTCCGGCGACGTGCCGCAAGCGAAGCGGCTGCGCTTCCTGCGAGACTTCCACAACGGCGATCTCGCGGTGCTGATCGCCACCGACGTCGCCTCGCGGGGATTGCACATCCCGGATGTGACCCACGTCTTCAATTTCGACCTGCCGCAGGATGCGGCCGACTACGTCCACCGCATCGGTCGCACGGCGCGCGCCGGCGCGGAGGGTGATGCGATCAGCTTCGCCTGTGAGGAATTCGCGGTGTCGTTGCCGGACATCGAGACCTATATCGGCCACAAGATCCCCTGGGCGCCGATCGGTCCGGACATGCTGGCTGCGGGACTGGCCGAAGGGGAACTTGCGCCACGCCATCGCAGTCGCCCACGAGGCGGCGAGCGGCGGCCGGGACACTCCGGGGGACACTCGGGCGGCCACACGAGCCATTCCGATCGCCAGCGACGGTCCGGGCGCGCCCGGCGCAAGCCGCACGGAAGCCCGCGCCGAGGGACCTGACGGCTCGACCAAACCGCTTTGCGCCGAGAACCGCGCGCAGGAGGTAGATGGCGCGGGAACGCGGCTTTTCAAGCCGGCGCGGGGCGCGCAGGCGTATGATACCCGGGCACTGGCCCCGAGAGCCGTGCACGCAAGCGAGCAGGTTCCCGGGAAGCGCTCGGCGCCAGCCTGCTCCGGCATCCGCTCTGAGACCCGCCGTCGCGAGCGGAGAGTCCCACTGGAAACCCATGGCGGAAATCGAAGACAACGTCGACCGCGAGCTCTTCCGCAACATGGAGAAGCTGCGCCAGCTGCGCATCGAGCACCGCGATCTCGATGAGGTGATCACACGCCTTGCGCTCGATGCGCATATCGATGAGCTGCAGCTGAAGCGGCTGAAGAAGCGCAAGCTCATGCTGAAGGACCAGATCACACGGCTCGAGAGCGAGCTGATCCCCGATCTCAACGCCTGAGCCCCCAGGCAACCAGAACCAAGTGCGACGTGCGAAAGCAAGCCAGGTCAGATGCGGTCACGGGGCCGGCCATGGACAAGGACCTCACCTGGTCGTTCGTGCGCGCTTCAGGTCCTGGGGGGCAGAACGTCAACAAGGTGGCGACCGCCGCGCAGCTGCGCTTCGATCTGGCCGGCACGGTGTCGCTCGAGCCGGCGGTGAAAGCGCGGCTGAGGGCGCTGGCGGGGCGGCGGGTGACGGATGACGGGGCACTCATCATCATCGCGCGCAACCAGCGCACCCAGGAAGGCAATCGGCGTGAGGCGCTGCAGCGGCTGACACAGCTCGTGCGGCGGGCAATGGTGGCGCCGAAGGTGCGCAGGGCCACGCAGCCCACGCGCGCCTCACGGGAGCGGCGGCTGGAGGGCAAAACCCGGCGGCGCACGACCAAGCGTCTGCGGGGCAGAGTGAGCTGGCAGGACTGAGCGCCACTGCGGGCGCGCAGCAGGGATTACTTGGCCCGGGCGGGGCCGGTCGAGTCCTGCGCGAAGCGCATGACGGAGTGGCGGATCTGCTCACTCAGCACGAACTGCGCATCGGCGGCGACGCGCAGCAGGATCTCATCGAATTCGAGCCTCCCGGCGGGACTCGAGCGGATCACTGCCCGGCGGCGCAGCAGGTCGATGAAGTTCTCGAACAGCGAGCGGTCGAAAAACTCGGGCGAATTGAGGCCGTAAAGCATAGCGATGCGCTGGGCGTTCAGCTGACAGCGCTCCTCGAGCACGGACTGCGTGATCTCGCCGCTGCCGGCCGCGACGAGCTGCGCGATCACCAGATAGTAGCGCTCGATCGTCTGGATGGTGGCCTGCGCGAGCACCGCGAGCTGCATCGCCTCCCCGGAAGCGGGGGGCGGCCGGCGCCAGAGGGCCCCGCCGTCGGCGCGCTCGATGAGGCCGTGGTCTGCGAGACACTCGAGCACGCCGTCGACTACGGCGGGCAGATCGTCCTCCGTCCACGGCAAGAAGAGCTCGGCGGCGATATAGGGATAGATGCGCCAGGCGAGACGCTGAATGTCCTCGTGCCGCACTTGCGCATTGCTGGAGAAGACGCAGGCGAGAAGGGAGGGCATCGCGAACAGATGCAGCACGTTGTTGCGAAAATAGGTGGCGAGTACCGCGCTCTCGTCGCTCATGCGCACGATGTCGCCAAGCGCGTGCTTCTGGCGCTGCACCACCTTCATCGCCTCGCCGTAGGCGATGATGCCGGCGCCGCTCAATTCGGTGATGGTGATGCGGCCGCCGTTGGGAGAGCCGCGCAGCAGCGCCCGATAGAAGTCGATCTGGCGCTCGAGATCCGCTTCCGGGAGAGCCTGCCGCGGCATCGCGAGCAATATGATGGCGAGCAGGTTGATCGGCGTCACCGCGGCGGCCGCATTGATATTGCGCATGATCCGGCCGGCCAGGGTCTCGACGGCAGCGCCGATCCAAGGCGCGCGGACGTCGTCCTCGAACGTCCGGGCTCGCCACTCGCTGTCAAAGCAGTCGAGAACGTCCTCGAGGGCGACCGGCTCGCCCAGGTTGACGTGTACCCGCCCGAAGCGCTCCCGGAGCTTGCCCAGTGAGCGCAGAAGTCCCAGCACGCTCTCCTTTTCCTTCGGCTGGCCGGAGAGCTCGCCCACGTAAGTGGCGCCTTCGACGATGCGCTCGTAGCCGAAGTACACCGGCAGAAACACAATCGGGCATGCCGGATCGCGCAAAAAGCTGCGCACGGTCATCGAGAGCATGCCGGTCTTCGGCTGCAGCAAGCGGCCGGTGCGGCTGCGACCACCTTCGATGAAGTACTCGATGGAGTGGCCCCGCTCCATGATGGCGGCGAGGTATTTCATGAAGACGACGGTGTAGAGGCCGTTGCCGCGGAACTTGCGGCGGATGAAAAAGGCGCCGCCCATGCGCAGCAGACGCCCGACGAGCGGCAGGTTGAGATTGATCCCCGCCGCGATGTGCGGCACCGGGTGGCCGTTGACGTAGATGACGTACGACAGCAGCAGGTAGTCCATGTGACTGCGGTGGCAGGGCACGTAGACGATCTCGTTGCCCTGTGCGAGGCGCTCGAGCGTCTCCAGGTGTCCGACCGCGACGCCGTCATAGAGGCGATTCCAGAGCCAGGCGAGCAGGCGCTCGAGAAAACGGACGAACGCATGCGAATAGTTCGCGGCGATCTCTTCCGCATACCGTCGGGCCTGGAGCATCGCCGCGCGCCGCGTGAGCGCCTTATCGCGCATTTCCTGTGCCACCGCCGCGCGCACGGCGCGCGTGCGCAGCACGCGGGTGACGATGGTGCGCCGGTGAGAGCGGTCCGGACCGATGCGCGCCGCGCGATCACGGGCATAGAGAGCGCGCAAGGACCGAGCGACCCGGCGGCCGCGCACCGAAAGCCCGATCTCATCGCCGAGGAGGCTGCGCAGCGAGATGGGCTCGTCGAGCTCGACCAGGGTGTTGCGCCCATTGAAGAGCACCTGCAGAAATTTGCGCGCGCGGCTGGTGAGCGCCCAGTTCTCCACCAGCAGCAGGCGGAACCAGGAGCCCTCGCGCTGCGGCGCGCGTCCCCAATACACCGCGACGGGCACGAGATCGATGTCGAGGCTGGGATTGGCATCCAACGCCGCCAGCATCTGACCGAGCTGCGGTGGCGGCCGCCGATCGAGGCGCTCGTCCCAGAAGCCGCGCGGCCGGCTGAGGTAAAAGTATGAGCGCAGGTCCGAGGACTCGCCGAGCAGTCGCTTGCGCGGGCGGGGAAGCTTCAAGCGCACGCAGGCGCGCTGCAGGATGGCGAGGTCGGTGAGGCTGCGCCGCTCGAGTACGTAACAGGCTGCAGCCGTGCGGCTGTGCAAGCGGACGGTAATGTCCTCGGGCAGGACCCGGTATCGCACCCACAGCGCGAGCACGCGATGCAACAGCCAGTTCATGCCGGCCCCGTGGGACTGCTACTCGAACGCCAGCGCCGGAAGATCCAGCGCAATCAGGAAGTATTCGAACAGATACTGGATGACGCGGATCTGATTGTGCAGCTGGTGGTCGCTTTCCAGCAGGTGAAGCGCGGCGCGATACGCTTGCGAGAAGCGCACGCTGTGCTCGAAGGGAACGACATCGTCCCGCCATCCGTGCACCACCGTCGCGGGACAGTCGAGCACCCCCTGCCGCAGCTCCGGCAGTCCGGGCAGGTACAGCGCGGGCGCCATCAGAAAGACCCCGCGCGCGTGCAGCAGCGAAGCGGAGGCTACCGCGACGTACCCACCGAGACTCGAGCCGACGAGCACCAGATCGCCCGCCAGCTCCTTACAGAAGTCGACGAGTCGCGCGACCCGCTGTCGCGGGTCCTCGAGTCCGCGGTAATCGACCGAGTGGGCCTCGTAGCCCTCGCTGCGTGCGACTTCGGCGAGCGAGGAGATCTTGCGCCCCCACGGCCCACTCTCCTTGCCATGCGAGAAAACGACGTGCCGACCGGCCACGACCCCCTCCGCAGTCGCTGCGGATTTGGGATCGGCCACAGGATTGGCTTCGCCCTGGCTCATCGGGTGAATAATACAGCCTTCCAAGCACCACCCCGAGGACGATTGCGGCACACGCAAGCCGCCGGGTCGCACCGGGAGGCCTGGGGGCGGCCGCGCGAGCCGGCCCCGGGCCGCTTGCTCGCCTGCTTTCGCGGGCCGCGGTGGCTGGCGTCGCCGTCGGCGCTCAGGCGGATGCTGCCACCAACTCAGTTGTGTTTGGAGGAAGTTTCCGGGTGGGCGATCGGGTAGTCCATCTTTTTCAAGATGGTGGTTTCGATTTCCCACTCCACGCGCTGGCGGGAGGTGGCTTGCCGGTTGACACTGACCGGGCGCACGCGGCTCGCCGCCGGGTGATGAGTGACCAGCCAGGTATCGAACTCGCCCGGCCTGCTCGTTGCAAAGCCGAACAACAGATTGACACGCCCGTCGGCGACGGTGTCCGGGCGGTTGACCCGCTCGTCGCAGATCACGAAGTAGCGATCGCCGGCATCAGCGCCCGCGAATGCGCCTTGCCCGGCCAACACTTCGAGAAAGCTCTCGACGAGCGCGCGCGCGCGCACCCAGACGGGCGGACCATTCTGCTCGAGCAGAACCCAACGCGTGCCGCGCTCCACGCTGGAAGCGACCCACAGCGCGAGACGTCTCGCCGATAGGTACTTCCAGTTGCTGAATCCGCTGCCACCGGCTGCGAGCGTGCGCGCCTCCACGCGGATGCCGCCTGCGCCCCCGCTCGTGCGTGGCGCGGACAGCGTATTGATTCCAACCTGGGCGAGCCGCAGGCGATCGGCGTCCGAGACCGAGACCGCCGGCCGGATACCCGGGCGCAGCGTCGCCTCTTCAGCGTCCGCCGCCGACCAGAGCGGGTAGAGGGCATCCGAGCGTGCGAGCATTCCGGCGACCGCGCCGCAGGAAGCAAAACTCTCCGGTCGACCTCGGAGTCGGTCGAGTGCCTGCACCCGGGGGTAATACATCAGCGCGCTATCGCTGCGAAACGGCCAGCTGCGCATGCCATCGAGGGCCTCCCGCACGCCGCCCCAGGGGGCAGGCGGGTCCACGATCAGCATTGCATGGCGCTCACGGCAGTAGCGTCCCGCGACCAGCAGCGTACTGAGGCCGACGTCGTGCTCGCGCGAGAGCGGAGGGATGCACAGGAAGTTGAAACCCTCGGCGGCGCTCAGGGCAAAGAGTCCGGTGCCCGTGACCGCTGATCCGATGATGTCGTAATTGCTGAGCGGCCCCCCATCGTCGCCGTCGGGGTTGGAGAAGGCGTAGCCGATGGCGGAGCCGCCCGGGCCCGGTGCGGAGCGATCGGGACGGTGAGCGGGGAGAGTCCCCATGATGCGGACCAGGCGGGAGTGCAGCAGAAGATCGACGAGGCACCGCCCGGAATCGGGGCGCAGCGTCGCTCGGCGGAAGATCTCCTGGTCCTCGATCAGCTCGGAGGTGGCCGCGCGGACTCGCTGGATGACGAGGTTGAAGTGGTCGGTATCACCCTCGGGGATGCCATCGTAGTCCACCGACGCGCGCAGAAACTCCCTCGAGCCGGGATTGACGCCGACGAGCCGCAGCGTCCCGGCGCCGGCCGGGAGTGTGACCGTCGGCGGCCGCGCGCCGTTGGCAACGCGCACGATGATCGCACGGCCGCCGCCGTGATCGAAGAATTGCTCGACGGCATAGGACAGCGTCGAGGGCTGCCACAGGCCGCCGAATACCTGTTGGAATTGTGCGAAGCTCGCCACCGCCACAGGCCGCTGCACCGGCCCCTTCAGAGTGCGGCCGACGAAGGCAGTCACCGCGGTCGGCAGGCGCGCGATGATCGGTTCGGTCCGGCTTCGCGCCGGCTCGAGACCGGGCGCAGCGCGTTCAACCACTGATGTGAATCCCCGCCGTATTATTGTTGTAGCAAGGGACTTTACCACAGGTGCGCGGCCGTCGGCGCACTCCGCGACCGGCGCGCGCAGCGCTCAGGGACTACGTGCCAGCCCGATTGGGCGCAGGAGCAGCTGCGGCGCCGTGGCTGGAATCAGCACTTCCCGTCTGACCCGCTGGCATCTTCTGCGACGGGGCGGTACCCGAGAACATCTTGTCGAATTCGGCATCGCTCATGGGCAGGTCGGTCTTGCCGTCCCAGGTCGAGCCCGCGGGCAGCGTGTTCTGCACCAGCTTCGCGCCGGCGATCACCTGCGTGAGGCCGTCGCCCGGGTTCTGGCCGGCGCTCTCGTCGATGCCGGACACTGGCACGGGCACGCCGGCGGGAGCGTCGACGAGCTGCGTGACGCGGCTCCAGTCGATCTTCTCATCATGCCGCTTCAGCTCCTGGCGCTGCATGCGGGTGAGAGTACGCGCGAGCAGCCGCCGCGCCTCCTTCTTCCAGGGACGCTTGTCGTCCTGCAGAGGTCCCGGGGACTGCATGTAGAGCCGTCCGTCTCTCCAGCCGAAGACATACGGCTGGTTCACGACACGCACCTCGGTGCCGTTCGGCACCATCTTGTAGATCTGCGCGATGTCCTCGGGAAACAGATGAACGCAACCGTGACTGACACGCAATCCGACACTCACCGGTTTGTTGGTTCCATGGATCAGGTAGCCCGGCCAGCCGAGATGCAAAGCGTAGTCGCCGAGCGGATTGTCAGGACCAGGACCCACCACGGGGGGCAAGGGCTCGCCCTCCTGGCGGTGCTCGACCCGGATCGAGGGTGGCACGTGCCAGACGGGGTTCTTCTCATGCCAGAGCACGTGGGTTACGCCCTGAGGTGTCTTCCAACCTCGCCGGCCGATGCCTACCGGGTGGGTAATGAGCACTTGCATCTCGCCGCGCTTGTGAGGCGGAAAGTAGAAGAGCCGCATCGCGGCGAGGTTCACCACGATGCCCACATGCGGAGCATCCGGCAGGATGTACTGCGTCGGCACGACGACAGGCGTGCCGGGCTTGGGCAGCCAGGGATCGACGTCGGGGTTGGCGCGGGTCATCTCGCCGAAACCCACGTTGAAGCGCCTGCCGATGTCGCTGAGCGTCTCGCCCTTGCGGACCTTCACGATCTGCACGGCGCCCACGATGTCCTGTCCCTGCGCCAGCACGAAACGCTCTGTCTGCACCGGAAGTGGCGCCGGCGGCTCCGCGGGTGCCTGCTTGGGTACCGCCGCCACCGGACGTGGCGGGGCACGCAAGAGCGCGCACGCCCCGACGGCCAGACACAGGCACGCCGCCACCACAATGCGGACGGGGGAGGGCTTCATCGTCTTGGGATTATGACATTGCGCCCGCGAGCCCGCTCGCCCTGTCGGCTTTTTGAGACATAAAAAAACCCCCGGACCGTGAGGACCGGGGGTTCGAAATGCGGACTTTCGATGAAGGGAAGGAAGTCCGCTAGGGGATACCGACTCTCAGTGCAAACGCGCCCAGTGCAGGATCTTGATCTCGTCCGAATCCAGATCGAAGCTCTGCGCGAGCAGATACCGAAGCTCGCGCGTGCCCCCACCGCTTTCCAGCGGATGCCGCAGCTCCACTACACCGCTCCACTCGTTCGAGGCCATGGCGGTCGGCGCTCGAGGGCTGCCCGTCACGAAGTGCGTGTAGTACTTGGTAGCCACGGGCAAGAGCGTAGTTATCCCGCCTGGTGCAGTCCGTGACCGGTTCCACAGAACATCGGTGTTTTGACAGAATCGCCCGCATGGGACGATTCCGCGCACCCGCGCCTACGGCTTCGCAATACATCACACCCGAAGGGGCGCTGCGCCTGCGCGAGGAGCTCGAGCGGCTCTGGCGGCTCGAGCGCCCAAAAGTGACTCAGGCGGTGACGGAGGCGGCAGCTCAAGGGGACCGCTCCGAGAACGCCGAATACATTTATGGTAAACGCCGGTTGCGGGAAATCGACCGGCGCGTGCGCTTTCTTCGCAAGCGCCTCGAGGGCATGGTGATCGTCGACCAGCCGCCCGCGGACCGGAACAAAGTGTTCTTCGGCGCCTGGGTGACGGTGGAGTCGGACGATGGCTCGCAATCCCGCTACCGCATCGTGGGACCCGACGAGTTCGACCGCGAGCCGGGCTATATCAGCATGGACTCGCCCCTCGGCCGTGCGCTGCTGCGGCGAGCACTCGATGATGAAGTAACGGTGGAGTTGCCTGGCGGCAGCCGCACCTTCGTCATCGTAGAGATCGCTTACCTCGCGACTACCACGCGACGCGAACGTTTTTGAACTGCCACGGGTCGGTCTTGTCGAGGTCCTCGGGGAACAGTCGCTCACGCTCGTGCAGCGGCGTCCAGTCCGTGTAGCGGCCGACCACCGGCCCGAGGTACGGCATGCAGATCTCGAGATTGCGACTGAAGTCGATCTCGTCGGGCTCGACGATGCCGCAGTTCGGGTTCTCCATCGCCCACACGACGCCCGAAAGCACCGCGACCGTGACCTGGAGGCTGGTCGCGTTGTTGTACGGGGCGAGCTTGCGTGCCTCGTCGATGGAAAGCTGCGAGCCGTACCAGTAGGCGTTTTTCTTATGCCCCGCGAGCAGAACGCCGAGCTCGTCGATGCCGCTCGCGATGTCGTCCATAAGGATCCGCTGGCGCTCCTGCTGCACGTAGTTGCGCCCCGCCAGCTCGTGCACCGACATGACGGCGGCATCGCACGGGTGATAAGCGTAATGCACCGTCGGGCGGTACACGACCTGCGCTCCGTCACGGACGGTCAGGTAGTCCGCCATCGAGATCGACTCGCTATGTGTGATGCAGAAGCCGTGAAAGTGACCGGCCTGCGGTGTCCAGGTGCGCACGCGCGTGCCGGCGCCGGGCTGCATGAGGTAGATGGCGGCCATGCAGCCGAAGTCGTGGCGCTTGCCGTCGCGGGGAAAGTTGCGCTCGTGAGTTCCCCAGCCCATCTCGCTCGGTTGCGAGCCCTCGCTGACGAACCCGTCGATGGACCAGGTGTTGACGAATTCGCCGGGCTGCTTCGGCAGGCGCGAGACCTGGGTGTCGCGCTCGGCGATGTGAATGACCTTGACACCGAGCTGGCGCGCGAGCTCGCCCCAGGCCGCGCGCGAAGCGGGCTTTCCCGCATCCACCTTGGCGTCGGCGGCGAGATTGAGCAGCGCCTGCTTGACGAAATGCGACACGAGCCCCGGGTTGGCGCCGTGCGTGAGCACCGCGGTGGGCGCACGCGCGTTGCCTGGACGCAGCGCCAGAGCTTCCTCGCGCAGCGCATAGTTGGTGCGGCGGCCGGCGGCAACGGTCGGGTCGGTATAGCCGCCCGGCCAGGGCTCGATGCAGGTATCCAGATACATCGCGCCCTTCTCCCAGCAGAGCCTCACGAGGGCGATGCTCGAGACCTCCACGGAGACGTTGACGAGAAAATCCCCGCGCCCGAGCAGCGGGTTGAGCACCCTGCGGTAGTTCTCGCGCGTGAGACGCTCCTTGACGAGGCGGATGCCGTACTTGAGCGCCTCCGCGTTTCCCTTGTCGTCCGCGGTCACGATGGTGATGCGTTCGGAAGTGATGCCGATGTGCCGGAGAATGAGGGGTAGCACCCCCTGCCCGACACTGCCGAAGCCGACGATGAGAATGCGGCCGGGAAACTCTACGTGGATTTTGTGCTCGGTCATGATCCGGATAGGTTACCGCATCAACGCCGCCAATGCGGCGGGTACGTTCTGTCGTAACCCGGGAGAGACTCGATGCGCGCCACCCAGCGACCGACCGCCGGATAATGAACCTCCACGGGCATGAAGCGGGAGGCGAGCTCGCGCGCCTCGGGCCGCTCGAGCGCGCGCTTCAGCAGCTGGAATCCGGGGAAGATCACCATGTCGACCGCCGAGAAGCTCTCGCCGACCACCCAGTCGGACTTCGACAGACGGCCCTCGATGGTGCGCGCCTCGCTCGCAGCGGCGTGCATCGCGCGAGTGATGTCGTCACTGCGCAGGTCGGCGCTCCTGGAGAACACCGCGTCGACGATTCGCGAGAGGTGTGGCTCGATGTAGGCCTGGTACTCGCAGATGACCCGCATGATGGTGCCGGCTTCCTCGGGACTGCCGCCGAAGATCGGCGGGGCGGGATATTTCAAATCGAGGTAGTAGAGTATGGCGAGCGACTCGAAGCAGACGTAATCGCCGTCCTTGAGGACGGGTACCCGGCCCCGGGGATTGAGATGCAGCATCTGCGGCGATTTGTGCTCCTGCTTCGAGAACTGCAGGAGGTGGCTCGTGTAGGGCAGCCGCTTGTATTCGAGTGCGAGCAGCACCCGCCAAGCGTAAGGGCTGCCGCTGCCCCAATAGATGTCAATCGCCATCGTGAGAATTGTAGCTCTTGACCACGCGGCTGGCGCGAGCTCGTCGGGTCCGGACAGGCGTCGGGAGCGATTTGGACGGCGTTGGCCCTCCCGCCGCGGGACCGTTGGCGGGCGAGCATGTGCTGCAGGAAACGGCTCGGCGTAGGATGGATATCCCTATGAACATCGACACGCTCATGACTGCGCGGCAGCTCGCGGCGCGGCTCGACGATCCGGACCTCGCCATCCTCGACTGCCGCTTTGATCTGGCGCGCCCGCAATGGGGCAGCGAGGCCTACGCGAGCGAGCGCATTCCACACGCGCTCTACGCTCATCTGGACCGCGACCTGTCTGGACCGCTCTCCCCGGCCACGGGCCGGCATCCGCTTCCTGAGGTGAGCGCGCTCGCGGCCCGGCTCGGACAGTGGGGTATCGATGCGCAGATGCAGGTGGTTGCGTACGATCAGGGGCCGGGAGGCTATGCCGCGCGGCTCTGGTGGCTGCTGCGCTGGCTCGGACACACCCGCGTCGCGGTGCTCGATGGGGGTATGAGCGCCTGGCAGCAGGAGAAGCTGCCGCTCGACACGGCGCCCATCGGCGAATCTCGGGACGAGGTGCACGCGGACCGCGTGGCCCGACGTTTCGAGCCGCGGCCGGATGAGGCCATGGTGGTGAGCACCGCCGAGCTCGAGGGCATCATCGCCTCCGGCCAGATCGCCGGTGCGGAGCTCGTGTTGGTCGACGCCCGCAGTGCCGAGCGGTTCGCGGGCCACAACGAGACGATCGACCCCGTCCCCGGGCACATCCCCGGCGCGCGCAATCACCCCTTCAGCGACAACCTGGACGCCGCGGGACGATTCCTCGACCGCGGCACGCTGCGCGAGCGATTCGCCAAAACGCTCGAGGGTGTGCCGCCGGATGAGGCAATCCTCATGTGCGGCTCGGGCGTGACCGCGTGCCACGATCTGCTCGCAATGGAGGTGGCGGGGCTGAAGGGAGCGCGGCTCTACGCCGGCTCTTGGAGTGAGTGGATCCGCGATCCGAAGCGACCCATTACGGCATAGCGGCCGGGGCCCTCCGGCCGCTCGGGAAACCAGACCACGCGCGCGGCACACAGTTTTGATATCTTGCGCGCCGAGTGAGCTCCATGAGAAACGCAGCGGATTCTCGCACGTGGCCGTAGACCCGAAGAGCGCCTTGAACGGCGCGCGCAAGTTCAATCCAGCCCAGCCCTGGCGGATCGAGGACTCCCTGGAGCTCTATCACGTCAATGCCTGGGGCAAGAGTTACTTCGGCATCAACGCGGCGGGGCACGTGGTGGTGCGGCCGGATGCGCAGCCTGGCCGCGACATCGATCTCTATGAGGTCGTCGAGGGTCTCGAGGCGCGCGACCTGACCACCCCCGTGGTGGTGCGCTTCTCCGACATCCTGGCGCATCGCCTGAAACACATGCACGCCGCTTTCGCGCAGGCGATCTCGGAGAACGAGTACAAGAACCTCTACACCGCGGTCTTTCCCATCAAAGTGAACCAGCAGCGCCTCGTCGTCGAGGAGGTCTACCGGTACGGCAAGGAGTTCGGCTTCGGCCTCGAGGTCGGCTCCAAGCCCGAGCTCCTCGCGGTGATGGCGATGACGGAGAACGCCCCCGAGCGTCTCATCATCTGCAACGGTTTCAAGGATGACAGCTACATCGAAGCGGTGACGCTCGCCACCAAGCTCGGGCGCACCATCATCCCGGTGGTGGAGAACTTCGATGAGCTCGGACTCATCCTGAAGCACGCCGACCGCTACCAGGTACGACCGCGCATCGGTGTGCGCGTTAAGCTCTTCACCGAGGGCTCGGGTCGCTGGCGGGAGTCGGCGGGCGAGAAATCGAAATTCGGCCTCTTCATCACCGAGATCATCGAGCTGTTCGGGACGCTCAAGGCGCGGGGAATGCTGGATTGCCTGCAGCTCGTGCACTGCCACCCGGGCAGCCAGCTGCAGGACATCCGCCGCGTGAAGGACGCGATCAACGAGCTGGCGCACGTCTATGCGGAACTGAAGCTCATGGGCGCGGGGCTGCAGTACATCGATGTGGGAGGCGGCCTCGGTGTCGACTACGACGGCAGCGGCACGAACTACTCCTCATCGATGAACTACACGCTCAATGAGTACGCGAGTGATGTCGTCTACCGGATCGCGAGCGTGTGCGACGCGCGCGACATCCCGCACCCGATGATCATCAGCGAGTCCGGCAGGGCAATCGCCGCGTATCACAGCGTGCTGGTGTTCGATGTGCTCGGCTCCTCGGCGCTCGATAAGTTCCGGGTAACGGGCCGGGAGGACGAGGACTACGGGGGAGAGGAGGAGCCGCCGCAGCCGGTGCGGGATCTGTTCGAGGCATTCCGCTCCGT
The DNA here is from genome assembly GCA_049579785.1 of Steroidobacteraceae bacterium. GTDB lineage: Bacteria > Pseudomonadota > Gammaproteobacteria > Steroidobacterales > Steroidobacteraceae > 13-2-20CM-66-19. The sequence continues at coordinate 20,827 of JBAUOO010000085.1, forward strand.
GAGCGAGCGGCGGCTGGTCGAGTGCTACCACGATGCGCTGACGGCACGGGACCAGGTGCTGCAGATGTTCAACCTGGGGCTGCTGTCGCTGGAGTTCCGGGCTCTGGCGGAGCGGCTGTTCTGGGCGACGTGCGCCCGGGTACGGGACTGCTGCCGCCGGCTCGAGCGGCTGCCGGAGGAGCTCGAAGGCCTGGAGTCGATCCTCTCGGATATCTATTTCTGCAATTTCTCGGTGTTCCAGTCGCTGCCCGACAGCTGGGCGATCGACCAGCTCTTCCCGATCATGCCCATCCACCGGCTGGATGAGCGGCCCTCACGGACCGGGGTGCTGGCGGACATCACGTGCGACTCGGACGGCAAGATCGACCATTTCGTGTCGCTGCGGGACGTCAAGCGCACCCTGGAGCTGCACGAGCTGAAGCCGACAGACAAGTACTACCTCGCCGCCTTCCTGGTGGGCGCCTACCAGGAAACCCTGGGGGACCTGCACAACCTGTTCGGCGATACGCACGTGGTGCACGTGCGGCTCCATGACGAGGGGGGCTGGTGGATCGAGGAGATCGTGAAGGGTGATACCGCCAACAAGGTGCTCGAGTACATGGAATACGACGTGGCGGAGCTCTACCCCGCCCTCGCCCGGGACTGCGAACGCGCCATCCGGGACGGGCGCATGACCATCGCGGAAAGCCAGATGCTCAAGCGCTTTTACGAGAGCGAGCTCAATGGGTACGCGTATCTGGAGCCGGCCGGTGACCCGCTGACCCTGCCGCGAGCGCCTTCAGAAAGCAAGTGAGGCGGCGGCTCCGGGCCGCTCCTCTGCGAGATCCGACTGGCTTGGCTGCGCAAATCGCTGTTGCGAGATTACTACAACCGGTGTTTGCCAAGGGCAAAAACCGGGAGTAGCATCCCGTTGGTATCCCTCCAGGGATCAGTACGCTTGAGTTCCGCTGTTTCTTTCAAGTTACCTCCCCGTCACCTAATCCATGATCACGCGGCACATGCGAGCGCCTCATGCGGCTCGCCGCTGTGCCCATTGCGAAGAGAGACCTCCGGATGACGACGATCTATGTGGGCAATCTGCCCTTCAATGCCACCGAGCAGGACGTGAAAACGCTGTTCGAGCGTCACGGCAAGGTGGAATCGGTCAAGCTCATCAATGACCGCGAAACCGGCAGACCGCGCGGCTTCGGTTTCGTCGAAATGTCGCAGAGCGAGGCCCAGGGGGCGATCCAGGCCCTGAACGGCTTTCAGATGAACGGCCGGGCATTGCGGGTCAATGAAGCGCAGGAGCGCGCACCGCGCGCGCGGCAGGGCGGTGGCCCTTTCCGTCGCTGAAAGCAGCGTCCGTTACGCGTTTGACACAAGCCCCGCTTCGGCGGGGTTTTTTTTGCCTGGCCGCAAAATCGCCAGGATCGATAGAATGACGGCATGCGCCTGCAGCTGAAAACCGTCGGGCCCGTGCTCGTCCTGGCGTCCGTGCTCGCCGGTACCGCGTTGGTCGCCGGCTGCGTGACCACGAGCGGCCGGGAGACAACGGCCAGTGCGCTCGATGGCATCCTGGGGGGCAACCAGCGCACGGCGGCGGACCGCGCCCGCGATGGCTCCCGCCACCCGAAGGAAACCCTGCTCTTCTTCGGCATCCGTTCCCAGACCCGGGTGTTGCAGTCGTGGCCTGAGTCAGGTTGGTACACCAAGATCATCGCGCCACTGGTGCGCGCGCAAGGCCAATACTATGCCGGGTTGATGGCGCCGGACCCGGGGAGCCGCTTTATACAGGCGCGGCTTGCCCGGTACCGCCAGCTGCTCGCCTCGCGGCCGGATCTCTATGGACGCGTGAGGGTGGTGACCTTCCCGCTCGATGGGCGCGATGTGCTACCGCCCGGATCGGTGAACTTGGTGCTGAGCTTCCGTGATCTGCACGAGTGGATGGCGCTCGGCGATGCACCGCAGGTCCTCATGACGATCTATCGCGCGCTGGCACCGGGCGGGGTGTTCGGAGTCGTGGACAACCGCGGCGATCCGAAGCTGCCGCAAGACCCGCGGGCCAAGAACGGCTACGTCCGGCAGGATTATGCGATCCGGCTGATCGAGGCGGCCGGATTCAGGCTGGTTGCGACCTCGGAGGTCAACGCCAACCCGAAGGATACGAAGAAGTATCCGTGCGGGGTGTGGACGCTGGCGCCCGATTACCGGCTGGGAAACTTCGATCGCGCCAAGTACGCGGCCATCGGCGAGAGCGATCGGTTTACGCTGAAGTTCGTGAAACCCGGCAATTAGTCAGGCTGTCCCCCCGCCGTCACCACATCTCCTTCAGGCGCGCACCCACGTCGAGGGCGGTGTCCTCGCTTTCCGGCTTGAGGGCGGTTTCCCCGGTGGAGCTCGAGCTGTGGAAGGCGGTGGGCTCGAGTGTCTTGAGCACCTTCTCGGTCAGGAAGCGGCTTCGGCCGCCATAGACGTGCGCATCGCCGAGGCGATGTTGAGTCGTCAGGTGGAACTTGAGCGGAGCGAGCAGCAGCAGGTCGTTCTGGGCGCGGGTGAGGCCGACATAAAGCAGCCGCCGCTCTTCCTCGATGAGCTCCGGCTTTCCAGTCGAGAACTCGGAGGGGAAGCTGCCGTCCACCACATTCAAAAGATACACGGTGTCCCACTCCATGCCTTTGGCGGAGTGGATGGTGGAGAGGACGAGGTAATCCTCATCGAGCGCCGGCCGGCCGGCGAGGTCGCCGGTGGCGTTCGGTGGATCGAGGGTAAGCTCGGTCAGGAAGCGCTCGCGCGAGGGGTACTGGCCGGAGAGCAGCTCGAGCTGATCGAGATCGCCGAGCCGCGTGTGTGAGTGCTCGTATTGGCGCTCGAAGTGCGGGCGATACCATTCCCGCGCGAGATGGACCTGTCCCGGCCACGGGCGCTGCGGGTCGGCGAGCGCGACGAGGAGCTCTACGAGCCTGCGCCAGTCCTGAGCCCCGAGCCCCGGCGGCGGGCTGAAGCTCTGTAATGAGCTGAAAGATGAGCCGTTCGACTCGAAATGCTCGAGCGCACGCCGTGCGTTGGCGGGCCCCATCCCAGGCAGGAGCTGCAGGGTGCGGAAGGCCGCGAGGCCGTTGCGCGGGTTGTCGGCCCAGCGCAGCACCGCGAGAAGATCCTTGATGTGGCCGGCCTCCAGGAACTTCAGGCCGCCATACTTTACGAACGGAATCTGCCGCCGTCCGAGCTCGACCTCGAGGACATCGCTGTGAGTCGAGGAGCGAAACAGCACCGCCTGCTTTCTCAAGGGCACGTTGGCTTCGCGGCGCTTCAGTATCTCGCCACACACGCACTCCGCCTGGGCCTGCAGATCCTCCACGGTCACCAGGCGCGGGCGCGGTCCTTCGCCGCGGGTCGACAGCAGGTGCTTGCGGTGCTGGCGCGGCGCATCCGCGATCACGGCGTTGGCGACATCGAGCACCTGCTGGGTGGAGCGGTAGTTCTGGGCGAGCGTGACCACCTCCGCCCGCGGCGTGAAGCGCTCGGGGAACCCGAGGATGTTCTCCACCGCGGCGGCGCGGAAGGAGTAGATGGCCTGCGCATCGTCGCCCACGACGGCGAGTCCGGCTCCATCCGGTTTCAGCGCATGGAGGATCTCCGCCTGAAGCCTGTTGGTATCCTGGTATTCATCCACCAGCACATGATCGAAGTGACCGCCCACGTGCGCGGCGAGCCGCGGATGGGACATCATGATGTGCCAGTAGAGCAGAAGATCGTCGTAGTCGAGCAGGCTCGCGCGCTGCTTGCGCTCGACGTATGCGCGGTATAGCCGCGTCAGGTCCGGCTCCCACTGCGCGCACCAGGGGAATTGCGTCTCGAGCGACTCCTTCAAAGGACGCTGCGTGTTGACGCGATGGGAGTAGATCTGGAGGCAGGTGTCCTTACGCGGGAAGCGCTGCTCCTTCTGGGCGAGACCGAGCTCCTGGCGCACCTCATCGATGAGGTCGGCCGAGTCGCCGCGATCGAGGACGCTGAACTGCGGGTCGAGCTTCAGGTGTCGGGCATAATGACGCAGCAGGCGGTTGCCGACGGAGTGGAAAGTGCCCGTCCAGCTCATCCGCTGCAGGATGCTCTGACTCACCCCGCCCAGGCTCTCGTTGAGAGCCGACCTGGCGAGCTCGTAGGCGCGTCGGCGCATCTCCGTCGCGGCGCGGCGCGTGAAGGTCAGCATCAGGATGCGCGCAGGGTCCACGCCGCTGATGACGAGATGCGCGACGCGATGGGCAAGGGTGTCGGTCTTGCCGGTGCCCGCCCCCGCCACGATCAGCAGCGGCCCGGATTTGAATCCCTTGGGTTGGCCGGCACCCTCCGGCAGCGGCTCGCCAAAGGTCACGGCCTTGCGTTGCGGGCCGTTGAGCTTCGCCAGATGTGACGCCGTCGACATGACGGCCGGGGACTATACGGAATCAGGTGACCCGATGTCACTGACTGATGTCACACGCCCGGCAGGTGCGCCCGCAGCCGGTGCGGCCGCGAGCCGCGGCAGCCTCACCGTCCCGTGGCGCGAGCGGGCAGCACGGTCGCATCGAGCTCCGCCCCGAACGCGTCCAGACGCTCCCGTACTTCCTCCTCCAGGGCCGCGAAGTTCACCGCAATCGAGGCGGTGTCGTGGTTGGGAGGCTTGCAGTCGCTGAAGTCGAGCTCGAGCCCCGTGTCGGCCGATATCTTTGCGCGCACCGCCTCTCGATATGCGCTCGAGCGGCCGAGCCGGTCGACGTCCAGCATCAAATCGGCCGCCGGCGCCGCCGCGGAGTGAGACAACAGGGAGACCGCCATGAAAGCTCTATACGAGAGCTCATCGTTCCAGGGGTGTATCGCCGCATGCAGAGCGCGAAGCTGTCGGTCCAGCCCTCCGAGCAGGCGCGACGGCCGAGGCAACCCGAGGTGGCGGGCGAAGCGGGCGGCGGGAGAGTCCGCGGGCGCGATGGCGAGCACGAGGAAGTGACACAGCTCGAAATACTGACGAGGCAATCGCTCGCGATAGCTGCGGAACGAAAGCCATTGCTGCAGCGGCCGGCGGCGGACCACGATGTGATATCCGCCCATTGAATCCTTGAGCGCCGCCGCGCGCGCCAGCGATCTGGAGAATCCGAGCACGGCCTGATTGCCATCGGCCTGCGCCTGTCGCAGGAGCCGCGAGAGATACATCGCCTCCGGATGCACACGGCCCTGCGGCGGGAAGTACCGTGCCAGAGCGAACCGCTCGCGATAGCCGCGCACGCCTTTCAGCCCGAATCTGAGCAGCGGCAGGTACTCCTGCCGGTAAGGCGCCCGCAGCCGGGGGTGCCGTGACTGCCAGGATCCCGCGGTATCGCGCCGGATGCGCTTGGGTGTGCATCGCGCCAGGCGCTCGTCGAACGGCTCGAAAAAACACGCTGTTGACGGCAGCTCGCGAAAGCGGCTCCACACGTAGGTGCTTGCACAGCGCCAGCCACCGTGCAGGAACACGGCAGGACGCTCCTTCGGTCTCTCTTTCAATGCGCGAGGTCTCCTCTTAGTTTGCGTTTGGCGCTCGTCGCCGGAAGGGGCTACGAGTTTACGCTACCGGAGCGTCACCGCTTTTGCAAAATGTAACCGTGGTACGCTTTGGAGGATATGAAGCCGCAGAAGCGGAGCGAGCACTTTCGCGGGCGAATCATCACGGTCACCACCGATGAGGTGCGGCTGCCGAACGGCCACGTCGCAGTGCTCGAGGTCGTCCACCATCCCGGTGGCGCGGCGGCAGTCGCGATCGACGCTCAGGAGCGTGTTTGCCTGTTGAAGCAGTATCGCTACGTCGCCGAGGGCTGGATGTGGGAGCTGCCCGCCGGCAAGCTCGAGCCGGACGAGCCGCCGCTCGCCACCGCGCAACGCGAGCTCATCGAGGAAGCCGGTGTCAGCGCCCGCACCTGGCGCAGCCTCGGCTCCTACATGAGCTCACCCGGTGTATTCACCGAGGTGCTGCACCTCTTTCTCGCGACGCAGATCGAGCCGGCCGCGATCGCCCACGAGCGGGCGGAGGTCATCGAGGTGCACTGGGTGCCCTTCGCCGAGGCATGCGAGTGGGCGGCCAACGGCGAGCTCCGCGACGGCAAGACGGCCCTCGGTCTCATGCGGGCGCGTTATGTCCGCTCGCGCGGACATAACTCGCCCGCCGCACCCTGATCCGTGACGGATATCTCAGCGGGTCCCCCAAGCGCATTGTTAAGGTTCATACGTCCGCAACTGCGGATTGCCGTTCTCATCTCACTCCTTGGACGCCAGTACAAAAAAGATCGCAGGCGCGGAGGAACGCCGGCAGGACAGCACCGGCGAGCGCCGCCGACTCTCCCGTGTCCGCCACGACGAGCGCGGAAACGCCTACGTCGAGTGGGTGGATGCGCCCGCGGAAATGGTCGCGCGTCCCAGGCTCGAGATCAGCGGTGAGCTGCAGGTGGAAACGGAGGCCGGATCCTGCGACCCGTACGCGAGTGGGGCCGGTGTGGTGCGCAAGACCGGCAACACGACCCGCACGGACCTGCGCAAGCTGTCGGAGTGGATCAAGCTGATGCGCGATCTCGAAGAGCGCAAGCGCATCGACGGCGACGGCGAAGAGCAATAGCCGCCCGACTTGACCGGCTGTTTCGCGCCGGCAGCCGCGCCCTCACTTGACGATCAAGCGGACCGCTCGATGTGCGCGAGCTTGCGCGCGTTGCTGAAGCGGTAGAAGCGGCGCAGCTCGGCGAGCACCTCCCCTTCGGTACCGCTGCCGGTGCGGCGCAGCGACCGTTCCAGACGGCGGCAGAACTTCTGCGCGTAGCGGCTCGCTTCCCTGTACAGGTCCTCGCGATCCCCGGCCAGACGCGGATCGATGCGCGTGCGCTCGAAGAGGATGCGGCACAGCTCCGCGGGAAAGCGGCCGGGTAGCTGGCGACGCAGCAGCCAGTAGCTGGCGACATACTTGTCGACTTCCGCCTGCATCTCGAGCTCGAGGATCGAGACCGGGCGATCGTGGCCGGCGTTCCAGGCGAGGTAGAGAAAGTGACTTACGCCCTCGAGCGCGGTCCAGTAGTCCGCGACGTTGCGCTCGTGAAGACGCACCATGGGGTCCTCGCGGCGCAGCCTCTCCAACAGATCGGGATCGAGATAGAGCGAGATTGCCGCTTCGTTCGCAGTCGGCGCCGGCTGCGCGACGATGAGATCCTCCTCGGATACCCGGCCGCGGACCGCCGCCGGCAATCGACCGCGGTCGGTAACCAGGAAGTCATAGACATCGTGAGAGATGCTCACGTCGTATATGCTGCCGATGAGCTGCTGCAACTGCGTCAGGATCATGGGTTCAGTGGGTGAGCTGGGTGCCGCCGGCGGCGGTCGGATCGACACCGAGGCGCTTCAGGAGCGCATAGCTGCGGCGACTTCCGGTCTTCAGCCAGATCTCATAGAGCCGCAGGATGTCCTTGGCCGAATGCGCGTGGGCGCTCTCGGCGAGCTCGTTGAGCGCATCGACCATCGGTTGGAATTTCTCCGAGAGCTCCGCGAACACGTTGCCGAGCACCCGGCGCTTGCCGCGCGCAAGCGATTCGGCGAGCACACCGTAGGCGCGCCCGCCCATGGCGATGTGATAGTCGATGTCGATCAGCTTGCGCGCGAAGCTCTGCGCGAAGAAGCCGGCGATGAACAGCGACACATCACCCAGTCGCTGGAGATTGCGGTTGCGGTCATCGGTGGAGCGCGCCTCGAGCGCCTCCGACAGCATGACGACGAGCGGCCTGACTCTCGGTCCCTCCGGCGTGCGGTCGAACAGAGCCTCGGAGCGGGCGAACAAGGTCAGCAGGTTGACGACGTAGTGCTCGGTCTGATCCTCGACCGAGAGCCGCAGACTCGCGAGCGCGCCGTGCAGGGCATCCTTGAAGTATTCCTTCAGGTTGGCAACTGGTTGTACCCGTGTGGATGAGTGAATGTCAGACATGGCAGTGACAGACCTCCTGAGCGCCTCTCCCAAGGAATTAAACGGCAGCCCTCGCCTAAAGTTCACCTCACATAATGGTCGAGTTCCGTGACGCACTGCTCCGATGCGGCGCATGAAGCAGGGACGGGGTGCTATTTATTCGGCGTTCAGGTTTGGCAGCTGAGGGAATCGAGTGCTAACAGCTCGGCAAGCTGCAGGCAATCGGTCACATCGACGTCGGCCGGCTCGAGGTTCGGCGCCCAGCGCGCCTCGCCACGGTTCATCCAGGCGGTGCGCAACCCCGCGGCGCGGGCGGCCTCGACATCGAGGCAAGGATCATCGCCGACGTAGAGGACCTCGCAGGGATCGAGCCGAAGATCGCGCGTCAGGTGCTGGAAGCAGCGGGGATGGGGCTTGGCGACGCCGATCTGGCGCGCGTTCAGCGAAACGCTGAAAAGCGGCGCAAGTCCGATCAGCTGAAGATCGGCGTTGCCGTTGCTCAGGGACGCAAGCGCGTAGCGCGCACTCAGCCGCTCGAGCGCGGGCCGGACGTCGGCATAAGGCCGCAACTGGTTGCGCGCGGCAAAGAAGACCTGGAAAGCGCGCTCGGCCACTTCTTCCTCGTAGCCGCATTCGCGCGCGTGCGCCGCGAGCGCGGTGATGCGCAGGTAGGTGAAGTCGTGCGCGTTGTGAGGCTCGGCTCGCGCAAGCCGCTCGCGCGCGGCGCGCATCTGCTCGATCGATACCCGCTCGGTGATCCGTGGGCAGTGCTCGCGCAACCACCCGTGCAGGCATTGCTCGGCGCGGAGAATCACCGGACCAACATCCCACAGTGTATTATCGAGGTCGAAGGCGATCGCGCGGATGGCGCGAAGCGTGACTGCCCCGGATGCGGCGTGGCCGAAGCTCGAGGTGGCGGTCGTCATGCTGCGGAGGGTACCACTCCATGTCGGATCTGACCCTGGTCATCGGCAACAGGAACTACTCGTCCTGGTCGCTGCGCCCGTGGATGCTGATGAAGCGCCTCGGAGTCGAGTTCCGCGAGATGCTCATCCGGCTGGACACGCCGACGACGAAGGACGAAATTGAGACATACGGCCCGAGCGGGCGGGTGCCCGTGCTGCTCGACGGGGAGCTTCGCGTGTGGGACTCCCTTGCGATCTGCGAGTACGTGGCCGAGCTCAGCGGGCGCGGGTGGCCGAGTGAGGTGCGCGCCCGCGCGGTCGCGCGATCGGTCTGCGCGGAGATGCACTCCGGCTTCGTCAACCTGCGCCTGGAATGGCCGATGAATGCTCGCGCGCGCAATCGCCGCACCGTCCTCACGCCGGGGCTGGAATCGGACATCGACCGGGTCGAGGAGATCTGGAACGACTGCCGGCGGCGCTTCGGCGCCGCAGGTCCGTGGCTCTTCGGGGAGTACTCCGTCGCCGATGCGATGTATGCGCCGGTGGTCCTGCGCTTCAACACCTACGGCGCGCGCGTGTCGGAGACGGCGCGATGGTACATGGCGGCGGCGCTGGAGGATGCGGCACTGCAATCGTGGCTGGCCGCCGCCAAGGCGGAGCCGTGGACGATCGAAGGGGATGAGGTAGGGAAGTAAGAGAGCCGCAACAGTGGCCATCCCTGGCGGCAGCGCACCCGGCCCGCGCTGTCCCGCGCGGGCGTTCGCGCGGGTCGAGGACACGTTAAGTGTCCTCGACAAAGGCAGCCGCGCTCACCCATAAGTCGCCCGCCACTCCGCCCGATAGGACTTCCCCAACGACATCAGACGCTCGAGCAGCTCCGGATAGTCGACGCCTGCCGCGCGCGCTGACTCGGCGAAGTCCTCGGCCGCCTCCAGGTTGGGATTGGCGTTGGCTTCGAGCGCATAGATCTCGCCGTTCGCCGTCGCCCTGAAGTCCATGCGCGCGTAGCCCGAGAGGCCGAGCGCCCGGTAGATGCGACGAGAGAGCTTGTCCAGGCGCGCGAGCACTGCCGGAGCGAGATCCTCCGCGGCGCGAGTGCTGATGCCGTACTTGGCTTGATATCGCTTGTCCCATTTGACCTTGCGGGTGGCGATGGCGGCCAGCGTATCGGGCATCGAGCCGAACACCATCTCCCATACGGGCAGCCGCGTCAGCCGGTCGTTACCCATGACACCGACGTAGAGCTCCCGCCCCTCGATGTACTCCTCGACCAGGGCGTCGGAGCCGATCTGCTCGTGGACGAACCCGATGCGCTCCTTCAGGCGCGCGGCATCCTCCACCACGGAAGCCTGCGCGATGCCGAGCGAGGCGTCCTCGACGGTCGATTTCACGAACAACGGGAAGCGGAGCTTGCGCGGCACGTGAATTCGACGGCCGCGCTGGAAAACGGCGAACTGCGGCGTCGGAATGCGATGGAAGGCGAGCAGCTGTTTGCAAAGAGGCTTGTCGCGCGAGAGCAGGAGCCCGCGGGGATTGCAGCCGGTGTAGGGCTGGCGCAGCAGCTCGAGAAAGGCGACGACGTGCTGATCGTAGGTGACGATGCCGTTGAATTCCTCGAGCAGGTTGAAGACGATGTCAGGCTTCCAATCGGCGATGCTGGTTCGCATCTCGGTCAGGCTGTCGAGTACGCCGAGGCAGCGGACATCGTGTCCGCTCGCGCGCAGAGTGCTCATGACATCGTATTCGGTGCGCCATTCCTCGATTTCCTTCGCGCTATGGCCGTCGAGAGATTCCGGTGGCACCAGGCTCGCGTGCACGACGACGAGCGTGCGCAGCTTTCTCATAAGGGCAGGTGCGGGGTCTCACCTTGCCCATAGAGGCTCGCGAGCCGCTCGAGCAGCCAGCGGGCGCTGCGCAGAGCATCGCGACGATTGCCGCGGACGTAGAGCTTCAAGGTCTCACTGCGCTCGATGAGCATGCGGACGATCTGCTGCACACTATAACGCTCGAGCTTCAGCTCGCGCGATACCGACCCGATCAGCGACTTGCGATGGGCACGCAGCAGCGTCGCCGCGCGCGTGGTGCCGCGGCGCATCGGAGGGGGTACAAACAGCCTGCGCAGGAACTCGTCGGCGAGGCCGCGGCGGTAGAGCTGCTGGCGGGCGAGCTTGCGACGATAGTGCTGCGCCAGGGTACGGGTGTTGGTCTCGAGGGGCTCGATGCGGATACGGTTGCGGACCGAGGGGCGGCGCCCCCGCACCCCCGCCATCAACTCATCGACCGCGCTCAGCTTGTGGAATGCCGGCCAGTGGGCGTAGCTCTTGCGCCAGCCCGAGCGGGGCGTCAGCCAGACGGCGAAAGTCTCGGCGAAATCCTCCGTCGGGTGCGACTGCGCGTACCACTCTCCAAGATGATGCACGTAGCGGCGGCTGCCGGGCCGCGCCTTGTATCGCGCGGGATACTGCAGCGAGGCGGGACCAAAGACCTCGCGCCAGCGCTTGCGCCGACGCAGCCGGTACGCATTGTCGAGCGCGTGTCCTGCCTCGTGACGCAGGATACGCATGAACCAGCGTGTATTGCCGCCCTCCGCTTCCCGCATGATGCGCCGCTCGAGACGCTCGAGACGCGGGTGCGCGAGATAGAACGGTATCGCGATGCCGGGCACGCCATCCGGCGAGAACCACTCTTCCGAGAGCCACACGTGCGGATGGAAGTGGATGCCGCGCGCTTGCAGCTCCGCGTGCAGCCGCCGGACGCGCCGCTCGATGCGCGAGCCCGGAAGTCGCAGGCCGAGATCGCAGAAACGCAGGCCGAGCAGCTTCTCGTCACTCAGACGAGTCCAGGCGAGGTTGCGCCGGAGGGTGCGATTGCGCTGCGAGGCCACAGGCCTCGAAGCCTACCCGTTTCCCAATCACGTGTCCGGCTTCGTGGTGCGCGTCTGAAGGGACCGGTCGGGCTCGCCACCTCGGCTCATTCGATCGCGAGCAGATAATGCTCCAGAAGCCGGTCCGCATACGTCTCGATGAGCGTGCGCTGCAGCAGACCCTCGCGCCAGGGGACGGGGATCGCGCTGGCGCCGTAGAACGCGCCGGCAAGCTGCCCGCAGGCGGCGGCGGCCACATCCGAATTCCCGCCCCGATTGGCCGCATGGAGCACCGCACCGCGAAAGGTGTCGGTCGCGGCGAAGGCCTCGAGCGCGATCGCGAGCGCCTCGATCACGGTGCCATTGGCTCGCGGCTCCCCGGGGGCAGCCCAGGGAGCGAGAATGCGCGTCTTCGGCTCGCCGGAAAGCGCGAGAAAAAGGGCTCGTGCGAGGTCGCGACAGGCGGCGAGGACGGCAGGTGCCTGGCAGGTCGTGCGGGCGGCATCGCTGGCGAGCTGCACAGCCTCCTCTTCCGCGGCGAAGAAGAACATGACCACGGGAGCGACGCGCGAGAGCGGCTCCGGATCGAGTCGGTCGGGCGCGTGCGAGCCGGAGAAAAGCTGGCGGCGCCACTGCGACATCGCCAGGGCGCGGGCGGTGCTCGCCGTGATGCCGAGGCACTGACCGGTCGCGGAAAGATAGCCCTCGCGCTGCCACCGTCGATAGCGCTCGACCTGGTCGCGAGCATCGAATCCGCTCGTGGCAAGCAGGCTGTCCGCCAGACAGAGGGCCATCGCGGTGTCATCGCTCCAGCCGCCTCGGGGCAAGGCAAACGGACCGCCGCCGACCAGATCGCCCACGGGTGTGTAACTGCCGGGGCGGCGGTACTGGGTCGGGGCGGCTACGGCATCCCCGATGGCAAGTCCGAGCAGAGCGCCGAGGAACCGCTCACGCAAGCGCCTGGCGGCGGCGAGCGTACCGGGATCCAGCAGGGGATCCACGGGGGCTGCTTCCGTCGCGAGGGAGGAGCTCGGTCGAGTCCGGCGCGCCGCATTCGAGGGTCGCGACCACTGTCGGACATACTCGGTCTGCGCTTCGGTCTCCGGGACGCTCGGCCAGAACTTGGAGCGCTCGCATTGCTGCCAGACCCTGGCGAGCTCATCGAGCGCCTGCTCGCCGGTGAGGCCCCGCTCGGCGAGCAGACAGCCGATCACCATGCCGGTGCGGCCGATGCCGGCGCGGCAGTGGACGTAAGTTGGCCGGCCCGACTGCAGCGCATCGTGCAGGCAATCGAGGATCTCGATCATGTGCTCGCGCTTTTCGGGGAGGCCGTGGTCGCGGATGGGCTTGCGCAGGTACTCGACGTGGAAAGGGAGCTCCTGATCGTAGGGATCGGTCTCGATGGGATGTGTCAGGTCGAGGAAGCACTCGATACCGGTGGCCAGAAGCTGGCTGAGGCGCTGGCGAGTGGCGTCGGGAGTGGTTCCGCCGGGGTGCTCGCCGGCGAGGAGCAGACCGGGAAGAGCCCAGTAGGTGTTGGGCAGAGGGGGCGCGACATCCATGGCCGATTATGCGTTGCTCGCCACAGCCTCGATCAAAGTGTCCTCTTCGTCCATGGTCATGGCCCCAACCCGCCCGGGTGAGCTGTGGCTGGAGGGCTTTGCGAGCCGCTGCGCTTCGAGCGCGGCGAAATCGAAATGCCGGGGGTCGGCGAGGTGCCCGAGCTCGACGTGACGCAGGGCGCAGAAGATGCTCTCGGTGCGGCCAGGGTGGGCGCGCTCCCAGGTGGCAAGCATTTTCTTGATCGCCACGCGCTGCAGGTTGTCCTGCGAGCCGCAGAGCTTGCAGGGAATGATGGGAAATTGGCGACCGCGGGCGTAGCGCTCGATATCGCGCTCGGCGACGTACGCGAGTGGACGGATGACGATGTGGCGGCCATCCTCGGAGAGCAGCTTCGGGGCCATCGCTTTGAGGCGGCCGCCAAAGAAAAGATTGAGGAACAGCGTCTCGACGATATCGTCGCGGTGGTGGCCGAGAGCGATCTTGGTGATGCCGTTCTCGGACGCGAAGCGGTACAACGCGCCGCGACGCAACCGGGAGCACAGGCCACAGAGTGTGCGGCCTTCGGGGATCACCCTTCTGACGACGCTGTACGTGTCCTGCTCGAGGATTCGGAAGGGCACGCCGAGGGCGCTCAGGTACTCGGGGAGGACGTGCCCGGGAAACCCGGGCTGCTTCTGATCGAGATTGACGGCGAGGAGCTCGAAATCGACCGGCGCGCTGCGCTTGAGCGAGAGCAGGATGTCGAGCAGGGTGTAGGAGTCCTTACCGCCCGACAGGCAGACCATCACACGGTCGCCAGGGGCGATCATGCGGAAATCCTCGATCGCCTTGCCGACGGCGCCGCGCAGACGCGCCTGCAGACGCGCGAGAGTGCGCGAGACCCTCCTCATCTAGGCGGCAGCCTCTCTGGGCGCTGCTTCCAGGTATTTCGCCTCGACGTAGCGGATGAAGAAAGAGGCGGACAGGGGTTTGCCGGTGGCGTCGCGAAGCAGCTCCTGCACGGGAACCTTCGCACCAAGCCCGTGCACGTGGTTCCGTAGCCAGCCGAGCAGCCCCGAGAACTCACCATGCGCGAGCTGCTCATCGAGCGCGGGCACGTCGCTGCGCAGGCTCTCATAGAGCTGGGCGGCGATGACGGCCCCCAGGGCATACGAGGGGAAATAACCGAAGGAGCCGACCGCCCAATGCACGTCCTGCAGACAGCCTTCGCCGTCATTGCCCGGACGGATGGCCAGGCGCTCCTCCATTCCCTGGTTCCAGGCCTCCGGAAGATCCCGCACCGCCAGCGAGCCGCTCAACAGCTGTTTCTCGAGCTCGTAGCGCAGCATGATATGCAAGGGGTAGGTGAGCTCGTCCGCATCCACGCGAATGACGCCGCGCTGCACGCGCGTCAGGTGGTCGTAGATGTTCTCGACGTCCCATTCCGGGCCACCGACGCCGAAGTGCTTGACGATGAGCGGCTGTACATAGCGCACGAAGGGGCGGCTGCGGCAGATGATCATCTCCGTGAGCAGCGACTGGCTTTCCTCGAGCGCCATGCCACGGTGGCGGCCGACGGGCTGGTCGCGCCAGTCCTGCGGTAATCCGAGATCGTACATCGCGTGTCCGGTCTCGTGCAGAGCGCCGAGCAGACCCGAGAACAGATCGTTGGGATCGAGACGCGTAGTGACGCGGATGTCACCGGGAACGCCTTCGGTGAAGGGGTGCTCACTCTCGTCGAGACGTCCGCGATCGAACGGAAAGCCGATCTGCTTCATCACCTCGACGATGAGCGCGCGCTGCTTGCCGGGTGGGAATTTGCCGCTGAGTGGCGCGGGCGGCCGGCTTTCCTGAGCGGCGATCGCCTCGCGGATGAGCGAGGGCAGACGACGTGAGAGTCCCTTGAACATGGCATCGATGTCGGCGGTGTTGATGCCGGGACTGAACTCATCCACGAGCGCATCGTAAGGGGCGAGGTTCAGCGCCTGTCCGAGCAGCGCCGCCTTGTCGCGGACCAGGTGCACGACCTCTTCCAGATGCGGGGCGAAGAGCTCGAACTTGCCCTGCTGACGCGCCTCGAGCCAGCGAACCTCCGCGCGGGACGTGGCGCGGGTGAGGCGGGAAATCAGCGACACCGGCGTGGCGATGGCGTGATCGCGCTGGCGGCGCATCTCGCGCAGATTCGCCACCTGCCAGTCCTGCAGACCCTGCGTATTGACCTGCGCGCGATCCAGCAGCCGCGTGATGCGCGGTGCGGTGAGCAGCGCGTGGTGCTCCGTTTCCAGCGCGGCAAGCTGCTCGCCGCGCACATCCGCGCTGCCACGAGGCATCATGACGGCGGCGTCCCAGCGAAGGAGCGACAGGGCTCCGCGAAATGCATGGAGTCGCTTGAACTCCTGCTCTAGTTGTTTGTACGGCGAGGCTGACATGATCTGTACTCGTCCATCCGCTCCGTGCCAGGCCAAAGCGGCCCTGAAGGTGCCCCGGAAGTAGCGCACGACGCCCGTAGGGGGGTGGTCGGAAGCGGGAGAATGGAGGTAGTTTACCAGGGAGCGGCGCCGCAGCCGGGAGCGATGGGCAAAGAATCATTTAGAATCAGGCACTTGGGTTTGACCCGAGGCGATTGACACTCCGGGGTGGGGGTTACCGGGGTCCCAGGACCAAATGCCGCCATTCCGGCCACCGAGCGATGGCGATGCCGATACCGATCGAGAGGGTGAGCAGCAGCGTGAGGGTGAGTCCTATGAGAAAGCGTCGCATCGACTCCATGATAATCCGGTGGCCGGCATGAGTTTGGCTGTCTGCCTGCTGTCGGCCGAGGTGGCGCCGCTTTCCAAGACCGGCGGGCTCGCCGATGTGGCCGGCTCGCTGGCGAAGCATCTTGCCGGCGCAGGTCACGAGGTCCGGCTCTTCACGCCCCTGTACGCATCGATCGACCGCGCGCGATTCCCGATGCGGCCGGTCGATGGACTGCAGCAGGTGCCGCTGCAGGTCGGATCGCGCCATTATGTCTTCTCCGTGGCGACGACCCGGCTTCCGGGCTCCGACGCTTCGGTTTACCTCGTCGACTGCCCGGCGTTGTTCGCGCGCGAGGGTGTCTACACGACCGATCCGGACGAGCACCTGAGATTCCTCGCGTTCACGCGCGCGGTGCTGGCGAGCTGCCAGCGCTCGCACTGGTCGCCGCAGATCCTGCACTGCAATGACTGGCATACTGCTTTCGGGCCGCTCTTCCTCAAGGCGCTGCTCGAGGGCGAGCCGCTCTTCGCCCGCACCCGCTCGGTGCTGACGATCCACAACATCGGCTATCAGGGCATATTCAGCTCCGCGGCCATCGGGGACCTGGAGCTCGGTCCCAAGACTTATCTGCTCCATCAGGATGACCTGCGCGCGGGAAGAATCAATCCATTGCGCCATGGCATTCTGTACGCGGACGCCATCACCACCGTCAGTCCCACGCACGCGAAGGAGATCTGCACCGACGAGTATGGGATGGGTCTGCAGGACTCGCTGCGCATGCGCGCGAACGCGCTCACCGGAATCCTCAACGGCGTCGATTACCACGTCTGGGATCCGCGCAACGATCCGTATCTGCCGCAGCATTTCGATCCCCACACTCTCTCGATCAAGGCGGGACTGAAGAGCGCGCTCATCGAGCAGCTGGGGCTGTCCATCCCCGTGACGACGCCGCTCGCGGGAATGGTCAGCCGGCTCGCCTCGCAGAAGGGCATCGAGCTCATGTTCGATTCGCTGCCGCAGGTCCTGGAATGGCGGGATCTCGGCTTCGTCGCGCTGGGGAGCGGGGAGCCGCAGTACGAGCGCTTTCTTGCCGAGCTCGAGCGCAGCTTCCCGGGGCGGGTGGCGTTCCGCCAGGGCTACCACGATGAGCTCTCGCACTGGATCGAGGCGGCCTGCGACATGTTCCTCATGCCATCGCGCTACGAGCCCTGCGGGCTCAACCAGATGTACAGCCTGCGATACGGCACCGTGCCGATCGTGCGGCGCACGGGGGGGCTTGCGGATTCGGTGGAGCTCTACAACCCGGACACGGGCGAGGGCACCGGGATCGTCTTCGAGGATTTCGACTCCGAGGCGCTCGAGTGGGCGCTCAACGTCGCGCTCGATCTTCATGCCGAGCCGGCGCAGTGGACACGGATGGTGCGCAACGGAATGGCGAAGGATTTCTCCTGGGAGAGGCAGGGGGAGAGATACGTGGAGATTTACCGCCGGCTACTGGCGTAAGGCGCCGCCGCGCGCTTCGCGTCGCTCCTTGGGTCAGGTGTGACTGATCTGCCGGGCCACCCGTTGCGCTGACCGGATACAGGACTCCATGCCGCGACTGAGGAGGTCCGCATAGGTCCCCGCAAAATGGATTCTGCCCTCCGGCTGCAGGATCTGCGGCCAGAACTTGTGCATTTCTCCGATCGGAAACGGCAGCATCTCACAGCTGGGAGCCAGCACGTCCCGGGTCCAATCCTTGGTGAGGGCCTGCACGATGGTGTCACTTTTGCCCGGGTACACCTGCCGAAAGGCCGCCAGCACCCGCTGGGGCGAAAGCCCTCCCGGGCCGTAGGCTTTCAGGATGACCCGCGAGGTCTGCATCTCGGTGGGAACCTCCCAGATGGAGGAGATGTCAGGGTGGTCGAACTCCATGTTGATGCTTCTGAAGCCATCAGCGAGCCAGAATCTGGAGCTGGCCTCGAACACGTAGAAAGGGTGAGAGGTGTAGGTGAGGTTATCGACCACGTACCGCTTCGCGGGCGAGAGCGGCGGTGTGAGGGGAATGCCGCTGAAAACCGCCAAGCTGATACAGTTCACGAAGAAATCCGCATCCAGCGTCTTGACCTCCTCATAGCCGTACTCGCGGTAGCTCACGGTAACGCCCGCATCACCGTGCCGGATCGCGGTGATGGGATGCGCCAGTTTCACGCGCGAGCCGAGCCGCCTGGCGAAGGCCATGGGGAGCTGCTCGTTCCCCCCTTGCAGTCGAAACATCTCCCCCTCGGAAGGAGGGATGCCTCGAGATTTCATGGCCGCAAGTCGCCAGATACGGTAGAGCGCGCTGGTCTCGCCTTCTCCGAGATACGCGATGGCGGCCGGCGAGGCGCCTTCCCTTTTATAGATCTCGGTGACGGGGATTCTATCGAGATCGTCCCGGCCGATCCCGAGGGGGTGATAAGGGTCTTTGATCCTGCCCACGTAGGGCTGCAGGTAGAAACGCTCGAGCTCATACCATGGATGCCGCGATAGAAATCGGACCTCCCGGCTGTTGAATCCCAGCCCGGCGAGCGTCTTGGGATCGGCCAACATCCTGTTCGTATATGACCTGCCGCCGACCATCCGCAGATCATCGTCGTTGTAGGGGAGCCAGGCCCCTTCGGCGTTCGGATAGGGAACCAGCGGGATGTTGAATTTCTCGGCATACTCGATGAGCCGCTCATAACCTGGCCTGGTGATGTGGTCGGCGCCAAAGTCCGCGTACAACCCATCCGACAGGCCATCCCGGCCGGTCAGCACGTGACCGCCGTATCTTCCGGACGCCTCGAGAATGGTGACATCGAAGCCGGCCTTCATGAGCTCGTAGCCGCAACACAGGCCGGTGATTCCCGCGCCGCCGATAACGACCTTTCCGGGTTCTGACCGACCGGCAGGTGTCGTTTTCGCTGCGGCATCCGCCGCCATGATGCTCGAATCGATGACGGACGCGCCCGCGCCGGCGACCAGCGTCTTCAGGAAGGTTCTGCGGATCATCGTGCGCCGGTCAGTGCCTCGAGGCTCTCGGCGCTGAGCGGCGTCCCGTTGAGTCTCGCGGCCTGGACCACCGCTCCCGAGTCGGGCGGCAACAGCGGCTCGACGAACCGGTACTGAGCGCAGCGCCGCGGCAGCGCGGAACCGAGCGCCTCACGCAGGCCGTTGCCGGGCCGGAACATGCCTCCGGAGCAGGATACCGGGATGGATGCGTCCACGGGGATCCGCAGTTGCTCCCGTACCGCATCGACGAGATCCGCGAGCTCCCGCGCGGCGCTCTCCAGAAGCTCGAGCGCCGCCCGATCTCCCTCCGCCGCCGATGCGAGCACGAGTCTCGAGAGTTGGGCGAATTGGCTGCGCTGAGTGATGTCGTTGCCGTAGATCGCGGCGCAAAGATCGAGGTCTCCCGCCAGCGCGAAATGCCGTCGCACTTGCTCGTAAAGAGGCCCACGCGGCGTGCGGCCATCGCTCATCCGAGAGAACAGTCGCAGGCCTTCGCGCGCCAGCCAGTAAGAGGAGCCTTCGTCGCTGAAGAGCTCGCCCCAGCCGCCCGCGCGTGCGGTGCGGCCTGCGAATTCCCCGTAGGCGATCGAGCCGGTGCCCGATACGATGTTGATGCCGTCGGCCCCCGCAAGAGCGCCCGCCCAGCCGCAGACCATGTCATTGTCACAGCGGTATCGTCCGTGCGGCAGGGCTTGCGAGGGCGCCGCATCCAGGGCCGGCAGGAGCTTGCTGTCCTCTCCGTAAGCCGGGAGGCCCAGGAACGTGTAGCTGAGACTCTCCTCGCGCACCTGGCCCTGCCGCAGGATCTGCTCTATTCCGCGCGCGAGCATCCGACGAAGCTCATCCAGCCCGATCTCCAGGTAGTAAGCCGGGCCCTCGAGGTGCGAGGCCAGCACCCTGCCGCTCTCGTCGATGAGCAGAAAGCGCGTCTTGGTGCCGCCGCCGTCGACGCCGAGGAACGTCTTCACGCTGTCGCCGGAAACGGATGGATCGAAACGCCCTGAACCACGCGATTGACCGTCCCGGCGGCATTCGGGCTGTCGGGTGTCAGCCCGAGTGAAATCGAGCGCAGCAGCGCGAGCGTCTGCGCGAAGGCCATGTAGGGCAGACAGAGCTCGAGATCGGCCAGCGGCCCCGGCGCGCACCGCTTCGCATCCAGCGCGACGGTATCGGGATTCTCCCGCTCATCGGCTCGAGCCGAGAGGGCCACGATCCGCCCCGCCACGGCATCGCTCCTGAGCTCTCGCAGCAGATCGAGGTCGTATTGGCGCGTGTAGTCATCGTTGCTCAGGAACGCTACCACCAGGGTACTGCCGTTGACGATGGCCTTCGGGCCGTGGCGGAAGCCGAGCGGCGATTCGCCGATGCTCACCACCCGCCCGTCGGTCAGCTCGAGCATCTTCAGAGCCGACTCGAGTGCGAGACCCTTGAGCTCGTTGCTGCCGACGAAGACGACGCGTTCGAACTGCGCCCGCACCAAGCTGGCGGACAGCGGCAAGTGGGCCGTGAGGAGATCGGTACACAGCCCCGCGATGACTTCCATTCGTCCCGCGTGCGCCTGCATGGCCTCGAGCGCCAGCGCCGCCGCGAGCAGCATCCCCGTGAAACTCGAGGTCATGGCGAAGCCCTGGTCGTTGCAATCCGCCGGCAACACGACCGAGTACCCGTGGCGCAGTCCGCGCGCACGGCGACTGAGCTCGCCCTCGGCGTTGCACGTCACGATCAGATGATGACAGTGGCCGATCCGCCGCTCCGCGAGCTCGAGGGCGGCGACGCTCTCGGGGCTGTTGCCCGAGCGCGCGAAATGGACCAGCAACGTCGGCGCCTCAGGCGCGAGCGTGCCCTGCGGGCTCGCGACGATGTCGGTCGTGGGAATCGCTTCAGCCTGCCGGCCGAATCTCGAGAGTGCGGGCGCGAGGCACTTGCCGATGTAGGCCGAAGTGCCGGCGCCGGTGAGCACTATGCGCAACGCCGGATTGCCGAGCAGCGGCGCCAGATACGCCCGCAGCCCGCCATCGGCACTCACCTGCCGCGCGATCCGCGGCCACAGCTTCGGCTGCTGGGCGATCTCGCGCGCCGTGCACTGCGCGCCAGCGGCGCGGATCCGCGCCGCACTCAAGCCAAGAGCCTCGATGGAGTCGTTCACCTTGGTCTTCCGCCCTCAATAGCGCCAGGCGACTCCGAGTACGTAAGTGCGGCCGTAGGCACTGTAGCCGTAACCGACGCCACTTTCGCTACCGCCGACGTTCTGTCCGGGCGCCCACGGCAGCAGCGGGTTGCCGTTGAGGTACGTGCGGGCGATGGAGTTGCTGAGATTCTTGCCTTCCCAGTAGACCTCGAATCCGTCGCCGAAGCGATAGTGCAGGCTCGCGGTGACCCAGTTGAAGGGCATGGTGATCGCCGGCCAGCCGGGAACCTCGGTGCACTCCGAGCAGGCGGCCGTGAAGCTCGACTGGTGATCCCAATTGACATCCGCGCTGATCGGGCCCTTGTCATAGAAGAAGCCGATCGTGAACGTGGTCGGCGGAGCGGCGTTGATCGCGCCCACGAAGTTGCCGAACTGATCGTAGCTGCGGGTGCGCTCGGCCGTGAACTGCATGCGCGTGCCGAAGCCGTCGAGCAGGATCTCCTGCCAGGAGAGCTCCACACCCGAGTACGTGCTCTCCGCGCCGTTGGCGGGCGCCGTGATCGTCCACAGAAAGGGTGTGCCGGGCACCGTACCGGGCGGGCCGCCGACGTACTGCAGCGTCCCGAGGTTCACGTTAGTCTCGACCGCGTCGTAGATATCGTCCTTGACCCGCTTGGCAAACACATCCGCCGTCAACGCCGAATGCGGCGAATAGTACCATTCGAGCGACACGTCGATCTGGTTCGCACGGATCGGCTTCAATCCCGCCGTGCCGTTGTAATAAAGCTCAGGCGTGCCGTTCTCGGCATTGTTGCTCGAGGTCGGCGCGAGCTCGTCGAGGTTGGGCCGCGCCATCGTCTGGGCTATCGCCAGGCGGGCCTGCAGCCGGTCCCGGACCACCCAATAGGCGAGGTTCATCGAGGGCAGTGCGATCGTGTAGCTGCCCTGGGCGCCGAGCGCCTGCGAGGTCGCGTATTGAACGTTCCAGGTCTGGGTGCTGCTCGCGGTATTCGAGGGGGTCCACAGGGACACGGGCACGGCCGAGGCTGTGTTGGCCGAGGTCGTGGTGTGTACCAGGCGCACCCCCACGTTGCCCGACCAGCGGGATGCGCCGAAATCCGCCTCCAGGTAACCGGAGATCGTTTTCTCCGTCACCGCGTATGAGTTATACGGATTGATCTGCGGCTCGGTGAGGGCGAAGTCAAACGGCGGCAAGGGCCCCGTGCAGGGTGTGGCGGTGCAGTAGAAGGGATTCGGCTTGCCATTGAGACTCTGGAGGAAACCGAGCAGCTGCCCGACGTTCAGCTCGGGCAGCACCACGGGATAGGAGCCGCCCGCGCCCTGCATGAAGTTGGGCAGCGAGATCATCGACACCACGTTGTATCCCTGAGAGGCGAACGAGTACGGATTGCATTGCACCGGACAGCCGGCGGTCTGATAGAGCGTGCCGTACTGACCCGAGCCGTTGGTCCAGTCGTTGCTCGAGTCGACCTGCTCCTTGTCGCGATCGGTACCCTGCACGCCGAACAGCAGCTGCTCGAACACCCCCATGTCGGCGCGCCAGGCGCCACTCAGCGTGAGACCGGTGATCTTGTCGTGCACCGAGTAGCCGTTGAGACCCACGTAATGGGTCGACCAGTACTTGTTGTTATTGAGGAACCCGGAGTCCATGAGCGAGGTGTAGGAGCAGTATCCGACGTTGGTCGCGCTCGCCGTTCCCGTGGGGCACGCCGAGAGCCCGAGCTGGCTCGGCGGCACCACCACGTTGATGTCCGGCAGACTATTGGGCTCGTCGGTGAAGTTGAGGATGTCCTCTGCGGTCGGCTGATCGTTCACCAGGCCGGCGGTCACGAAGCTGTCCGCGCCGGCTTCGGGCCGGCTCGCGGTCGAGCGGTAGAGGTCGGCGCCGAAGGTGAGGCTATCCGTGGGCTTCCACTGCGCGTTGAGCCCGTAGAGGAAAGTATCGACCTTGCGGTTCATGGTGTTGTTCACCATCTCGGGCTGAAATTGGTCGACCGACACGGAGGTGATCAGCCCATTTTGCACCACCGCATTGTTCTCGAACGGCGTGCCGTTCGGGTTGGCGGCGAAGTAGTACGACTCGTTGTAGCCGATCTGCGGGTCATCGAGGTGCGTCCACAGCCCATCGGCCTTGAGCCGCAGGGTGTCGGTCGGGCGCCATTCCAGGTTGCCGATCAGCCCGTAACGCTTCTTGTCGTCGAAGATCGAGCCGAAGGTGATGCAGCAGGGTGTCGCGACGAGCGGCACGGAGCCGGGGGGCGGCGTGACCCCATCGGGGGGGTACGGATAGCTGATAGGCCCGTAGATGTTCTGGTTATAGGCGTTGAGCGAGTCGGTGCGGTCCTTGAGATCCGAGTCCACCGCGCCGAGCACGAACCCGAGCGTGCGCGCCGCGTTGGTGTCGGCGATGAAAGCCGAAAACTTCCGACTGGTCAGGCGCGACATGTCGTTCCAGTCGCCTTCGGCGTGGGCGTCCGCGTGAAATCCCTGGTAATCGAAGGCACTGGCGGTGTGCAGATTGACGGTGCCGCCGATGCTGCCCTCCACCGCGGAAGCCTGGGGAGATTTGAGCACGTCGGCACCGGTGATGAGCTCGGCCGGCAGCACGTCGAAGGCGATGTCGCGCCCACTGTCATCGCTCGCGAGGATCCGATTGTCCATCGTAACGATGTTGTACTCGGAGCTCAGGCCCTGGACGGTGATCTTCTGACCCTCGCCGCCGGTCGTGCGCGTGATGCTGATGCCGGGCAGGTGCTCGAGGGAATCCGCAACGTCGGCGTCCGGGAAGCGACCGAGCTCGGTCGAGTCGATCGAGTCGAGCAGGACGGGCGCGAACTCCTTGGTGATGAGCGCCTTCTCGAGGTCCGCGCGAATGCCGGTCACCACGACCTCCTGCAGCTGATCCTTCTTCTTGTCGGAGCTCGAGCTCGAGGATGAAACCTGCACCTCGGGGGCTGCCGGGGCGGCGGCATCGGCCGCGGGAGCGGCATCGGCCGCGTGCAGCACTGCGGGGACTGCCACCTGCAGCGCAAGGAGAAGGCAGGCGCCGACTGCGGCCGCCGGAGCGGAAGACGTCTTCATGCTACGTTTCCTTCTTCTGGAGTTCGCGGATCGCAGGCCCGCGAGTAATGGGAGAGAACCTGTCGGATGTGGTGGATGATGAGGTCGGTCATCCGCGGCGAGATCGTTCCTGCGCGCACGGCGGCATGAGCCGCGGGCAGGTATTGCGACAGCAGCGCCAGCGGCGGCGCCTCGTCCTCGAAGGCCGCGCGCAGTCGCTCGAGGGCGGCGACCACGGCCGGATCCCGCCAGTAGTAGCGAATGCGGTCGCTGAGGCTGTACTGCAGCTGCAGCTCGAGCGCGTGCCCGTGCTCGAAGTAATACTTGCGCCAGTGCCGGGGATCGGCGCGCATGACATCGAGGATCGTCGCGCACACGTTGGCGGAGCGCGACGCGCCACGCCACTCCCGCTCGATCCGATCAAGCGCCCACACCGCCTCGCGCAACGCGAAGGTGATCGCGGGCCCCACCTTCAGGATCGCGAAGTGGTCGTGGACGAGGGCGGCCAGCGCCCCTTCGGTCTGATAGTCGGTGGAATGCGCTTCGAACACGAGGTTGGGCAGGTCCTCGAGGCACCTGCTGAGGTGTTGGGCTCTCTGCGGCCGGTAATCGACGACCTTCTCGTGGTCGAACTCCACCCCGGGTTGCACCACGAGGCCGATGACCCGGTCCCAGGCGTCCTCGAGATTGCGCCTCGCGAAGGCTGACTGATGCGCGGCGACGGTGGCGCGCGCCGAGCGAGGCTCGGTGACGGCGAGCTCGCGCAGATGCTCCTGGGCGCCACCGGGCACCGGCACCTCGGTGCCGACGACGTACACCGGCGGCTCTCCGCCTGACTTCCTCCAGGCCTCCTCCGTGTGGGCGCACAGCGCCGCAGTGCGCTGCGCCACGGTCTCGTTCGAGAGCACCGGCGGATCGTCGGCGCAGGACATCGAACAGTCGAGGTGGATCTTGCGGTAACCCGCGCGCACATAGTCCCCGACCATGACGCTCGCGCGGCGCAGTGCCTCCTGCGCCGCCAGGGACTGCCAGGGGTTGGGACCCAGGTGATCGCCACCGAGGAGCACGCGCTCGCGCGGCAGGCCGCTCTCCTGCGCAAGGCCCAACACGAGATCGCGAAACTGCGCCGGCCGCAGCCCCGTGTAGCCGCCCTCCTGATTGACCTGATTCGAGGTGGCCTCGATCAGCGCGTAGCCGCCTCCGGCACCGGCGTGCTCGAGAGCGGCGCGCAGCGCCAGCGGATGCGCGGAGCACACCGAATAGATCCCGAGCGCCTCGCCGCCGCGGTGCCGCCGCACCAGCTCGAGCAGCGCCTTCATGCGCCTTGCTCCGGTTCCGGTTCGATGACGAGCAGGGCCGCCGCGACGAAGGCCAGCACGATGCCGGCGATCTTGAGCGGCTGGGGGACGAGTCCCAGCAATGCGAGTGCGATGAGCGCGGTAATGAGGGGCGCGCCGGCGTTGGTGAGCGGCGAGACGACGATCGCCTTGCCGTAGCGGAAGGCGTAGACCAGTGTCAGCGCACCGACGGAGTTGAGGATCTGGGTGGCGGCGGCGAGGTAGGGACCGTCTAGCCCAAAGTTGATGGGCTGTGAGAAATCCGTCATCCAGAGCGCCACCGGCACGAGCGCGATCCCCATGAGCATCATGTAGAAGAAGATTCCTTCCGCGCTCATGCTGCGATTGGCAAGCTTGATGAAGAAGGCCTGCACGCCCCACGCGGTGAGAATGATGAGCGAGTAGAGGAACCAGGCGACGCCGTGGCCGCCCAACCCCTGGCCCGGCTGGTAGTCGAAGAGCGGCAGGGAGGCGAGCGCAATCAGGATCCCGAGCGCACCGATCCACGTGGTGCGCTCCTGCAACCACAGAAGCGACATCGCGATCGTCACGACCGGCGATAGCGCGATCAGCGGGAAGATGAGGTAGGTGGGACCGGTGTGGACGGCGTGAAAGAGCAACATCTGCCCGCCTGCACCGGTGAGACCGATGAGGGCGCCGAGCAGGACCGATCGACGGTCGATAGGCGGCTTCCAACCGCTACGTCCCAGAGCGAACAGTGCCGGTGGAATCATCGTGATCGCCCACACCACGTAGATGAGCGTCTCGGGAAAGCCGTGGTCCGCGGGCATCCCCGCGTACGCGCCCCACACGCCCCAGAAGAGCGTGGTGATGAGCGCATAGACGAGCCCTGTGCGCCGATTCACCTGGAGGAGCGTCTGTTCCGCGGAAACCTCACCCGGAAGGCGTTGCCCGGCCATCGGCTCACATCCCCCTGCAAGCAAAGGAAACCGAAAGTCGTTTAATTAGCGCGGCCGATTATTTCGAATACTTACGTATCAGTCAAGTATCGCGGGGTCAGCGGCCGCTACGAAAGAACGTTAGGCTAATAACGAAAGCTATCGAAAGCTCTGGTGCCTTAATTTGCGAGCGCCGGGGTCCCTTATGTACCTTTACGCATGGAGCGCCATCGAAAGACCTATGCACGAGTCCAATCACCGCGGTGAAGCGGGCGCCGAGCTGCGCGCGGCGGACAACGCGGTGGAGCGAGGACTGCTCGTCGAGGAGCGGCGGCGGCGCATCTGTGACTTGTTGCAGGAGCGCGGACGGGTGACGGTCGTGGCGCTGGCGAGGCGCTTCGCCACCTCGGCGGTCACGATTCGCGCGGATCTCGCGGCTCTCGAGCGCGCCGGCGCCCTCGTCCGCAGTCATGGCGGGGCGCTCTTGCCACGCGAGGGTCTCGATCAGCCACTCACGGTCAAAGAGACCCTGCATCACGCCGAGAAGGCTCGCATCGCCCGCGTCGCGGTTGCGCTCATCCGCGACGGCGAGACGATCATTCTCGACTCGGGCACGACCACCGCCGAGATCGCCAAGCAGATCCGCGAGGCGCCGCTGCAGTCGATCAACGTGATCACCAATGCGCTGAATGTCGCCATGCTGCTCGCCGGCGCTCCCATGGTGCGGCTGATCATGCCGGGCGGAATATTGCGGCGCGAATCCAACTCCCTGTCCGGCCACATCGGCGAAGCTGCGCTCGCGGAGCTCAGGGCCGACCGGCTGTTTCTCGGCGCCGACGCCATCGATCCGAAGCTCGGTGTCATGACGCCGCACCTGCCGGAAGCGCAGCTCAATTTGAAAATGATCGAAATTGCGCGCCAGGTGATCGTGGTCGCGGATTCGTCGAAGCTGCTGCGCAGAAACATCTCGGTCATCGCGCACGTGGAGCAGCTCGATACGCTGATTACCGACGCCGCCGCGCCTCCCGCCGTGGTCGATGAGCTTCGCCGCCGCGGTGTGGAAGTCGTGCTGGTCTGACCGGATGCCGCAGCCGCCGCGGGCCGGCCGATGGCGGCCCGGCACGGCTCATGGAGCCAACAGCATCGCGGCACCCCGGGTTCCGCTCGCGTCACCGAAGCGCGCGATGGCGAAGCGAGTCTCTCGGCTGCCGATCTGCAGAGTGCGGTAGGTACCGCCCAGCATGTGCGCCAGCTCGGGAATCCGCGACAATCCGCCGCCCAGCACCACACAATCCATGTCGATCGTGCACTGCGCGGTGTGAATCAGCTCGGCCAACAGCGTCAGCCACTCGCGCATCGCGGCCGCCATGGCGCTATCGCCCGTGCGGGCGAGCTGCGCGATCTCGGCCGGTGATCGCTCCGGTCCACCGTGGTGGCGGGCGAGGCGGGCCAGCCCGGGGCCCGACACCAGTGTCTCGTAGCATCCGCGGCGTCCGCAGCCGCAGGGCAGGAGGGGGAGCCCGCACTCGGCGATGAGCCGCCCGGGTATCCCGATATGTCCCAACTCGCCCGGCAGATCATTGTGCCCGAGCACCAGTCGCCCGTGACGGGTCACGCCGCCGCCGACTCCGGTTCCCAGGATCAGCCCGAGTGTGGTCTGCGAGCCCTCTGCCGCGCCGCCGTTGGCCTCGGAGAGCGCAAAGCACTTGCAGTCGTTCGCCATGGCGACGCTGCGGCCGAGCCGCGCGATCAGATCCGCCCGCAGCGGCCGTCCGGTTGCCGGAACGTTCGAAGTCAGGGATCGCCCCGTGGCGTGATCGACGAGTCCCGGAAGCCCGATACCCAGATCGACCGCAGCGCCGGCACGCGCATCCAGCCAGCGCGCTTCGCCGACGATGCGCTCGAGCAGCTCCTCGTAGCTCACCGAGGCGGTCTCGACGCGCCGCCCCTCCAGGGGCCGGAACTGCTCGTCGAAGAGACAGGTTTCGATCTTGCTGCCGCCGACGTCCATCCCGCCGAACATGCGGCTCACGATCTCGCTCCCGCCGGCACGCGTGCTGCGCTCAGTCTACGGCGCGCGTACACGGCATAACTCAGCATGACCCCATACATGGGCACGAGCGCAAGGTAAGCCATCTGGTTGCCGATGGCACGGGCCAACAACCCGTAACCGGGTGGCACCACCGCTCCACCGATGATCGCCATGATCATGATTGCCGCACCGGTCTTGGTGTGCTCGCCGAGACCGGTGAGGGCGATCGGAAAGATCGCCGGCCAGAGCACCGCGTTCGCAAGGCCGAGCGAGGCGACGAACAGTATGCTCACGATGCCGTGCGTGGCGGCGATCGCGGCGGTCAGAGCGATGCCGGTGCCGGCCGAGAGCGCGAGCGCCCGCTCCTGGCTGACCCGTTGCGGAATCAGCGCGATTCCGAGCAGATATCCGATCACCATGGCCGTCAGCGTCAAGCTGGCGAAGAAGCGGGCGGTCTGGATGGGGAAATGCAACGCCTGTCCGTAAAGGACGATCGTGTCGCCCGCGATCACCTCCACCGCCATCTCGAAGAACAGCGCCCAAAAGCCGAAAAGAAGCAGCGGGTGATGCGACCATCGGAACCGCCCACCTTCGCCCGCCTGCCGCTCAGCCGGCGGCTCCTGCGGCTCGGGCAAGCGGCAGCGCTCGACACCGATCGCGAGCGCCAGGAGCCCGACCGCCATGACGATGTAGGGGACGATGAGGCGATGTGCCAGAGACTCGAGCGCGGCAGCGCCGACGGATCCGTTGCCGACGCTCCGAACGTGTCCGAAGCCGGCGAACACCAGCGCGCCGAGCAGCATCGGGCTGATGGCGCCCGCAAGCTTGTTGCATACCCCCATGATCGAGACGCGCCGAGCCGCGCTCGCGTGCGGGCCGAGAATGATCACATACGGATTGGCCGCCGTCTGCAACAGGCACAGCCCCGTCCCCTGCACGAACAGGCCCGTGAGGAAAAGGCCGTAGGAGCGCATCAATGCCGCGGGCAGGAAAACCACGCTGCCCGCCGCCATCACCGCGAGCCCGAGGGCCATGCCGTGCCTGTAGCCGGTGATGGCTAACACGCGCGCCGACGGCAGCGCCATGACGAAGTAGGCGATGTAAAACGCGAATGTGACGAGCAGCGCCTCGAAGGTATCGAGCTGACAGACCAGCTTGAGAAAAGGTATCAGGACGCCATTGAGCCAGGTCACGCAGCCAAACAGAGCGAACAGGCCCGCCATGAGCGCCAGCGCCCGCCTCTCGGTCCGGGCGGCGGCCAGGGTGGGAGCGGTCATTGGGGCGGCGGACGTCAGAGCACGCCCCGCGGCTTGCCCATGCCGTTGGGGAGCGTCCAGATCTGCGAGGCAAGGTTGTGTCCACAAGCCTCGACCGCGAGTCCGCCGCTCGCCGGTCCGGTCAGACAGCCATGGCTCGCCCGATTGATGAGGTCGCCCGAGAGGGTGTAACGCCAACGCTGGCCCTCCGTGGCGCGACATATCGCGAGCGTCGCCCGATTTGCGATCTGCGTGAGGCACTCTCGGCCCGAGCGCAGCCTGCCATCCGGCATGACCCGCCAGGCCTGCGCCGCGGTACCCGCACACGGCTGCACGATCCCGGGCGCCGCCACGCAGCGCGTGTAGTCTTCAGCGTCTTCACCGCTCTCCGGCGCATCTGGAAGGATGCGGGTGATGGCGCCGACTCGCGCCGGCGTTCCGCACCCCTCGGCGGGTCGGATCTTCCAGATGTCCGTATCGTGCGCCTCGATCCCGGTGGCGAGAGCGTCGACCGAGGCCCGTCGGGCGCCGGTCCAGAGCTCCTGGAGGTCGAGCCGGCAGGCGGCGGCGAACCCGAGCTCTCGCGGGGCGAGCTCGACCTGCAGCCGCGCGGGGCTGCGATTCAGGACGGCCACCGCATAGCCACCTCTCGCCAGCGGTTTCATCAGCACATCCATTGTCGCACTGCGGTGCACGAGGGTTGCCATGACGCCCCATGGGTCCTGGTCGACCGACAACACCGCTTTGTTGCCGAGGACACCGATGGCCGACAGCGGGAGACGGTCGAGATTGGAGCTCAGGATCAGGGGAGCTGACATCATCGACCAGAGCGCGAGTTGGCTGCGGGTTTCGGCGAAGGTCAGGCCGCGCTCGCCGCCGATGATGAAATCCGCATCGTTCCAGTTGCCCGGCTTCTGAAAGCGCCCGAGCTCGAGATTGTACTCATAGTTCCACATCACGCTGGCGAAGCGCGGTCGACTCGGATGCCTGCGATCGTAAGTCGCGATGTCCGTGCCCTCGCGCCAGAGTTGGCCATAACCCCGGACCCAGGCGAGGACGTCATACCACTGCGCGGTGCCCTGGAAATAAGCGGGCGCGGATTCCGAGAACACGATCGGTCTGCCGACCTGCTCGAGGGCGAGGCGCTCGGCGCGGTAGGCCGCCCGGTAGGCGGCATTGCCGCGCGCGCCCGTGGCGGGATTGACATTGCAGCCATCGAGCTTGAGGTAATCCACGCCCCAGCTGGCGAACAGCCTGGCGTCGGCCAGAAAATGCGGCTTGCCGCCGGCCACCGAGCTGCCGCTGCCGGCGAAACCGCCACAGGTCGCGGACCCGGCATCCTCATAGATGCCGAACCGCAGCCCGAGCGCGTGAATCGCCGCGGCGACCCGGCGCACACCGCGCGGAAAACGCCGTGGATCCGGCTCCAGGTTGCCGCGCTTGTCCCGATCCTTCAGCATCCAACAGTCATCGATGGTCACCGTATCGTAACCGCGGGCGGCGAGCCCGGTTGCGACCAGCGCGCGCGCATTGGCGAGAATGGTTTGGGCGGTGAAGTTGCACTGATAGTGCGCCCAATCGTTCCAGCCCATCGGCGGTGTGACCGCCAGATGTTGTTGCGCGGCCGGGCTCACGGAGGCCAGGCCGAGGGCGGCGGCGGTGGCAGTGAGGAAAAAAGGCAGTTTGCGTACGAACATCGACAATGGGCTAACTCCGCGGCTCATGCAGCCGTCGTATCTTCGATGGGGCGAAGACCGTGGACATGTGGCCCCTGATCCGGATGTCGGCGCGCCGTGCGACCTTCGAGCCATCGAGCGCGGTTGCCTCGAGATCGATGGCGTAGGTGCCGGGCTCCGTCCAGGTGTGCATCACCCTGCCGCCGTTGGCGCGGGTGCCGTCGCCGAAGTTCCAGCGATAGAGCAGTACGGGCTCCCCGCCCTGCGCCGTCGCCACACAGGTGACCGGCTGACCTGACACCGCTGCCGCGGGGCAGTCGATGGCGGGGCGAGGCATCGAGGCCGGTTGCCGCTCATCGATGATCTTCAGCATGCGTACCGAGTGCGCAGGCAGATCGAAAGCTAAGGCGTCGGTGGAGAATGGCGCAGGCCGCTGCGGGCGCAGGATGTCGGTGATGCGATAGGCGCGACCGGATGACAAGCCGAGGCTCGCGAGAGAGATGACGTGGCGCGTGGCGTGCTCCGTCCAGTTGAAGACGGTGAGGATGCTCTGTCGTGGGGATTCCTTCAGGATGAAGATGCTGGGCTGGCGGTCACTGTCCGCATAGCTCATCAGGTCCTCGGGGACGGACGCGTGGCCGAGCCGCACCATGTCGATGAGATCGCGGTTCTCGATCAGAGCGATCCTGTCGGGCGAGCCCTGGAGCGACGGCAGGTTGTCGCCGATCTCGAGCATGCCCCCCGACACGGCGGCGAGCGCGATCGACACCTCCGCCTCATCGAGGGTCAGCGGCTCGCCGCCCTCGTGCCAGGTCTGATCGGTGATCCGTTGGGTGGATACGGTGAATGCGTCCGGGTCGGAGACGAAGAAATTACGATCCATGTAGTAGCGCGCCGCGATACCGGAGGCGGCATCGCGACTGGCCTCGAAGCTGTGCCCGGTGTCCTGGGAGATCCGGCCGTAATCGACGTATCCCACCGGATTCAGCATGACGCTGCCGTCCTTGTCGAGGTAGACGTGATCGCCTACGGCGTCGCGGATGATCCTGAGCCCGATGCGCTGCGCCTGCATCGCGGTCGTGTGCGGTTGGTAGTAGTAGCCCTCGATCGCGGCGTCGTCCATGAAGTCCAGCTTGATGTAGTGAATGCCCCACTCGCGCACCAGCGTGCGGTAGGTCGTGCGCAGGTACTGTTGGGCGCCCGGATTGGTCGTGTCGAGGATGTAGAGAGCATCCTTGCCATCGACCACGCTGCCGGCATGGATGGGCCGGCCCGCGGCGTTCTTCACCAGCCAGTCGGGATGATGTCGAAACACCCATGAGCGCTCCGAGACTTCGAACGGCGCCGTCCAGATGCCCGGCGTCAACCCGAGGCCGCGCACGGCGTACTCGAGGGGTACCATTCCATGCGGAAAAAGCGTCGCGTTGGGAGTCGTGTATTCGCCGCGCGCGTATTGATAGCCCTCATCGATGTGGAAGAGCGTGTAGCCGTAGCGCTCGAGGTGCTGCGCCAGCCATTGCGCGTTGGTCAGAGCGGCGCCCGCGTCCAGACCGAAATAATAGGCGGTCCAGCTCCACCAGCCCAGGAGCGGCGGCGCGGTGACTCGGGCGTGGTGCAGCCGCCGGATGAGTGCGCCATAAGTCTCGAGCTGCCGGTGATAGTCGCGATCGACGCTGAGCGCCAGGGTTTCCGAGGAGAGCGTACCGCCGGGTGTCACCGGGAGAGTGAGAGTGATGCGGTCGGCGGCCGCGGAATGCTCGAGAGAATTTTCCTCCTCCATCTCCGTCGTGCCGGTCGAGTCGACCTGATAGCCCGTGATCCTCGGATCGCCCGCGGTGGCGACCCGCAATCGCAGGATGGTGAGAAAGCGGTGAGAGGTGAGCGCGCCGAGGAAGAGACTCTCGCGGCTCGCACGATTATAGATGAGCTGACTTCCAACCGCGCGCTGCATTCCGTCACTGGCGTCGGCGAGGCTGTGAATGCGCATCGCCGGCCGATCCTCGCTGAAGCTGTCGGACAGGACCCGCTCGCTGCCCGCCGGGGCGCCGAGATACGCGATCTCGCCCCCGGAGGCGTCCACGATGCGGATGGCCTCGACCTGCACGGTGCGCGAGGTCGTGTTGCGCACGGTGGCCGTGAGATCGGCGAAAGGAAGAGACGTATAGGCGCGTAGCCGATAGAGGAGGTCCGGTTCAGCGCGCAGCCCCGAGCAGCTCACCTTCCAAACCGTTGCCGGACCGAGCAGACCGCTGCCCGCAGAGCGCAGCGCCCGACATCGAGGATAGTCGGTGGCGTGCAGCCAGCGGCCATCCACCTGCGCGGCCACATCCGATGTCAGCGTCGGCGTCGGCGAACCTCCAAGCCCTAAGCGATAAGTCCCATGGGCGTCGACGGAAACGAGCAGCGCGGTGCCCTGCCGGGGATGCTGCGCGTGCGCAGCTCGCGGCTGAGCGCCCAAAACCGCATGGACGGGGGACAGGACCAGAACCGCGAAGGCTGCCACGGTGCTTCGACTTTTCATGCCTCAGTCCCTCCCGGTCGGATATTTCGCTTTATTTCATTTTATTCTTCAGTATCTTTCTTTTTAATTCAAATCGCAAACCCGCGCCGGCACGGCCGGTCACCCGGCACGCGCTGGCGGGCGCTCAGCGGAGCGTGAACGTCCCGCGCTCCTCGAATGGAACCGAGCGCAGCCAGCCGTGGGAGAGCTCCACCCTGCCCTTCATGCGGTACTCGATCGCCTGGCCGCGGGGTTTGCCGAGCATCGCCAGGAGCGCGCCGGCAACATTGGCCGTGACGTCCATGTTGAATTCCGCGGTGCCGAGGGCTGGGACGAGGAAGCCGGCAGCGGACGCGCCCGTGGCAAACTGTTGGCCGCCGACGTAAACGGTGTAGGAAATCCCCTGGACCGGCAGGCTTCGATCATTCGGATTCTCGACGCGCACACGCACTCGCAACTGCTGCTCGAGGAAGTTGGCTCGGTGAACCTCGATGTCCACGATGGAGAACTTCGGGGTCTGTAGCTTCGGCACGAGCGCGCAGCCGGAAACGGCGATGGCGAGGAGCACGAGCGCAACCGAACGGATGGGGTGGATGGTGGTCATCTTCGTCCGTACATGCGGTTGAGCGCTGCGTAATGGCGCGCGAGCTCCGCCGTCAGCGCGCCGCCGGGCAGGCGCCAGTTCCAGTTGCCGCTCACGGTGCCGGGGGTGTTGAGCCGCGCCTCGGAGCCGAGCGCGAGCAGGTCCTGGGCCGGGATGACGGCGAGTTGTCCCACCGAGCCCAGGGCCTCGCGAATGAGCGCCTCGGGCATGGATCCGGGGGCCACCCGGAGCATGCAATCCACGCGCCGGCGCGTGTTGTCATCGAGGCTGCGATACCAGCCGAGGGTGGTGTCGTTGTCGTGCGTGCCCGTATAGACGACGCTGTCGTGCTCATGCATGTGCGGCAGGTGCGGGTTGTCGCCCTCACCGCTGAATGCAAACTGCAGCACCCGCATGCCGGGAAGACCGAAGCCCTTGCGCAGCGCGATCACATCGTCGGTGATGACGCCCAGGTCCTCGGCGAGGATCGGCAGATCGCCGAGCTCGTCCATGAGGAGCCGCAGGAGGTCCTCCCCCGGGGTCAGGTGCCAGGCTCCCGCGCGTGCGTCCGGGGCGCCGGCGGGCACGGCCCAGTGCGCGGCGAGCGCGCGAAAGTGATCGATGCGCAGCAGATCGACCCGCTCGAGCTGCTCGAGCACGCGCCAGCGCCAGTAGGCGAAGTTGTCGCGGCGCATCGCCTGCCAGTCGTAAAGCGGGTTGCCCCAGAGCTGCCCGGTCTCGGAGAAATAATCCGGCGGTACGCCGGCGACCGCGGCGGGCCTGCCGTCGGCCTGGAGCTGAAATTGCCCGCGATGCGCCCAGGTCTCGGCGGAGTCCGGCCCGACGTAGAACGGGAGATCGCCCAGGAGACGCACGCCGCGCGAGCGGGCGTGCTCGCGCAGCCTGCGCCATTGCACGAAAAAGGCGAACTGCTCGTTCTTGACCTGTTGCAGCTGCGTGGCCCGCTCGCGGGTGACTCGCTCGAGCGCGGAGGATGAGCGCCCGCGCAGCTGCGCGGGCCAAGTCCACCACGGCGCGGCACCGTGCACGCGGCTCAGAACCTGGAAAAGAGCATAATCATCCAGCCATCGCCGAGCTTCGTCGAGAAACGCGGCGCCTTCCGAGGATTGCGCGTCCGGTAGCTCCGCGGAATCGAGGTACGCGGGCTCCCCGGCGAAATCGGAGCGCCCCCAGTAAGGAGAGCCGTCGGCTCCGGTGGGGCCGGCGGGCAGGATCTGCCAGACCGTAAAGCCCGCCTCCGCCAGCCAGTCGATGAACGCGCGGCCGCCGCGGCCGAGCGCGGCCTCGAGTGAGCCGAGATGTAACAGCACTCCGGCGCGACGCCGGTCGAGCACGGGCAGGCGCAAGGCGAAGACTCCTTAAACAGCATCCACGAAGCGGTGACCAGGCACAGGGACGTGCCCCGCCGCCGCGGGTGGCGGAGGCTCGGGCAAAAAACCGCGCTTTTTGCCCGAGGCGCGCTGGGTCGGGCAGGAGCCCGGATCCAGCGCTTCAACTGGCGTAGGCGCGGCGCATCACGCCGCCGTGCTCTGGCGCGCCGCGGCCGACGGAGATCGGCTGCGCGAGGCTCTCCGGCGGCGGCAGGCCGAGCAAACGGTAGAGAACGACCAGCTGGCGGCGGTAGAGACTGTCGAACTGGCTCACGGCATCGGCCGGGTTGTAGTCGCCGAACCACCAGAACCAATCGGAGCTCTCGCAGAGCGCAAGCTGACGCTCGGCCGCGAGTCGCTGCGCCGCATCGAGCTTGCCCGATGTCATGATCCCGTCGAAGGCGATCTTGGCCTCGCAGAGAAGATCCCAACCGCGGTTCTTGGCGGGATCGCCCATCCAGGTGGCGAGCGTGCCGTGCACCCAGCTGCCCGCCACCACGCGCTGCAGCGGCAGGGGCTCGAGCCCGCGCGCCACACAATCCGACAGCGTGGTCAGCTCGAGCTGCGGATGCGAGCCGAGGAGCGCGTACAACGCCTGCAGGAAATAGTAGCCGTTGAACGGGTAATGCTCCCAGGCGTTCTCGCCATCGAGCGCGATCAGCACCGCGTGGGCGTTGGTGGGGCGTTCCGGGGCGCGCCGCGCGGCGGCGGCCGGCGAGGCGGCGGGCTCCGAGTACTGCCTGGCAAGCTGCGCGAGCTCATTGACGAGGTTATGCGCGGCGTCATCACCATGCCAGGTCGCGTAGGTGAAGCCGATCAGGTCCGACAGCGCATCGTCGCGGAAGAACTCGACCATGCGGCCGCCGATCAGGCGGTAGGGCCGATTGTAGGCCCGCGGGTCACGGGCGGCCTTGGGATCACTGCGCGCCAGGGTCCCCTCCAGGACGCTCGCGCTGCTGGCGGCCCATTTGAAGCCCGCGTCATCGAGCAACTCGAGCGTGCCGCGGCTGATCGCCCCTTCGGAGGGCCAGCAGCCGCGCGGCTCGGTGCCGAACGCCTCCTTGAACACGCGCAAAGACTCGCGCACGTGCCAGCGCGCACGCTCGGCCCCGCCGGGATAGGACGTGAACCGCGGCAGCGGCAGGTTGGGTATCGCATCGCGCGCGGCCTGAAACTCGAGCAGCAAGGGGACGATCGGATGCCCATAGGGCGTCACCGAAAGCTCACACTGCCCGCGTTCGGATAACTTCCGATATCGCGGGACGATCGAGGCGACGAGCTTCCCGATGAGCGACAGGAGCTCGCGCCGTTGCAGCTCCGTGAAGCCACGACCCTGCTGGGTGAGAGTGCTCACGAGGGTGTCGGAGCGACGGACGGTCTCGCCGAGCCAGGCAAGGTGATACCAAACCGCGAGGTCATGGATGAGCTGATCGGAGGCGTAGCTCACCCGCTCCAAAGTGCCGAGCGGCTCGGCGAGGGTGGCGAGCTCGAGATAGGGACCGAAGCGCTCGATCATCTGCTTGCGCTGAGCCCTTAAGCACGCGCGCAGCAACTCCAATCGCTCGGCGGGCTCCGCCGGCACGGGGTCGGGACCCAGGAGCGCGAGCACCGGATCGGGCAGCGGGCTGGCGTGAGCCAAGTGCTCGGCCACCCGGCGCGAAATCTCCTCGAGCTGCTCGAGCAGCACGGGTGTGAAGTTGACGACCGCGCGCGCCGCCGGATTCGCTTCCAGATGCGCGGCCATGTCGGTGTAATCCTTGATCGCGTGCAGATAGGTCCACGGCAGCACGTCGCGCCCCGTGAGCGCGTCACGGTACTGTGGCTGGTGCATGTGCCACAGAAGAACGACGGGCAGGCGGGAATCGGAGCCCATCAGCGCTCAGGCCGAGAGGCGGCGAAGCATGTCGGCGGTCACCAGCACGACACCCTTCTCGGTGACGAGAAAGCGCCGGGCGTCCTCCGCCCGGTCGACGCCGATGCTCATCCCATCGGGGATCTCGCAGCCTTCATCGATGATGGCGCCGCGGATCTGACAGCCGCTGCCGATGAACACATGCGGCAGGACGACCGAGCGCTCGATCGTGGTGCGCTCTTCCACGCGCACGTCCGAAAAGAGGAGTGACTCGCGCACGCGCGCGCCGGAGATGATGCAGCCGCCGGAGACCATCGAGTTGATGGCCATGCCTCGCCGTCCGTCCTCATCGAGCACGAACTTGGCCGGAGGCTGGTGCAGCTGATAGGTCCAGATGGGCCAATCCTCGTCGTAGATGTTGAGCTCGGGCCTGACGTGCACCAGCTCGAGATTGGCCTCGTAGTAGGCATCCAGCGTGCCGACGTCGCGCCAATAGCTCTGCGCGCGGGTCTTGACGTCCTGGAAAGGGTACGCGAACACCTGCAGCGGGCTGGCGAGGGTCTTGGGAATGATGTCCTTGCCGAAATCGTGAGCGGAGGACTCGTCGGCCGCGTCCTCCTCCAGCAGCCGCTGCAGCAGACGCGTGTTGAAGACGTAGATTCCCATCGACGCCAGAATGGCATCGGGCCTGCCCGGCAGGGTATCGGGGACCGCCGGCTTCTCGGAGAACTTGGTCACACGATTCCATTCCGTGGCCGTGAGGACGCCGAAGTGGCGCGACTCGCCCGCGGGCACCTCGACCACGCCGACGGTGATGTCGGCGCCCTTCTCCACGTGGTAGGCGATCATCGGGCCATAGTCCATCTTGTAGATGTGGTCGCCTGCAAGCACGAGCACGTGCTTGGGGCGGTGCGCGAGGATGAGCTCGATGTTCTGGTGCACGGCGTCGGAGGTGCCGCGGTACCAGACGGGACCTTTCTGCTGCTGCGCCGGAATGGTCTCGATGAACTCGCCGAACTCCCCGCGCAGGTAGCTCCAGCCGCGCTGCACGTGCGCGATGAGGGACTGCGCCTTGTACTGGGTGAGGATGGAAATCTGGCGGATGCCTGAGTTGACGCAGTTCGAGAGCACGAAATCGACGATACGGAACTTACCCCCGAACGGCGTCGCCGGCTTGCAGCGATGCTCGGTCAGGTCCTTCAGCCGCTCGCCGCGCCCACCGGCCATGATCACCGCGAGGGTGCCGCCCGTCAGGCGGCTCACGTAGCGTCCGGAAGAGGCGCGCGCAGGCTGTCGAGGCATGGCCAATCTTATCGCGGGCGGCGGCTAAAGCCACTTCATCAGGCCGAGCGCGTACTCGTGGGACAGCAGGTCGTGCCGGGGGTAGACCCGCACCTCGGTCGCGAACTGCCCGCATTCCGGCGGCTCCACATCGAGCGCGAACACGGCGGCACCGTCGGGCTCCTGCTCGCCGGTGGCGGCGAGCGGCGCGCACCAGAGGCCATCGCGCGCGGGCGGCACGAAGGAGCACAGGGCCGGGGGGCCCTGCTCGCCCTCGGGCAGGAGCCGGCGCGCGAGCAGCTCGACCCGCACGTCCGAGGGGTGCAGGCCGTTCAGGCCGGCCGCAACCCGCAGGCGCAAGTGCTCGCCGCGCGGCAGGTTCGCGGGTGCGTCCGCGACCACACGCAGACTCACGCGGCTCCAGGCCTGACGGATCCGCTGCTGCCACTCCGCAAGGCCGCGCGCGCCGGCGAAGCCGCCGTCCGCGAGCCGCCGATACTGCTCGGCGGCGGGCCGGTAGAGCCCCCGGGTATAGTCCTCGAGCACCCGCCGCATGTTGAAGCGCGGGATGACGGTCATCATCGCCCGCTTGGCGCGGGTGACCCATTCCGGCGAGCAGCCACTCTCGCCCACGGCGTAATAGAGCGGGATGATCTCTTCCTGAAGGGTATCGAGGATGAGCTCCGCCTCGAGCGCGTCGCGACGCTCAGGGTCCTGCACGTTGGCGGGCGGGATGCCCCAGCCGTTGTCCTGCATCCAGCCCTCGGCCCACCAGCCGTCGAGGATGCTCAAATTGAGCCGTCCATTGATGGCGGCCTTGATCCCGGAGGTGCCGCTCGCCTCGAGGGGCGCGATGGGGTTGTTGAGCCAAACGTCGACGCCCGAGACCAGCGAGCGGCCGAGCTGCAGATCGTAGTCCTCGAGGAAGACGATGCGGCCGACGAACTCGGGCGAGGTCATGAGCTGGCGGATCTCGCGCAGCACCTGCTTGCCGGGCTCGTCCGCGGGGTGAGCCTTGCCGGCGAAGAGCAGGACCACCGGCCGGACCGGATCGTTGACGAGCCGCGCGAGCCGCGCCCGATCGCGCAGCAGCAGGGTCGCGCGCTTATAGGTCGCGAAGCGTCGCGCGAATCCGATCGTGAGCACGTTGGGCCGCAGCGGATCGAGCAGGCGCGTGACGTGCCGCAGCTGCGCGGGGCTCATGCCCTTGCGCGCGTACTCGCGCTGCAGGCGCTCGCGCACGCTCGCCAGCATGCGCGATTTGACCGACTGGGCCGTCGCCCAGAAGCGCTCCTGAGGCACCGCCTCGAGCGCGCTCCAGAACGCCACATCGCTCAAGCGGTCGCGCCAGAGGGGCCCGAGCTCCGTGTCGAAGAAGTCCATCCAGGTCTTGTGCAGGAAGGTCGGCACGTGCACGCCGTTGGTCACGAAGCCGACGGGGTTCTCGTCGGGGCGGATTTCCGGCCACTGATCGGCGCAGAGCCGCGAGGAGACGGCGCCGTGGATGCGACTCACGCCATTGACGTGCCGCGCGCCGTTCAACGCCAGGCGGGTCATGTTGAAAAGACCGGGCGCCGTGGGAGTGCGCGCGAGATCGAGGAAGCGCTCGACGGGAATGCCGAGCTCGCGGATGAAGTCCCCGAAATGGGCGAGGATCAGATCGTGCCCGAAGGCGTCGTGCCCGGCGGCGACGGGGGTGTGAGTGGTAAACACACAGGCCGCCGCCACCGCCTCGAGCGCGGCCTCGAACGGCAGACCGAGCCCGAGATGCTCGCGCAGCAGCTCCAATATGAGAAAGGCGGCGTGGCCCTCGTTGAGGTGCCACACCGCGGGCTTGAGGCCCAGCGCGCGCAACGCGCGTGTTCCCCCGATGCCGAGGATCATCTCCTGCCGCACGCGCGTCGACTCATCGCCGCCGTAGAGACGGTGGGTGATGTCGCGGTCGGTCGGAGCGTTTTCCGCAGTGTTGGTATCGAGCAGGTACGCGGGCACGCGCCCGACCTGCGCCTTCCAGAGCCGCGCGACGACATCCCGCCCCGCAATCCGCACCGTCACATGGATCCAGCCGCCGCCCAAGTTGCGGGCGGGCTCGACGGGCAGATCGCGCGGATCGTGCTCACGGTATTCGGCGTGCTGCACGCCGTCGTTGTCGACCGTTTGCGTGAAGTAGCCCTGCTCGTAAAGAAGCCCCACCGCGGCGAAATTTGCTCGTCCATCGCTTGCGGATTTGCAGTAATCGCCCGCGAGGACGCCGAGGCCCCCCGAGTAGATCGGGAAGCTCTCGTGGAAGCCGTACTCCGCGCAGAAATAGGCGACGAGCGGCTCATCGCCTCGCGGTGCGGGTGCCGTGACATAGGCATCGAGGGCTTCGAGTGCCGCTCGATAACGGGCGAGATACAGCGGGTCCCGGGCGGCACGGTCGAGAGTCGATTGCGCGATGCAGTGCAGGAGCAGGCGGGGATTGCCACTCGTCTGCTTCCAAAGCTCGGGCTCGAGGTCCTCGAAAAGAGCGCGGATCGGACGGTGCCAGGAAAAAAACAGATTGCCGGCCAGCTCGGGCAGGCGTTTCAGGGCCTCCGGAATGACGGGGGTGATCTCGATCAGCGTATTGCGCATTGGGGTCCTGTGACGGGCTTCCTGCAGAGAATGAGATCGCGAAGTCTAGCGGGTCGCATGGGGCTCTGCCCACGACGCGTCAATCGTCGATCGCACGCTTGGGCACTCGCCTGGACTGGAAGGGGCGGCCGGATCAGGGCCAGCTCATGTCTCTCACGAGAAGGAGGGGCCGCTCTTCGCCGAGCCGTACACGGTATCGGGTGCTGCGGCC
The DNA here is from genome assembly GCA_049579785.1 of Steroidobacteraceae bacterium. Classification (GTDB taxonomy): domain Bacteria; phylum Pseudomonadota; class Gammaproteobacteria; order Steroidobacterales; family Steroidobacteraceae; genus 13-2-20CM-66-19. Next base: position 62,658 of record JBAUOO010000085.1, read on the forward strand.
GCCCGCGTTGGAATCCTTTTCGATGACACCGAGCGCTTCCAGTCGCGCGAGGTCGCGCGAGGCGGTGACCCGCTCCACCTTGGTCTGGCGCGCGGCTCGCTTGGCCGTGAGCCAACCCCCCTCAGGATCATCCGGTGCAAGGGCCATCTCGAGGAGCCGCCGCTGCCTCGGACTCAGCGCAGTCTCGCGGTGGCGCGCCCAAAAACGTGCGATCTGCACGACGCGCTCGATGCAGACGCGTGCCTGGTCACAGGCCTGCGCGGCACAGATCGTGGACCATTCGAGCCAGCCGGTGATGTCCAGATTTCCCTTCTGTGCCTGCTCGAGTTGCGCGTAGTACTCCTTGCGGCGCCCAATCAGCACGGGGGAGACAGCCCAGAGACGCGAAGTCCGCTCCGAATGGAAGCCTGCGCCCTGCGCCAGCGCAAGATCAAACACCGCACGGCCGAGACGGCCGTTGCCGTCCTCGAAGGGATGGAGGGTCTCGAACCAGAGATGGGCGATGCTCGCGCGAACAGTGGGGGCCATCTCCCTGGGGCTGTTGAACCAATGCAGGAACCGGCGCATTTCCTCATCGAGTCGATCGCGCGGCGGCGCCTCGTAATGAACACGCTCACGACCGATTGGGCCGGAGAGGACCTGCACGGGCTGCGCGCCGCGAAGCATGCCGACCAGGATGAGCGCGAGCCCGGAGCGACCCGAGGGGAACAAGGCACCATGCCAGGCGAAGAGCCGCTCGAGTGTCAGTCGCCGCAGGTTCTGGGTGCTGTCGGCCAGGACGTCGATCAGCCCCCTGGCCGCAGGAGCGAGTCGGTCGACGTCCTGCTGTGCTGCGCCAAGGCCAAGGCGCCTCATGATCGAAGTGCGGACTTCGTTGGGGTCCAGGCGCACTCCCTCGATCGCCGAGGTCGAGACAGTCTCCCGCGCCGTGAGCTCCACAACCACTAGGCCGAGGTGGTCGGCGTCGAGCGCCCGCGCCAGGCCTGCGAGAAAATCCTGCTTGCGCTGTACCTCTTCGAGCGCTCGCGAGATTTCAGGGGCGGACCAGCGCCAGTGAGGCCACTCGGGACGTTGCCAGATGTACCGGAGCATCGAGGATGAGCTATTCGTATCTGAATCTGATACGAATATAGCCGGTATTCGTATCGTTGGCGAGCCCGCGGTCCGGCACCAGCACGGCACTGCGAGCGGCAGCGCAGGCGCACCGTGAAGCTGAGCGGCTAGACTGGGGCATGTGGAAGCGTTGCTCAGATGTGGGGGTCGCCAGCGTGCTCGCGCTGCTTGCTGCGGGCGTGGGGCTCGCGGGCGCGCCGGCCGGCGCGCCGCAGCTGCCGCAGGATGCGCTCTTGCCGGCGGCTTCGTTGGGTGGCCCTTGTCTGCAATCTGGCCTGCGATCGGGCCGGGCGTACCTGCGAGCGCGGATCCGCGGCGCGGTGCGCCTCGACGTCAATCTGCACGGAGCGCAGCTTTCTTGCGAGGGCGGCGCCCGCTTCAACGGCAGCGGCATCCGCATGGGCTTCGAGGGTCGGGTCGGCGGACGGCAAGTGCGGATGGTCTTCGGGATCGATGGCGCGCGCGAAGGCCGGGCCGGGCGCGAGCTGCCGACCAATCTCACCGTGATCTTCGAGGGCGAGCGGCAGCTCTTTGCGACTCAGGGAGACGGCAACTGCACCGTGGATCGCCTCGAGCAGGAGCGCATCGGCGGCGCCGCCGGTCCAAGCCCCTCGCCGCACGGCGCGGTGAAGGTGCGCTCGTATCGCGTCGTCGCCCATGGATTCTGCATCGCGCCGGCGAATGATCTCAGCGGCAAGCGACGCATCCTGGTGACGACATTTGACTTCGCCGGACGGGCCGACTTCGAGCAGGCGCCGCGGCAACAATGAACCTGAAGACCGATGGATGTCTTATGAGAAATTCTGCGTCGAGGTTGGCACCCTTCGCCGTACGGTGCGCGAGCGTCCTGTCGCTTGCAGTTGCGGTATGGCTCGCGGCCGGGGATCCGGGCGTGGCGCAATCGATGCCCATCGAGGACCTGTCGCATTTTCCGCGCACGACGCTCACGATCGTCACGCGCGAGCGCGCCGATCGCTTCCGCGTCTGGATCGCCGACACGCCGGCGCGTCAGGAGCAGGGACTGATGTTCGTGCGCGACCTGCCGGCGAGCGAAGGGATGCTGTTTCCGCAGGGCGTGCCTACGCGGAGCGAGTCGAGCCCACTGCTCGTACACGGCGGCAAGGAAGTGCTCGTACCGCAGGTGGCGCACTTCTGGATGAAGAACACCTACATTCCCCTCGACATGGTGTTCGTCGCCCAAGACGGGCGGGTTGCCAAGATCATCGCCAATGCGCGGCCGTTCTCACTCGATGTCCTCTCCTCGGACGTGCCGGTGATCGCGGTGCTCGAGCTCAAGGGAGGGGACACGGAAGCGCTCGGAATCCGGGTGGGCGACACGGTGAGCTGGCACGTCCGATAGAGCGCGCCGGCTCGACAGGCTGCCGGGCGATTGCGTGCCTGGCTTCAGTAAATCTTCTGCTCGTAGCCGTGCGCGTCAGGCTGCGCGCCTTGCAGGTAGATCTCCGGATGCTGGAAGTCGATGCCAAGCTGCTCGACGGCGCCAAGGACATCCATGCCGATGATGACCGCGGGTCGATGCGTCAATCCCCACACATCGAAGATATGGAAGTCTCCATAGACGATCGAGCCGCCCGATACCGACACAACAGGACCCAATCTGATCGCGGGTGAAGGCTGCACGTCACCATTGGCAACAGTCGGCGTTACGCCGTAGACCTTGGTGACGGCGGGAGAATCGGCGGATGGCATCGGCAGGTGCAGCGCCGTTCGCAGCGCCAGATTCCCGAGCGTATGCGCAGAGCCTGTGTCGATGATGGCTGGCAGCCGCACCGAACCGATGCGCGCGGGGACGGCAATGAGACCACCCTTGAGCCGGATGGCGGGAATCCCCTCTCCGTAGACAGGGACCTGGAGCCAGGCGCAGCGGGAGATCCGCACCCGATTCCACTTGAAATTCACGGTAATGCAGTCGTGGGTGAGGCCGGCGACCCCAAGAATGCCGTCGGCGCCGGCCATTACGGGTGCCCAGATGATGGGCAACCGCTGATCCGCGATGCGGAGGTCACCGGCGCTCAGGAGACCGATCGTGGCCGACGGGACACTCGCCGAGCCCGTGATCCCGTTGACTTCGAGCAGCGCTTTCGGCACCGAATCCAATCCGAGGAACATCGCAAGCCCGGGAGAAATGCTGGAGTAGCCGGCGCCGGTGTCGACGATGAAACGGTATGGGCCCCTACCGTCGATCATCACCGGGGCGACGATCCTCCCTGCGTGATCGAGCGTCGTCGGGGAGGCACCGGACCCCTCGTTGGCTTGACTCGCCTCGACCCGCGCGCAGCAGGAGGCAGACATCCAGTATCCTCAAGAACTGTCAAGTCGAGGCTTGGGTGTTCGTTGCAAAGCCACAACGGAGGATTGCGGCCCGCGGCGAGGAAGCGTGCATACATACGGGCAATACTCTGATTCTCACCCGCTTCTATGCACAGCGTGGGCACACAAATCGTTGTTTTTTTACACAAACTGTACCACTATAGACCATTATGACTTAAGATTTCTTGACATTGGAGTCGCGCCTCGCCTGCGGGTGGGGCTCGACTGGGCATAAGAACGCACACAACAGCCGGGTCGCCTTCTGGGGGGAAGGCGCCGGCCAACCCAGCGGCGGCCGAGGGGCCGCCCGAGAGGAGCGTTTCTAAATGAGAACCAATAGAGAACTGTCGCGCGCCGTGAGGCGTGCCCTCGCAACCGGCACCCTAGCGCTCTTCGCGGCGGGAACCTTGGTGGCCCACGCGCAGACGAGCGCTCAGAAGACGAGTGCGCAGCAGAAGAGCACTCATCCGGCGAACAAGCACGGACAGTCGATCACACCCCAGTTACTCGCGCAGAACGTGCCCGCTTCGGCTCCCGCCGGTGGCGCGCAGACCCTGCAGGAGATCGTGATCACCGGTTCGCTGATCGAGAGCACGACTGTCGAGACGCCGAACCCCGTACAGATCCTCACCACCAAGGACCTCATCCAGTCCGGCTACACCAATATCTCGGACGTGCTGCGCAACATTCCCGCGAACGGCATGGGCACTCTGAGCCAATCGTTCAGCTTCGCATTCGCCTCCGGAGGTGCCGGCGTCGCGCTGCGCGGTCTGACGCTGGGCGACACCCTGACGCTGATCGACGGCGAACAGAGCGTGCCCTATCCGCTGCTCGACGATGTCGAACGTGAATTCGTCGATGTCAACTCGATCCCCTTCACCGCCGTCCAGCAGGTGCAGATTCTGAAGGACGGGGGCTCGGCGCTGTACGGCTCGAACGCCATCGCGGGCGTGGTGAACGTCATCTTGCGCAAGCAGTACCAGGGCTTCACGGTCTCGGCCACGAGCGGCACCTCTCAGCACTGGGACGGCACCACGACTCAGCTCGGCTTTATCGGTGGTCACGGCGATCTCGCCTCGGACGGCTACAACTGGTACCTCTCCGGGGACTTCCGCCATCAGGACCAGATCCTCGACACGAGCCGCAGCGGCTCATGGCGTACCCTCAACTTTACGCCGTGGGGCGGTTACAACGTCACTCCAGGCGCCAATCCCGCCGAAGATCCCAATAATGCGGTGGCCCAATCGCTCACGGGCTACCTCATCGATCCCAACACTTCGAGCGGCCTGCCGTACAGCTTTTACCCGGGCTGCAGCGCTCTTGCCCAGCAACTCGACCAATGTACATTCCTTGGCGCCCGCTCACAGCTGCAGCCGTCGGACACCAACGTCGATCTGCTGGGCAAGTTCACCAAGGCGCTTGGCGATAGCTGGGAATTCGGCCTGCAGGCCTCCTGGTTCGACAGCCGGACGGACCAGGTGGCAGGATACCCGGAGCTCGGCACACTCAACTACCCCTACGGGACGACCCTCATCGGTCTAAGTCCCTACCATGCGCCCGATGTGGTCACTTACCCCGTGATCACCGTTCCGGCCAATTATCCCGGCAACCCCTACGGAGCCCCGGCCCCGCTCGTCTACTCGGTCCCGGAGGTCGGACAAAGCGAGACCCTGGTCAACACCAATACCTACCGGCTGCTGGCGTCTCTTTCCGGCACGGCCGCGGGCTGGAAGATCAAGGGCACCGTTGGGGCCATGTACGCGAAGATGGCCTTGACCTACACCGGTGACATCGCGCCCGGGGCGTTGCAGACCGCGCTCGACAATGGCTACCTTCTCGGCAGTCCGCTCGGCACCAGTCTATTTGCCCCCCCGGAAGAGTCGACGCCGACCAGCAACATGGACCTGGTCGACATTCATGGCACGCACAAGCTGTTCCAGATGCCGGGTGGTCCGCTCAATCTGGCGGTCGGCGTGCAGTGGATCAAGGAGGGGAACGACTACATACCCCCGCCGGTCATTCAGGACGCCATCCAGGGAGGCAATGACGCGTTCGATCGGGGAAATGAGTATGACCGGGCGGGCTTCGCCGAGCTGCAGGGCAATCCGATCAAGCAGCTCGATCTCGACGCCCAGGCGCGCTACGATAATTACCAGACCTTCGGGTCGCGCGTTTCGCCTAACTTCGGCGTCAAATTCACGCCCTGGAACTGGATCGCGCTGCGCGGCACCTGGGGGCAGGGCTTCCGCGTGCCGTCGCCGTCTGAGGGCATATCGTCCGGGTTTTCGTTTGGCGAGGGCACCATCCAGGATCCGGTCCTGTGCCCCACCGCCGTGCCCGGCGGCAAGGTCGCGGGCCCCGGGGACTTCGCGGCCACGTGCGCGTGGGCCGCGACGGGCGTGCTGTCGGCAAACCCACACCTGAAGGACGTCACCTCGACCAACTGGACGGCGGGCATCATCCTGCAGCCGATCCAGCCGCTCAGCGCCTCCGTGGACTACTACAACATCAAGGTCAATAACGACATCGTCGGCGCGGTCTCGTTGTCCAGTTCCAACCAATTGCTCCGCGGACCGGACGTGCCGCTCGACTACTGCCCGGGCAGCTTCGCCGGCGGATGCACCGAGTCGCAGTTGGTCACCGCGACGACTCCAGTGGGCACGATCGTGGAGGAAGCGTTCCCCTATGTCAACGCCAGCGCGACCCACGTGAGCGGTTTCGATGTGGATCTCAAGTATGATTGGGATTGGGGCCGCTTCGGCAGCTTCACCGGCGATGCGCAGTGGACGCACGAGCTCACCTACCAGCTCGCGTTGGGCGGCACGACCTACGAGCTTGCAGGCACTCACGGTCCAACCAACGTGTCGGGCGATACCGGCAACCCGAAAGACCGCTTCACCGCGCGGCTGAGCTGGAGGAAGGGTCCGCTCACAGTCACCCCCAGTGCGGATTTCATCGGCCACTTCAGCATCATCGACCCGTCCGCGGGTTTCAACACCTGCGGCGATTCCCTCGCTTATATCGGCAACTTCCCGGGTGGCTCGGTGCCCGCAAACGAGAGCCAATTCTGCACCGTGGGGTACTTCCTCGAGACGAATCTGTATGCGAGCTATCAGCTCACCGGCAGCTTGGAAGTGCACGCCTCGGCGACGAATTTGTTCAACAAGCAACCGCCCATGGACGTAACGACCTACGGCGCGGGCAGCTATTTCTATCCGTATGACGCCGCCTTCGCACAGGATGGCGCGGTCGGCCGCTTCATGAGCCTCGGAATCACATACAACTTCTGATCTGAAGACCTTCTCGCCCTTGCAGCCATGGGCC
>JBAUOO010000086.1:0-10514 GCA_049579785.1 Steroidobacteraceae bacterium
CTCCAGGGCTGCTTCGCGATCCAACCGATCACCTCGCGCGCACGCTCGCCCTCGTCCGCGAAGGGAATCACCCGCCAGAGGCGACGGCCCACGCGCACCCGGGGCGTATAGGCCACCATGCCCGCGAAACCGTAGGCGGCCGCCTCGATGGCATCCTCGTGCCCTCCCGGAGCGATACGGTACTCGAGCAGCGTCGTCAGCAACCCGCTCGAGCTGCGGGGGCGAACGAGGAGCGCGAGCACCTTGACTCGGCCGCGCGTGTCGATCGTGACATCGTCCTGGATGACGTAGCGCCGATCATCGTCCAGGGAAATGAGCCCCGGAGCGATGGGACCGAAGCTGTCGTAGGCGTCGAAGGCGAGATACTGCCAAATGAGGCCGAGCGCCGCGCTCTGACTGATCCGGGTACGGCCACGCAGGCGATCGAAGCTCCCCTGCAGTGTCTCGGCATACGCCGAGGCCGGCGCTTCGAGCCAGGTTTCCACCCGGTAGGCATCGAGGTTGTCGAAGACCGGGATGGTCTCCCAGAAGGCCAGGTCGAAGGCCTGCGAGAACGGCAGTCGGTATTGGGCCTGCAGGGACTTGGCGTGCGCGAAAAAGTCGTACACCAGCGCCAGGTCGGCGGGCGGCCGGCGGACGTTGCCGCCGCGCAGCTGCCGCAGCTCGAGTCGCGCCGAGTAGGCGGGCTCGAAGGTGCCGGCGACGAGCTGCAGAGCCGACATGTTGTCGAGATACCGCTCGCGATTGTCGTTGCGGTACACCGGAATGATACGAGATGCGAGATCGCGCATGAGCGCGGGCGTCGCCGCGTCATACACCGAAGCCGGCGCATGAAACTCCAGGCTCTGCGCCGCGGCGACCCGCGGCAGCAGCAAAACCAACAGGATGATGGCCAGCGCCCTGCGCATGCGGCGGGCCTTACCCGCTCATGACGGCGCGCCTCGCCGCCACGCAGGAGATGAACGCCGCGTAGCTCCAGGCGAGATGCTTGGCTGAGGTCTGCTCGCCGCTGCGCTGATCGAACTGCTCGGACATCTCACCGCTCGCCGGAGTAAAGGCGCGGACGGTCTCGAGGTAGCGATCGCCCCGCGCCAGCAGGGCTTCGCGTCCATTGCCGCGCGCGGCGCTGCGAAAGCAGAGCTCGCCGGCCGCCAGCGTCGAGAAGTAGTAGGCGCCGCCGGAATAATAACGGTCGGCGCGATAGCGCCCAAGCGCCGGCGCGCGCGCCGCCGGCCGCCCGCGATTGATGGGATAGTCCGCATCGAAGACGCTGTCGAGCACGCCGAGCGTGGCATGCACCCGCGGATCGCGCACGGAGTGGGTGTCGCGATGGTCGGAGCCGTGCAGCGCCGCCAGGATGACGGCGATGTCGAGCTCCTTGCCCGAGCGCTCGCCCGATTCCAGCACCCGCGAGCGATAGTAGCCTTGCGTCTCGAGCCAGTAGCCATCGAGCGCCTCACGGATCGCCTGGCTCTCGGTGCGCCAGCTCCGTGCCTCCGCGGCCTCGCCGCGCGTGGCGAGCCAATCGGCGCCGTCCTCGAGCGCCTGCGCGCTCACGCTGAGGGTAAAATAATGCAGTCCCCGCTCCTCCTCCCAGATGTCGAAGCACGGCTTTCGCCAGTGCCTGCGGGTGAAGCGCAGGTCGTCACGAAGCAACGCGGCACAGACTTCCCGCAGCTGCGCGTCGAGATCCGCGCTGCGCGTCCAGCGCAGAATCGTCAGCGCGCGCAGCGCCGGCCCGTCGTTCTGCGGCCGCGCCCAGTTGGAAATGTCGAGACTGCCGTCCGCGTTGACACGGGTCTCCGCGGCGACCGCATCACCGTGGATGCGCTCAAGCTCGGCATCCGGGCGCAGGAACTGGACGAAATCCGGCGCGATCCTCGAGCGCCATGCACTCGAGCCGGCCGCGAGCGTACGGCCGTCGAGTCGCGACAGCATCGCGCTGAAGCGCACGAACTCGCCGAAGAGCCTTAAAGCCTCAAGGGCCGTGCCGCTCGCCGTCCCTGGCGGCAGCGCCCCCGGCCCGGACCTCCTGTCCGTGCGCTCGCCTCCTGAGTCGGCTCGCCCATCGAGATAAAGAAGCCGCAGGGCATCGATGACGATCGCCGAGTCGCGGTACCAATGAAAGAAATAATCCGGATCCGGATCGTACGAGGCCGGCACGGGCGAGGCGATCACCGCGCCGCGCACCGGGTGGATCACCTGGTCGAAGCCGGGGCGCCTCTTCACGATCCCGACCGGTGAGATGCTGCGCAACATCTGCCGCGCGGCGTACACCGACTGCCGATCGATCCACGCACTGAGTGTCTCCACGGGCGCCATTCTCAGGGCGCAAGGTGCGGGCTCGAGAACCCGAGCCGACGCAGGCCCGTGAGGACCTCGGGCGCGCTCATGAAGAGCTTCCACAGGAGGCCGGTGCGGAAGTTCTCGATCATGAGGATGATCGGGCCCTGATCGATCGCCAGATGCGAATCCGCATACCAGTCGCGAGCCGGGCAGAAGGCATCGACGAAGCCGTAGCGCCGCCAGATCCTCTCGCCGAACGCGCCGAGAAAGTGCCGCAGGGCCTTCATCGCCTCCGCCGGCGCGTAGGGAAAGCTCGCCAGCGCGGCGGTCGGTGCGATCGTCCCGTTGTCGCTCTCGGGCGAATGCACGCCGTACCCGTCGGGGTCATCGCTTGCCGTGAGTCCCCAACAGTGCTCGCCGTACGCGCGGTGATGCTTGGGATTGGCGACGCAGTGCGCATGGTTGATGAGCACGTGGCGGCGGTTCTGCTCCCAGTAGTCGGCGTAGCGATCTTTCAGGCCGCGCGGATCGAGGCCGCAGAAGGAGTAATGGGCGAAGAAAAGCGGTCCTCCGAAGGGCGGCCCGAGCGGCAGCTCGATCCCCGCCCAGCGTCGGCCGTTGATGAAATCCCGGCCGGTGGCAAAGCCACGGTGATAAACGTGCGGGTCGGCGGCAAAGCGCGGCGCGCCCGCGGCCAGCACGTACGTGACCAGGCATTCGTTCCAACCGCGGATCTCCTGCTCGAGCGCCCAGCCATTGTTGGGGCTCCAGTGCCAGTAGAGGACGCCGCGGGCCCCGCGCGCGTACCAGTCCCACTCGACATCCTCCCACAGCCCCGTCATGGCGTGCCGCAGTCGCGCTTCCACCGGAGTATCGCGGTCGAAATACTGACGTGCGCTGAGCAGTCCCATGCAGAGCAAGGAGGTCTCCACCAGATCGCCGCCGTCGTCCTTGCGTGAGAAGGGGATCGTGGCGCCGGTGCGGCCATCGAGGAAATGCGGCAGGGCACCGTGATAACAGGTGGCGCGGCGCAGGACATCGAGCATGGCCTCCAACCGCTCGAGCGCCTGCTCGCGGGCAATCCAGCCGCGCTCCACCGCGACGATGAGCGTCATGAGCGCGAAGCCGGAGCCGCCGGTGGTGATGAGATCATCCCTCTGCCCTTTGCCGGGCGGACGGCGGTCGGGCACGAGGCCGCTCACCGGGTGCGCCGCCTCCCAGAAGAAGCGAAAGGTCTGTCGCTGCACGCACTCGAGCAGTTCCCCATCGGCGAGCGTGGCGAGCTTCGCCGGGCTCATTTCCTCGGATCGGGCGGTATCGGGCACGGAGCTCAACTCCTTCCTTCGCGAAGATGGGAAGACTTCCCGCGCGGTGCCGATGCGTCGGCGGCCGGGCGGCCCGCGGGAGTCCGGATCAGATGCACCACACGGGCGAACAGCGGATCGCGCGCCTGCGCGCCGCCGATGTGGATCACGCCGGTGCGCGCGAGCTCGTGGCCGAACACGTCGATGACGCGCTCGAGCGTGTCGCCGTCGAGTGATCCGAACACATCGTCGATGAGCAGCCACTGCGGCGTCAGCAGCAGCACCCGCGCAAAGGCGAGTGCCAGCTGCTCGTCCTCGCTCAGCTCGCGATCCCAACGCCGTGACAGGTCAAGGAGCGGCACCAGCCGCTCGAGTCCGAGCCGCCGCAGCGCCTGCGCATAGGCATCGGCGTCGAAGCCCTCGGGGCTCAGGGGATAAGCCAGCACCTCGCGCAGCGAGCCCTGCGGCAGATACGGCGTACCGCGCGGGAAGTAAAGCACCTGCTCGCCGGCGGGCATGACGACCCGCCCGGTGCCGAGCGGCCAGAGGCCCGCCAGAGCGCGGAACAACAGGGTCTTGTTGCTGCCGCGCTCGCCCACGATGAGCAGCCGCTCCCCCGCGCGCACCTCCACCGCTCTCTCGCGCAGCATGTCGCGGCCGGAGGGGGAGGATACCTCGAGGCCCTCGATGACGATCCGCCCGGCGATGCCCTCGGCGTAGGTGATGTGACTCTCGACCTCGTGCTTGACGTCGGTGGTCACGACGGCGCGGCGGAAGTTGGCCACCCTGAGCAGCGTCGCCCGCCAGTCGGCGATGTTGCTGAAGTTGTCAACGAACCAGCGCAGCGAGGCCTGCGCCGTGGAGAAGGCGGCCGCGGCCTGCATCATGCCGCCGAAGGAGAGCCGGCCCGAGAAGTAAAGCGGCGCCGCCACGAGGATCGGCGCCACGAGCAGCACCCAGCCGAAGCCCGCCGTGATCCAGGTGAGGTTGGTGAGCCCGGTGACGAGGCGCTGAGTGGCCTTGAGCACCGCATCGAGGCTGGTCTCGAGCCGCCGCCGCTCGCCCTCCTCGCCCGCCGCCAGCGTGATCCCATCCAGGTGCTCGTTCACCCGCACCAGCGCGAAGCGCAGATCCCCCTCGCGCGCGTAGCGCTCGGCGTTGCGGCCGATGAGACTCCCGCCCACCCAGTAGGAGAGCAGAGAGCCGAATGCCGCATAAAGGAACGCGGCCCAGACCATGTAGCCGGGGATGGGGATGTTGTGTCCGTCGAGGGTGAGCACGAAGCCCCGGGAGAGCCCCCAGAGCACGCCGATGAAGGCGACGAGCGTCACGGAGGCCTGAATGAGGGCGCTGCCGAGATCGCCCGATAGCTCGCACAGATGGCGCGCGTCATCGTGCAGGCGCTGATCGGGGTTAACGCCCATGGGCCCGGCGTTGGCGAGCCAGAAGGCGCGCCGCGGGCTCATCCAGTCACGGAGCAGGTCCCTCACCAGACCTTCGCGCAGCCTCACTTTCAACGTCTCGACCAGCCAGCGCTGGGCCACGTTGAGGACGAGGAGACAGCTCACGATGATGAAGAACACGCCGAGCTGCGTCAGAAAGTCTCTGAAATCCCGCCGGGTGAGCGCATCGTAGAACGGCTGGTTCCAGCGGTTTAACCACACCTGCCCGTAGGCGGTGGCGACGATCACCGCAAAGACAGCCGCGACGAGCGCAATGAGCGACTTGGCGACCGGGGAGGCGAGCAGCGCCCGCACGATCATGCCGAGCTGCGGTACGAGCCCGGCGTGGGCGGCCTCGGTCTCCGCGGGATGGCTGTCGCTGTTGTCGTCGGCTCGATCTATCATCGACTCATGGGGACACTGAAACCGCAAGACGCACGGCGCATCGAGGCGCTCATCAGCCGGATGACGCTCACCGAGAAGCTCGGTCAGCTCACCATGATGGCCGCAAGCCACACCGTGACCGGACCCGTGATCACCGGTCACTCCACCGACGATATCCGCTCGGGGAGGATTGGCAACCTCCTCAATCTTATCGGGGCCGCCGCCGTCGGCGAAATGCAGCGCGTCGCAGTCGAGGAATCCCGGTTGGGGGTTCCGCTTCTCATCGCCCTCGATGTCATCCACGGGCACCGTACGCTCTTTCCGCCGCCTCTTGCGGAAGTCTCACTGTTCGACCCGCAGGCCTGGCGAATGACGGCCCGGGAGGCGGCCCGGGAGGCCGCGGCTGACGGCATTGCGATGACTTTCGCGCCCATGCTCGATATCTCGCGCGATCCGCGCTGGGGACGGATCATCGAGAGTCCGGGCGAATCGGCCTGGGTGGGCCGGCAACTGGCCGAGGCCAAGGTCCGCGGCTTTCAGGGCAGCGACCTCGCCGCCCCCGGCTCGATCGCCGCGGTGGCCAAGCACTTCTGCGGCTATGGCGCGGTCACGGCCGGCCGCGAATACGCCTCCGTCGAGCTCTCCGAGCGAGCCCTCCTCGAGGTGCACCTGCCGCCCTTCGCCGCCGCCGTGAGCGCGGGTGTCGCGGCGGTGATGCCCGCGTTCACGGACCTCGCCGGCATTCCGATGACCGCCCATGCCGCAATGCTGCGCCAGCGCCTGCGCGGCGAGCTCGGATTCGAAGGCGTCGTGGTGAGCGACTACAACGCCGTCGCCGAGCTGATCCAACATGGAGTCGCCGCCGACCTCATCGAAGCCGCGGCGCTGGCGCTGCGGGCCGGGGTCGACATCGACATGGTGTCGGGGGCGTATCTGCGGGGCCTCCCGGCGGCTCTCGAGAGAGGCCTCGTGAGCGTCACCGACATCGACGAGTCGGTGAGACGGGTGTTGGCGCTCAAGATGCGCCTCGGCCTTTTCGAGCACCCCTATCGCCGCGGCGCCGCGGTCGAGAGTGCCGCGACGCTCACCGAGCGGCGGCAGCTGGCGAGGGACGTCGGAGCGCGCTCGATCGTGCTGCTGACGAACCGGGAGGATGCGCTACCGCTTTCCGGGAACATACGCCGCCTGGCGCTCATCGGACCGCTCGCGGATGCGCCCGCGGAGATGCGAGGTCCGTGGTGGTCCGCTGCGGATCCTGACACTCAGGTGAGCGTGCTCGCCGGTGTTCGAGAGGCATTGCCGCAGGCTCGAGTCCTGCACGCGAGCGGTGTTGACATTGCCGGTCCGGACGGCAGCGGCATTGCACCCGCGCTCGGGCTCTGTGATGGCGCCGAGGCGGTGGTGCTCTGCCTCGGCGAGGCGGCCACCATGAGCGGCGAGGCGGCATCGCGCGCCCACCCCGCGCTTCCCGGCCGGCAGCGGGAGCTCGCCGAAGCGGTGCTAAAGCACGCCGGCGCACGGGGCATCCCCGTCATTGCCACCCTCTTCTGCGGCCGGCCTCTCGTCGTGCCCTGGCTGGCAGATCAGGCGAGTGCCCTGCTCGCCGCGTGGTTTCCGGGCTGCGAAGCGGGCCGCGCCCTCGCCGACATCCTGACGGGCCGCAGATCCCCGAGTGGACGGACTCCCATCACCTGGCCGCGCGCCGTCGGTCAGATTCCCCTGTATTTCGGGCAGCGCAGCGGTGGGCGGCCGGCGGATCCCACCAATCCCTACTCGAGCGGGTACATCGACGAATCCAACGAGCCGCTCTTCGCCTTCGGCCACGGGCTGACCTACGGCCGCTTCGCTCTCGCGAACCTGCACGTGCAGCCGCAATCGGCCCGGGAAAACTCGACCGTGGAGATCAGGGTCGACGTCGAGAACCAGGGCGCTCGCAGGGCGGAGGAAACCCTCTTCCTCTTCACCAGGCGCCTGAAGTCGCGCGTGGCGCCTCCTTTGCTCGAGCTGCGCGGGGTCGGCAAGATCACCCTGGACCCCGGCGCGCGCGGCACGCTGACTCTGCGGCTGCCCGTCCTCGAGCTGCGCTCCCTGGGACCCGATCTGGAAACGACACTCGAGCCCGGAGCGCTGGAGATCCTCGTGGGGCCGAGCGCCGACCGCTCCTCGCTTCTGACCGCTCGGCTGACGCTCGTCGGTTAAGCACCGCCACGGAGGAGTTGCGCGATCCGCTCGGCGATGAGCTCCGGCGCGCTGTCACTTGCCCTCATCGCGCAGCTCGCCCCCCGGCGCGGTGCATAAAGATGCGGCTCGGTCACCTTGAAGAGTCCCACCGTGATCGTGTCGGTCGCGGCGCCGAGATGCATGAGCCCCGAGTCGGCGCAGACGAAGCAATCCGCAGCCTCCAACACCGCGGCCACCTCGCGCAGGCGGGGCGAGTAATACGCCGGCAGCTCGGGGAGCGCTGCGACTCCGTTCGGCGGACGGATCTCGAGGATCCTGGCCGCGGGCAGCCGCGTCCTGAGACTTCCGATCATGCGACGCCACCATTCGACGGAAAAGCGCTTTGCCCCGGTCGCGTGAGCCGCCACGGCCACCACCGGCCCGAAAGGCCCCGATCCGAGGAGTCGCCTGATCTCCTCCTTGCCGGCGCGGCGCTCGGTTTCGGTGAGCCGGATGCCGAGCTTGGGAGTCTCGGCGCGAGCGAGATCCTCATCGAGCTCGAGCAGTCCGCGACGAAGCAGATACACGGGATAGGAGCCCATGTGCACCGGCGCGCCTTCGAACGGAATGCTGACATCGGTGCCGCGAGTCTTGTGGGCGCTGGCGAAACCCAGCTTCAGTCGTGCCGCCAACCACCGCGTCAGGAAGCGCGAGGTCCAGGACCTGGGGCACGGATCGATCAGGATGTCGTAGCGGGTTCGCCGCACGCGCAGCAGCGTCAGCAGGTGTCGCAGCGGATGCCGCACCCCGCGAAAGGGCAGCTGGTGGATGCGCGTGACCGAGGGAAACTCCCGAAACACCTCGCACGCGGCCGGACAGGCCGTCAGGATCTGCACTCGCGCCGAAGGCAGCGTGGCTTCGATCTCCTCGAGCAGTGGCGTCATCAGCAGCGTGTTGCCGAGACGGGTGTTCGGGCGGCAGATCAGAACGGTCGCGCTTGCTGCCGGATCGGTTCTCGCGAGTGCGGGTGCACCGGGAAACGGTCTCAGGGGGGCGGCCGGCGGCATCAGGCAATTATGGCATGCTCGTGAGGTGATCGGCCTGCACCCCTCGCAGCTCGGCGCCTCGGGCGCCATTTTCCTCGCGCAGATCGTGGTGCTGCTCCTCACCGCGCGACTGCTCGGGGAGCTCCTCTCCCGCTGGGGGCAGCCACCGGTCATGGGACAGCTGCTCGCCGGGGTCGTACTCGGCCCCTCGATGCTCGGTCACATTGCTCCCGCGGCCGAGCTCGCGCTCTTTCCGCACGCGCCCGAGCAGCGCGCCATGCTCGATGCGGTGGCCCAGCTCGGCGTGCTCCTTCTCCTGCTGCTCACGGGCATGGAGACGGATCTGTCCCTCCTGCGTCACTCCGGACGCGCCGCCGCCAGTGTCTCGCTGGCCGGCATCGCTTTGCCTTTTCTCTTTGGCGTGATCGCCATCGAGCTGCTGCCCGCTTCGATGCTCGCAAGACCCGATGAGCGGCTGCTGCTCGCGCTTTTCATCGGCACCGCTCTCGCGGTGTCCTCGGTGAAGATCGTCGCGGCGCTGGTGCGCGAGCTCGGCTTCATCCGCAGAACCGTCGGCCAGATCATCATCGCCGCCGCCATCATCGACGATGCCATCGGGTGGATTATCGTGTCCGTGACGCTCGGGCTCGCTCAAGAGGGGCGCCTGAATCTCGCCGTGGTGGCGCGCAGCGTGCTCGGCACCCTGGCGTTTCTCGCCTTCAGCATCACCGTCGGACGGCGCCTCGTGTTTCATGTGATCCGCTGGACCAACGATCACTTCGTGAGTGAGCTGCCTGTCATCACGGTCATTCTGGTGATCACCGGAGCGATGGCGCTCGCGACCGATGCGATCGGGGTGCAGACCGTCCTCGGAGCGTTCGTCGCCGGGGTGCTGATCGGCGAATCGCCCATCCTGACACGGCACATCGAGGAGCAGTTGCGGGGCCTCATCGTGGCGCTCTTCATGCCGGTCTTCTTCGCCCTGGCGGGACTCGCCACCAATGTCGCTGCCCTGGGCAAGCCCAACATGCTGTTGCTGACGATCGGCCTCATCGCGCTCGCGAGCATCGGCAAGTTCTCGGGTGCGAGCCTCGGCGGAAGACTTGCGGGCCTCACGGGCGCGGAATCCCTCGCGGTCGGCTGCGGCATGAATGCCCGCGGCTCGACCGAGGTGATCATCGCCTCCGTCGGGCTCTCGATGGGTCTGCTCAACGAGAGCTTCTTCACCGCTATCGTCGTCATGGCCTTGGTCACCACCCTCGCGATGCCACCGATGCTCCGCTGGGCGCTGAAGCGTCTGCCGATGCGCCCGGAGGAAGCCGCACGGCTCGAGCGCGAGGCCCTGGAGGCGCGCGGCTTTCTCCCGGGTGTGGAGCGGCTGCTGCTCGCCGCCGACTCGAGCCCGAGCGGCCAGCTCGCTTCGCATCTGGCGGGCCTCATCGCCGGCGTGCGGCAGATTCCGGCTACCGCCCTGCACTTCGAGCGCGCCACGACCGAAGGGCTCTCGGGGCAGCACACCACGGCCGTCATCCGCGAAGCGGCCGAATCAGGCGGTGCGCGCAACGGCGAGCCGCAGCGGCTCGATCTGACGCTCAGGGTCGAGGAGGCGAACCCCGGCGCCGATGCGATCCGCACCGAAGACCGCAAGGGGTACGGTCTTCTGCTCATCGGGCGCGAGCCTGCCTCGCGCGGCCCGAGTTTTCATTCCGCGATCTCGCGAAGCGCCGCCGGCTTTTCGGGGCCGTTCGCGATCGTGCTCGCCCGCCGCGGGCATCGTTCCGGAAGGTTGCGCGCGCCACTCAACATCCTGGTGCCCGTGTCGGGGACCGCGGTGTCGCGGCGCGGCGCGGAGCTGGCCGTGGCCCTCGCCCAGGGCTCGGGCGGGTCGGTGA
>JBAUOO010000087.1:0-13215 GCA_049579785.1 Steroidobacteraceae bacterium
GACCCGCACCGATCACCAGCACATCGCAGCTAAGATGACGCTCGCTGCCGAGCGCGACCCGTGCGCGCTCGGGTGCCCGGCCCAGCCCCGCGAGACGGCGGATGAGCGGCTCGTACCAGCGCCAGGATGGCCACATGAAGGTTTTGTAGTAGAACCCCGCCCCGTAGAGCGCACCGCCCGCGCCGAAGGCGACCGTGAGATCGAAGCGCAGCGACGGCCAGCGGTTCTGACTGCGGGCGGCAAGTCCCGGGGCGAGATGAGCGAGCGTCGCCGGAATGTTTGGAATCGCGCCCGCTTGCGCCTCGAGCGTCACGAGCGCGTTCGGCTCCTCCGCGCCACAGGAGAGCACGCCCCGGGGCCGGCGGAATTTGATGCTGCGGCCGAAGAGCCGCACGCCGTGAGCGAGCAGGGCGGAGGCGAGAGTGTCGCCCTCGAGCCCGCGGTAGCGACGGCCATCGAACTGAAACTCGATCGGGCGCGAGCGCTCGATGCGTCCGCCGGTGGGATTGCGGAATGGGGCGCTCACTCACACTCCCGGCGAGTGAGCTCGGCGCTCACCGCGAACACGGCGCCGCTCGTGAGATCGCGGGTCAGCTCGAGCCACATCTGGCAGCCGGCGAGATGTTGCCAATGCTCGATGGAGCGCTGCGGATCCGCACGGCGCAGGTAGAGCCGCTGCGCGGCCGTGCCCGTCACATCGCTCAGCGTGATGCGAAACTGAAACTCCGCGGCATCGCGCTCGCCGCAGAACGGACAGCGGATCAACATGCGGCGCGCCTCATTGCCGGGCGGGGAAGGGCCCCGCGCCTTTCTCATCGAGCACGTGTCCGCTGAGGAACCGCGAGAGTCGGAAAGGACGGATGAGCTCGGGGGCCTCGCCACGGGCGATGAGCTCGGCATAGGCGCGGCCGGAGGCTGGGATCGCCTTGAAGCCGCCGTAGCACCAGCCCCCGTTGAGAAAGAGCTCCTCGCCTCCGACCTTATCGATGATGGGGCTGCCGTCCATCGTCATGTCGTTCATGCCGGCCCAGTGGCGCAGCAGCCTCAGATCCGCGGTCCGCGGCAGCAATGTGGTGAGCGCTCGACACACATCCCGCACCCGGCTCACCGCGCCGGTCTGCGTCATCGAAGGGTGGCCGTCGAGCATGCCGCCGAAGACGAGCCCGCCGCGGTCTGACTGGGAGACGTACACCTCACCGCCCCCCGGGTACATATAAATGAGCACGGTATCGAGCATCGGCTTGACGGGCTCGGTGACGCACGCCTGCAGCAGGTGCGTCTCGAGGGGCAGCGCGAGCCCCAACCGTGCCGCGAGGCTGGCCGTGCGACCGGCGACCGCAAGCGCGACGCGCTCACCGGCGATGAATCCCAAATCGCTCTCCACGCCGGCGATGCGGCCTCCCCGGCGTGCAAGGGCGAGCACCTCGCAGCGCTCGATGATGTCGACCCCGAGCGCGGCCGCGGCGCGGGCGTAGCCCCAGGCGACCGCATCGTGGCGCACCGTGCCGCCGCGCCGCTGCAACAGGCCGCCGACGATCGGAAACTGCCGGGGCGCGGTCATATCCAGCTGCGGAACGAAGCGCGCGACGCCCGCGCGGTCGAGAAGCTGCGCATCGATTCCCGAGAGGCGCATCGCGTTGCCGCGGCGCCGCAACGCCACCAGGTCCTCGTCCGCCACCGCCAGATCGAGCACGCCGCGGGGGCTGTACATGATGTTGAAATTGAGCTCGCGCGCGAGCGTGCCCCAGCGCCTGAGCGAGTCCTCGTAGAAGCGCTGGTTCTGCGGCAGTAGGTAATTCGAGCGGACGATCGTCGTATTGCGCCCGACATTGCCATAGCCGATGAGCGTGCGCTCGAGCACGGCGATCCGGCGCATTCCGAACTCGCGCGCCAGATAATACGCCGTCGCCAGGCCATGGCCGCCGCCGCCGACGATGATCACATCGTAGGGGCCCGCGGGGGATCGGCGCGGCCAGAGCGGCTCGAAGCAGGCGCGGCGGCTCGCCGCAGCGAGCAGGAGTTGAAAAGCGGAGAAGCGGCGCGCCATCAGGTCAAAAAAAGCTATCATGAGAGGCGCGTTCGCAGCAAGCCGTCGAGCCCGATGCAGCTGAAGAGTCAGTACCGCGTGGTCGTGATAGGCGGCGGCATCGTCGGCGCCAGCGTCCTCTATCACCTCACCCTGCGCGGCCTGCGTGAGGTCCTGCTCATCGAGCGCGCGGAGCTCACCGCGGGCTCGACGTGGCATGCGGCGGCCGGCTTTCATGCCTTGAACGAAGATCCCAACATCGCCGCCCTTCAGGCCTACACCATCGGACTCTACTCGGCGATCGAGCAGGAAAGCGGACAGAGCGTCGGCATGCACATGCCGGGCGGCTATAGCCTCGCTACCACACCGGAACGCTGGCAATGGCTCAAGGCCGAATGCGCCCGGCAGCAGGCGCAGGGCCTCGAAGTGCGCCTGGCAACGACCGAGGAAATCATCGCCGAGTGCCCGATCGTCGATCCGAGCGGGCTCCTCGGCGGATCGTTCGATCCGCACGAAGGATACGTGGACCCTCATGGCGCGACGCACGCGTATGCCGGGGCGGCGCGCAAGCGGGGCGCGCAGATCGTGCTGCGCAATCGGGTGCTCGCCCTCACACCCGCGGCCGAAGGCGGCTGGCGGGTCGAGACGGAGCAGGGTCCCGTGCTCGCCGAGCACGTGGTGAATGCCGCGGGACTTTGGGCGCGTCGCGTCGGACGCATGGCCGGCTTGGATCTGCCGCTCGTACCCATGCAACATCACTACCTGGTCACGGATCGTGTGCCCGCGCTGGCGGCTCTCGGGAGGGAAATGCCGTGCGTGACCGACCTGGAGGGTTTCACCTATCTGCAGCCGGAGCACGATGGCGTGCTGCTCGGCGTTTATGAGCGCAAGCCCCGCCACTGGAAGCCGGAGGGAGCCGATTGGGACTACGGCATGGACCTGATCCCCCCGGACATCGACCGGATTTCCGACGAGCTCGAGATCGGCTTTGCGCGATTTCCCTCATTGCGCGATGTCGGAATCAAAAAATGGGTCAATGGCGCGTTCACGTTCACGCCCGATGGCAACCCGCTCGTGGGCCCGGTACCGGGCCGACGCAATTTCTGGGCGGCGTGCGGCTGCATGGGAGGATTTTCCCAGGGCGGCGCCATCGGCCTGGCGCTCGCCAACTGGATCGTGGACGGGGATCCGGGCGCGGATGTGTTCGGGATGGATGTGGCGCGCTACGGCGCCTTCGCGAGCGGCGAGCGGTATCTCACCGAGACGACGCGGCAGTTTTACGCGCGACGGTTCGTGATCGCCTATCCCAACGAGGAGCTGCCCGCCGGCCGGCCCTGCAAGATGACTCCGAGCTACCAGGCCCAGAAGACCTTGGGAGCACGATTCACCGAGGTCTGGGGCATGGAGACGCCGTTGTACTTCGCTCCGGCGGGGGAGGAGGAATTCGTGGAGGCGCCGTCGCTGCGGCGGTCGAACGCCGAAGACATCATCGCCCGGGAAGTGCGGGCCACCCGAGAAGCCGCCGGCCTGCTCGACACCAACGTCTATGCCCGTTACGAGGTCTGCGGACCCGGGGCCGAGGAGTGGCTCAAGCACCTGCTCGCGGGCCACATCCCCGGCGAGGGCCGGATCCGAATGGCGCCGATGCTCGCGCCCTCGGGGAAGCTCCTGGGTGATTTCACGGTGACGCGCCTCGCCGGCGAGCGGTTCTGGCTGATCGGGTCCTATTACCTGCAGGAGTGGCACCAGCGCTGGTTTCGCGAGCAGATGCCCGCGCGCGGGGTGACGATAGAGAACCTGTCGGAGAGCTGGCTGGGATTTTCCCTGTCGGGTCCGCACGCACGCGAGATCCTCGCACGCCTCGCGCGCGAGGACGTGTCCGATGCGGCGCTGCCTTTCTTCGGTTGTCGGATCGTCGACTTGGGATTCGCGCGCGCGACCGTGGCTCGCCTCTCGCTGACGGGCGAGCTCGGCTTCGAGATCACCGTTCCGGCCTCGCAACAGCAGGCGCTGTGGGAAGCGCTGCTCGAGCAGGGCACTGCGCTTGGCATGCGCCCGATCGGCACCCGTGCCCAGGACAGTCTGCGACTCGAGAAGGGTTACGGGGTGTGGTCGCTCGAGTACACACAATCGTACACGCCGGCGATGTCGGGCCTCGATCGATACATCGATTACGGCAAGGGCGAGTTCATCGGCCGCGCCGCGGCGCTCGCCGAGCGGGAAAGAGGTCCGGAGCGCCGATTGGCGCTGCTCGCGATCGAGGCGCTCGATGCCGATGCCAGTGGCTTCGAGCCGCTCTGGTGCGCCGAGCATCGCGTCGGCTTCGTGACCTCGGGCGCCTACGGTCATTACATCAGGCAGAGTCTGGCGTTGGCCTACGTGGATCGCGCGGTGCTCGAGGGGCGTGATCCGATCGAAGTACAGGTCCTCGGCGAGCGCCGTCCCGCGAGAGTTCTGGCCGAGCCTCCGTACGATCCGCGCGGACTGCGCCCGCGTGGGTGAGCGCCGCTCCCCGGCGGACCGGCGCGGTGCGAACCGGGCGAGCGACCTCGACGCGTTCATGGCGACGATGGTTGCCCAGTCCCGACCCGTGCCGGAGGAGCGCGCGGTGGCGCTTATCCGCGAGCGTTACGGCGTTAAGGCGACTGCGACCCGGCTCACCGGAGAGCGGGACGAGAACTTCAAGCTGACCGCGCCGGACGGCGCGGAATACGTCCTCAAAATCGCGAATTCCGCGGAGAGCGCGGCGGTCACCGATCTGCAGATCGGCGCACTCGCGCACCTGGCCAGGATCGATGCCGCGCTTCCCGTGCCGAGGATGCTGCCGGCGCTCGATGGTGAGGTCCAGGTCCGCTTCGCGGATTCGGCGGGGATCGAGCGCACGGCCCGCATCCTCACCTATCTGCCGGGACGGCTGCTCGCCGAGTCCGTGCGCTCATCGGCGCAGCGTGCCGCCTGCGGGCGCCTCGGCGGTCGATTGAGCCGCGCGCTCGGCCGCTTCGATCATCCGGCCGCTGAACGCGCCGTCATCTGGGATGTACGCCATGTGGGCTACCTGGCGCGGCTCCTCGAGCAGATGCCAAGGTTCCCGTTCCGCGCCAGCGCCAGAGGACTGCTGGCGCGCATCGCGCCGCAGGTCGAAGCGCGACTGCCGGCGATGCGTCAACAGGTCGTACACAACGACCTCAACCCGCGCAACCTCCTGGTCGACCCGATGGACGAATCACGCGTGCTGGGCGTCATCGATTTCGGCGATCTCACCCGCACGGCGCTGATCGCCGATGTCGGGGTTTGCGCCGCCGAGCTCATTGCGCCCGACTGCGGCGATCCGCGCAGCGCGCGCGAGTGCGTGCTCGATGTGGTGCGCGGCTATCACGAGTGCGTGCCGCTCTTGCAGCCGGAGCTCGCGATCCTCGGCACTCTGGTGGCGGCGCGGCTGCTCATGAACGTGGTGGTGCACGAATGGCATGTGCACCATAATCCCTCGAGCCGCCATTTCGCCCCACTCGATGCGCAGTTCATGCGCGTGCAACTCGAGCTTGCCGACCGGTTGCCGGCAGAGGAGATCAGGCTGTGACCGGTTCAGACACGGATCACTCCGCGCTGCTTGCCCGCCGGGCCGGGATGCTCGCGCCGAGCTACCGGCTCTTCTACGAGCAGCCGCTGCAGATTGTGCGCGCCGAGGGCGTGTGGCTCTACGACGAGCAGGGCCGAGGCTATCTCGATGCCTACAACAACGTGCCCGTCGTCGGGCATTGCCATCCCACGGTCGTGCAGGCGATCTGCGATCAGGCGCGTACTCTCAACACCCACACCCGCTATCTGACGGAAGAGCCGCTGCGGCTCGCGGAGGAGCTGCTGAGGAGTTTCCCGGAGGAGCTCGGCAACGTCGTTTTCACCTGTACCGGCAGTGAGGCCAATGATCTGGCGGTACAGGTGAGCAAGGTGGTGACGGGCGGCACCGGCTTCATCATCACGGATTTTGCCTACCACGGCGCGACGGATGTGCTCGCCGGCATGTCACCCGAGGAGGGTGCGCCGCTCGGCGCCGACGTTTACACGGTGCGGGCACCACTGCATGCGGGCGATGCCGCCGGATTTGGCCACGAGATCGAGCGCTGCATCGAGCGCATGCGTGCGGCGGGCGTGCGGCCTGCCGCGCTGCTGCTCGATACGATCTTCTCGAGTGAGGGTGTGATCGCGGAGCCGCGCGGGTTTCTTCAAGCCGCCGTGCAAGCCGTGCGCGCCGCCGGCGGACTGTTCATCGCCGATGAGGTGCAGGCCGGCTTCGGGCGCCTGGGGGAGGGGATGTGGGGCTTCGAGCGTCATGGCGTAGTCCCCGATCTGGTCACCATGGGCAAGCCCATGGGCAACGGACACCCGATTGCCGCGCTGGTCGGGCGAGCGAGTCTGCTCGCGCAGTTCGCCCGGCGCCGGCACTATTTCAACACCTACGGGGGCAACAACGTCTCGTGCGCGGCGGCACGCGCGGTGCTCAAGGTGATTCACGAGGAGAATCTCATCCAGAACGCGCTTCGCACCGGCGATGGCCTGCGGCAGGCACTGCGCGCGCTCGCGCAGCGCTTCCCGGTCATTACCGAGGTACGGGGAGCGGGACTTTTCATCGGCGTCGAGCTCGGCGCCAGTGCCGCGAGCGGCCTCGATGCTCAGGCGCAGACCCGACGGATCGTGAACGCCATGCGTCAGGGCGGCGTGCTGCTCGGGGCAACGGGCCGCAACGGCAATGTGCTCAAGATCCGCCCGCCGCTCACCTTCGGGCCGCAGCACGCGGACCTGTTGTTGCAGGAGCTCGTGCGGACGTTATCGGTGAGTTGACTCCCGCCGCTCAGTGCCGCGGGCGCCGCGCCCGGAGACCTCACCGGTGCTCGCGGCGACACGACCCGTGAGCGCGTGTGGCTCCGCCGCGACCAGGGGCCGCTTGCGGGAGGCGGGCAGCGCACTGCGGCGCGTCTTACGCCAGAGGCCATAGAGCGCGAGCGCTCCCGTGAGCGCGGCGAGCACGGCAAAGTACACCTGCGGCCCGAACAGCGCGATGAGCCCGCCAACGACGATGGGACTCAGCGCCGCACCGATCCCGTTCATGCGCAGCAGCGCGCCGCTCGCCGCCACCATCTGCTTCGGCTCGAGGTGATCGTTGACGTGGGAAACTCCGAGGGAGTAGAGAGTGAACGCCGAGCCGCTGAAGAGCGCCGTGAGCAGCAGCAGGGGCGCATGCGGAAGGCTGCGAAAGAGCGCGGCCGCCGCGGCGCTCACCGTCGCGAAGCTGCACATGCCGGCGATCACCGTGCGCCGATCGATGCGGTCGGAGAGCCTGCCGATGGGGTATTGCATGACCACCGCGGCGAGCACGCTGACGCCCATGAAGGTCGCGACGCCCGAAGTGTCGAGGCCGCTCAGCTTCGCGTACACCGGGCCCATCGAGTAGACGTTCGAGGTCACCATGCCGGCGATCGTCACCGTGACCACTCCGACCGGCGCGTCCCGGTAAAGCTCGCGGTAACTCACCCTCTGCGGCAGCGCGATCTCGGGCGCGCTTTGCGCCGCGATCACGATGGGCACGATGGCGAGCGAGATGAGAATGGCCACCAGCATGAAGGGCGTCGTGGTGAGCGGGTCCGTCGGGATCAGCAGGAACTGCGAGCTGCCGAGCCCGATGTAGAGCACCGCCATGTAGAGGGCGAGGAGGCTGCCGCGGGTGCTGCGACTCGAGCGGTGGTTGAGCCAACTCTCGGCCACCACATAGATCGCGGCGAAGCACAGTCCGGAGACGCCGCGCAGCACCGCCCACGGCAGCGGAGCGATGAGCAGGCCCTGCGCCAGGATCGATACGGAGGCGAGCGCCGCCATGGCGGCGAACACCCGGATGTGGCCCACCCGGCGCACCAGGCGCGGGGCGAGCGCGGTGCCCAGCATGTATCCGAGGTAGTAGCACGACATCACCGCGCCGGTGAGCGGCGCGGGAAATCCCGCGAGCGTCGCGCGCAAGCTGATCTCGGTGCTCTGCAGCCCCGCGCCGAGCATCAGGATGCCCATGCCGAGAAGCAGCTGCCAGGTGGCCGCGATGGCGGTCGGTAACACGGGACTCGCGCGCTGTTCTTTGCGAGGGGTGTTGAAACATTCTACCGCACCGCGGGCATCCTTCCCGGCTGTCGGGGGTCCCTCGCGCCCACGGATTGCGCCGCAGCTGCCGGCGGGTCGGAATGCCGCGGAGCGATGACGGTATGAGTTTTTGCGATCGGCGCAGCGCGCGCGCTTTGGCTATAGTGGGATCATGCGGCAGAACCGACGCCATCCCGGTCAAGGGACCCGGGCCCCGAGCCACACTCGCGCAACCGCATACCGGCGATTGCGCAATCCCTTCACTCCGCAAGGCGTGTTTTCGGACGACGCCGTGGCGGCGATGCACGAGAACGCTTTGAAGGTCCTCGAGACGCTCGGCATCAAGGTGCTGCTGCCGGAAGCGCGCGCCCTTTATGCCCGGGCCGGTGCCCGGGTCGATGAGGACACCGAGATCGTGAAGATCGGTCGGGACATCGTCGCGGCCACGCTCGAGAGCTGTCCGCGCGCGTTCGAAGGCTACGGCGGCGACCCCGGGCGCGCCGTCGAATTCGCTGCCGGCTCGCTCATCTTCATCGGCGGCTCGAGCTGTCCCAACGTCAGCGATCTCGATCGCGGGCGTCGTCCGGGCTCGCTCGCCGACTTCACCGATCTCATCAAGCTCAGTCAGCACTTCGACGTGCTGCACCTGCTCGGCAACCATACCGAGCCGCAGGATGTACCCGTGCATCTGCGCCACTACGCCATGATGCGCGCGCAGCTGACGCTGTCGGACAAGATGCCGATCGTGATGGCGCGCGGGACCGCGCAGGTCGAGGACAGCTTCGCGATGATCCGCCTGGCTCGCGGCCGGTCGGAGGAGGAGTTCCGCGGCGGCGTTCACACGTACACCGTAATCAACAGCAACTCCCCGCGCGTGCTCGACCGGTCGATGGCGCAGGGGATCATCGATTTCGCCCGGCACGGACAGCTCGTGATCATGACGCCGTTCTGCCTCGCCGGCGCCATGGCGCCGATCACCATCGGCGGCGCCCTGACGCTCCAACATGCGGAGGCGCTGGCCGGCATCGCGCTCGCGCAGCTCGCCCGTCCCGGTGCACCGCTTCTCTACGGCAGCTTCCTCTCCAACGTCGACATGAAATCCGGATCGCCCGCTTTCGGCACGCCGACGCACCTGCAGGCGACTCTGGGCGCCGGCCAGTTGGCGCGCCTCATCGGATTGCCGTGGCGCGCGGGCGGCGGCACCGCGGGCAACGTGGTGGATGCGCAGGCGGCGCTCGAGACCCAGTTCTCCCTTTGGGCCACCATGCTCGCCGGGGCGACCGTGTGTCTGCACGCGGCCGGATGGATGGAGGGCGGACTGACCCACTCCTATGAGAAGTGCGTGACGGACGTTGAGATGTTGCAGATGCTGGCGGAGCTCTGCGTGCCCCCGGACGCGGACGAGGATGCGTTGGGCTACGCGGCGATTGCCTCGGTGCCGCCGGGGAGCCATTTCTTCGCAGCGGCGCATACCATGGCGCGTTACCGCACCGCTTTCTACGAGCCGTTGATCGGGGACTGGTCGAACTTCGGCACCTGGACCGAGCGCGGCTCGCTCACATCGACCGATCGGGCGCACGCCAAGTGGAAGCAGATCCTCGCGGAATTCACGGCGCCGCCGTCGGCCGCCCTTTGCGCCGATGCGCTCGATGAGCTCATCGCGCGGCGGACCGCGGAGGGGGGCGCAGCGCCGTTAGGTTGAAGTATCGTAGGCGGCGCGCCGCTCGTCATCGAGCACGTGGCGGGCCGAGAGGAAGTAGTGCCAGGCCGCCCAGAAACCCGTCGGCACGAGACACAGCATGGCCAGTCGCAGCGACTCGGCGTCGGCAACGTGATGGGGCGCGAACCAGTCGCTGAGGACGCCCACCATCTGCGGCGCGATGATGAGATTGCCGACGTTGGCGGTGAAGAGCACCGTGGCGCAATACACCGCCCGCATGCCCGGGCGCGCCAGGTTGTTGAGGATGCCGAAGCCCGGGCCGATGTAGATGTAAATGGAAGGAATGTAGAGCCAGAAGAGCGCGCGGGTGAGCGCCAGTGAGTGAGTTGAATAGATCACCGCCGTCACGACCGTGGCGAGTGCAATGTTGACGCCGAGCAGGCGCAGGATCCGTTGCTGGCTCGACAGCCACGGCCGGGACAGAAGCCAGGTGCTCGCGATCATGGCGAGGCTGCCGCCGATGAGGTGAATGGGACCGAGCATGGCGCCGGCCTGAGCGACGTTGAGCCCGTAGCTTCTCATCAGGAAGGCGGGCGTCCACCACATGAGGCCCCAGCCCCACAACGCCACCACGGAGCTGCCGATGATGAGATGCACCGCCGAAGGCTGGCGCAGCAGGAAGCGCATCGTCTCGAGGAGAGGGGGGGCGGCCGGTGGCTCCTTGCGCTCATCGAGCCCGCCACGAGTGGGCTCGCGGATCGTGAGCAGCACGAGGGCGCCGATCACGACTCCCGGTATCCCGAGCGCGAGGAACATGGCACGCCACCCGAACCGATAGGCGATCGCTCCGGCCACCTGCGAGCCGAGCCAGGCGCCGATCGGCGCACCGAGGGAGAAAACCTGAAGCGCCATCGGCCGGCGAGCCGCGGGGAAGTAATCCGAGAGCATCGAGTTGGCGCCCGGCGTGCCGCCGGCCTCCCCAACACCGACCCCGATGCGCGCGCAAAGCAGCTGCCAGTAGTTGCGCGCCAGACCGGTCGCGACGGTGAGTGCCGACCAGGCTATGAGACAGGCGCCGATGATGGTGCGGCGGCTCTTGCGGTCGATCAGCCAGGAAAGCGGAAAACCGAAGATGACATAGAAGATGGCGAGGGAGACGCCGGTGAGGAAGGCGACGTTGGCGTCGGATAGATGCAGCTCCTTGCGGATCGGCTCGAGCACGGTCGAGATCGAGTAGCGGTCGCAGATGCTCAACGTGTACACCACGCACATCGTGATCGCGACGTACCAGCGCTCGGCGAGCGAGGTCGCATCGGCGGTCGAGCGGTGCTCGCCAGACGCCGCTTCCGCCTCGATCTCGGTTCTCGTTTCGCTCATCGGGCGGCGTCATCGAGAATGAGATCGGCGGCCTTCTCGGCCACCATGAGGGTGGGTGCGTTGATGTTGCCGGAAGTCACCGCCGGGAAGATTGATGCATCCACGACGCGCAGGTTTCTGACGCCACGCACGCGCAGATGCGGGTCGACCACCGAGCGCGTGGCGTCGGAGCCCATCGCGCAGGTGCCGCACGGGTGAAACACCGAGCCCGCGCGGTGGCGAAAGTCTTCGAGCACCGCCGCATCGGAGCGGACGTGCTCACCGGGCTTGAGCTCCGAGTCGATCACGGCCGCGAGCGGTCTCGCGGCGGATATCCGCCGCAGTACGCGCGCCCCTTCGTACACATCCGCCACATCCTCCGGCGTCGAGAGACTATTGGGCGCGATCGCCGGGCTCGCCAGCGGGTCGGGGCTGCGCAGGTGCACGCTGCCGCGGCTCGTCGGCCGGCAGGTATTGAATGACATGAGAAAACCCGGGAATGGGTCGGGATTGAGCAGCCGCCGGCTCTGGCCGCTCATCGTGGTGCTGTAGCTCGCAGGATTGAAGTAAATGTGCAGGTTGGGGCGGGCGAGCTCCGGGCGGCTGCGCACGAAGGCGCCGGCCTGGTTGACGCTCATCGCGAGCGGACCGTCCCGGCGCAGCGCATAGCGGAGCGCCGCTCGCGCCTTGCCGAGGAAGGGCGCGAGCTCGTCATTGAGCGTCGGCACTCTCGAGCGGTAGAAATAGGACACGCAAACATGGTCTTGCAGCCCGCGACCGACGCCAGGCAGCGCGGCCGCGACCGGAATGTCGAGCCGGCGCAGCAGCTGCGGATCGCCGATGCCGGAGAGCTCCAGAAGCTGCGGCGAGCCGATCGCGCCGGCGCAGAGGAGCACCTCACGCCGGGCGGTCGCGGTGAGGCGCGACCCGCCCCGCAGGTACTCCACGCCCGTCGCAGCGGTGCCCGAGAGCAGCACACGGGTCGTGCGCGCTTCGATGGCCAGCTCGAGATTGGGTCGGCGCAGCGCCGGCCGCAGGTAGGCGCTCGCGCTCGAGACGCGCACGCCGTTGCGGATCGTCACCTGCCAGAAGCCCGCGCCCTCGGTTTCGGCGCCATTGAAGTCGCGCGAGAGGGGAATGCCGGCTTCGGTGCATGCCTCGAGGAAGGTCATGCAGAGCGGATGGGCCGCGGCGGACGGGTCATGGACGTGTACCGGCCCGCCAGCGCCATGATACTTCGAGGCGCCCCAGGCGTGATCCTCGAGTTTGCGGAAGTAGGGCAGCACGTCCTGCCAGCCCCAGCCGGGATTGCCGGCGTCGCGCCAGTCGTCGTAGTCCGAGGGTTGGCCGCGCACGAACACCATGGCGTTGATCGAGCTCGAGCCGCCGAGCCCCTTGCCGCGCGGCCAGAAGGCCGTCCGGTTCTCGAGCGCGGGCTCGGGCTCCGTCTGGTACATCCAGTTGTAACGAGGATCGGTGAAGGTGCGCGCGTAGCCGATGGGCACGCGAATCCACGGGCTCGAGTCGCGGCCGCCGGCCTCGAGGAGCAGCACGCGATACCAGCCGCTTTCGGTCAGGCGATTGGCGAGCACGCAGCCGGCGGAGCCGGCACCGACGATGATGTAGTCGAATTCCCCCATCCGATCGTGGCAGCATAGCTCGCCCCAGGGTGGAGCGAATGCGCGGCTGCATGCCTTTTTCCGATGGGCCCATAGAAATTCTCGGCTTTTGTGCCGTGATGCCGTGTGAAAGCCTTGACCGACTGGATCTGCGGTGTGTCGTGAATCCGCAAGCCGCGCGTCGCGAACTCACAAGCCGCGCTGGCGGGATTGCGCGAGCATCGATCGCATGAGCCGGACGGGGGGCACCCGGCGAGACCAGGGGTGACCGGCTTGCCGCCGGGACGACAACGAATCCGCAACCTATCGAGGTAGCGCAGAATGAAATCGAACCAGAAGCTGTCGCGTACCATCGCCGCCATCCTGAGCGCTTCGGCCGCGCACGCCGTGCTGGCCGCGGACGCGGGCGCCGCGGCCGGCAATGCGGCGACGAT
>JBAUOO010000088.1:0-5851 GCA_049579785.1 Steroidobacteraceae bacterium
GACACGGCCCCGCCGCCGGCGACGGCAGACGCCACGGCCTCATCGCCCGCGGCAGCCTCGCCGGCCGCGGAGACTCCGGCGCCGCTACGCACCGATCTGCCGCCCATCAACGAGCCCGGCTTCTCGCGCGCCCACGCCGGCCCCAGCGTGCGCAAGTTCGCGCGCGAGCTCGGTGTCGACCTCACCCGCATCAGCGGGCACGGCTTCAAGGGCCGGATCACGCACGATGACGTCAAGGCCTTCGTCAAGAGCTTCATGTCATCGCCCGGGGCGGCACCGGGCGGTGCGGCGGAAGCCAAGCCCGGCGGCGGGGCGCTGCCCGCCATTGCCGCGGTCGACTTCGCGGCCTTCGGGCCCATCGAGACCCAGCCGCTGTCGCGGATCCAGCGCATCTCCGGTCCGCGGCTGCATGCGAGCTGGGTCAACATCCCGCACGTCACGCAGTTCGATGAGGCGGACATCACCGAGCTCGAGGCGCTGCGCGGCACGCTCAAGGATGCAGCGGCCGCAAGCGGCATCAAGCTCACGCCACTCGCCTTCATCGTGCGCGCGTGCGTCAAGGCGCTGCAGGCGTTTCCGCAGTTCAACGCCTCGCTCGATGCCGCCGGCGGCAACCTCATCCTGAAGAAGTATGTCAATGTCGGCTTCGCCGCCGACACCCCGAACGGACTCATGGTGCCGGTCCTGCACGAGGCCGACCGCAAGGACGTCTACGAGATCGCCCGCCGGCTCGGTGAGCTGTCGGAGGGGGCTCGCGCCGGTAAGCTCGCGGCGGCGCAGATGCAGGGCGGATGCTTCACCATCTCGAGCCTGGGGGGAAT
The DNA here is from genome assembly GCA_049579785.1 of Steroidobacteraceae bacterium. Taxonomy (GTDB): domain Bacteria; phylum Pseudomonadota; class Gammaproteobacteria; order Steroidobacterales; family Steroidobacteraceae; genus 13-2-20CM-66-19. Next base: position 822 of record JBAUOO010000088.1, read on the forward strand.
CGGTGGCACTGCCTTCACGCCGATCATCAACGCCCCGGAAGTGGCGATTCTCGGGGTGTCCCGCTCGAGCCTGAAGCCGGTGTATCAGGACGGCGCCTTCGTGCCGCGGCTGATGCTGCCGCTGTCCCTTTCCTATGATCACCGGGTCATCGATGGCGCCACCGCCGCGCGCTTCACCACCTTTCTCGCCAAGACTCTCGCGCAACCGCACGCGCTGGTCGAGGCGGTGCCGTGAGCCGCCTCGACCTCCTCGTCCCGGATCTCGGTAATTTCCACGACGTCTCGGTCATCGAGGTGCTGGTGAAGACCGGCGATGCGATCGAGGTCGATACGCCGCTCGTGACGCTCGAAACCGACAAGGCCTCCATGGATGTGCCGGCCACTTGCGCGGGCAAGGTTGCCGAGGTGCTGTTGAAGCGGGGCGACAAGGTATCGAAGGGCTCCCTGATCGCGCGCCTCGAGACCAACTCACACGCCGCGGGTCCAACCGCGGCTGGCGGACCGCCCGAGGGCTCTGCCGCGCTCGCCAAGGCGCCGCCGGAAGCTGCGCCATCGGCAGCGGCCGCCAAACCCGACTCGGGCGGCGACACGGTGCGCATGCCGATGCCCGACCTTTCGAAGCCGCCGCAAGCCGAGGCCGGCTTCAACCGCTCGACGCAGCTGCTCGTCCTCGGCTCAGGTCCGGGCGGCTACACCGCGGCATTTCGCGCGGCGGACCTCGGCCTCAAGGTCACGCTCATCGAGCGCTGGCCGGATCTCGGGGGCGTGTGCCTCAACGTCGGCTGCATTCCCTCCAAGGCGCTGCTGCATGCCGCCAAGGTCATCGAGGACGCGGAGGCGATGGGAGCGCGCGGTATCGCATTCGGCGCGCCCGAGGTCGATCTTGCGAAGTTGCGCGGATGGAAGGTCTCGGTGGTCAAGAAGCTCACCGGCGGTCTGCGCATTCTCGCCAGGCAGCGCAAAGTCGAGGTCATCCAGGGAGTCGGCCGGTTCTTGAGCCCCAACGTGCTCGAGGTGATGGGTAACAGCGGCTCGGAGCGCATTCGCTTCGAGCAATGCATCATTGCGGCCGGGTCCGAGGCCATCCGGCTGCCCGGCCTTCCCGCCGATCCGCGGATCATGGACTCCACCGATGCCCTCGAGCTGCCGGAGTTCTCGGGCGGATTGCTCGTCATCGGTGGCGGCATCATCGGGCTCGAGATGGCGTGCGTCTACGACGCGCTCGGCAGCCGTGTCAGTGTCGTGGAGCTGACATCCCAGCTCATGCCGGGCTGCGATCCGGATCTGGTGCGTCCGCTCGAGCGACGTATCCGCTCCCGTTACGAGCAGATCCTCCTCGGTGCGCGGGTTACGCGCATCGAGCCGCTCGATGAGGGACTGCGCGTGAGCTTCGAAGGCGAGAAAGCGCCCGCGCCCCAGGTCTACGGCCGGGTGTTGGTGGCCGTGGGCCGCTCGCCCAACGGCAAGCTCATCGGCGCGGAGTCCGCCGGCATCGAGGTGTCGGATCGCGGCTTCATCCCCGTCGACAAGCAATTGCGCACCAACGTGCCACACATCTTCGCGGTCGGCGACATCGCCGGGCCGCCGATGCTGGCGCACAAGGCGATGCATGAGGCGAAGGTCGCCGCGGAGGTCGCCGCCGGAGAGCGGCGCGCGTTCGATGTCCGCGCGATTCCCTCGGTCGCGTACACCGACCCGGAGGTCGCCTGGGCGGGTCTTACCGAAACCGAGGCGAAGTCCAAGGGCATCGCGGTCAAAAAGGGCACCTTCCCGTGGGTGGCGAATGCTCGCTCGCTCTCCCTCGGGCGCGATGAGGGTCTGACGAAGCTGCTGTTCGACCCCGAGACTCATCGCCTCCTGGGCGCCGGCATCGTCGGCACGAACGCCGGCGAGTTGATCAGCGAGCTCGCGCTGGCGATCGAGAACGGCTGCGATGCGGCCGACATCGGCCTTACCGTTCATCCACATCCGACCCTGTCGGAAACCGTGGCGGGCGCCGCGGATGCGGTCGAGGGCACGCTGACCGATCTTTACCTGCCGGCGCGCAAGTAGCGTCCCATGCCAAGATGGATGGCCGCGCATCCGCATCTGGCGAGTAGGCTCCTCCTCTTCGGAAACGCGTGCCGGTACCGACGCGGGCGGAGGTTACTCCGCGCAGCGCTCATCGCCGCCGGCTGCGCCGTCGTGGCGGTGCTGCCGCCGACGGGCCCGATCCTGGGGTGGCTCGGCCAGAATTGGGTGGTCACGTTCGTCATCGCCACGTGCGTGTTTGCACTCGCCGTCGCACGTCGCAGCCAGCGCGCCGCCATGGAGGCGAGCACCTCGTGGCTGGCCGCTCTTCCGGCGGGCAGCCCTGTGCTTGTGCGGGTGATCCTCGCCACCGCGGGCTGGCTGGCAGCGATCGTCGCGTTCGCCAGCCTCGTTTGGGTTGCCGGGGCGATCGACCGCTTCAGCTTCTCGCGACTTGCCGTCTCGGTGACGGCGGGTGCGAGCGTGGGGTTTCTAGCCGGCTGGCGACTGCCACGCGCCGGGGTGGGAGCGCCGGGCTTTCATTACGCCATCGTTCGCCGCCCACGTGCCCGCTGGGCGAGCGCACCGGCGCTCTCGCCGCTCGCGAACTGGCCGGCCGCGCAGGGGCGGATCTTCAGCCGCCCCAAAAAAACCGCTCCGGCATTGCTCATCGCCCTGATGGCGATCCCCTCGGGCCCTCATGGGACTCCGGGCCAGGTCGCGCTCGCCGTCGCGGGCGCCTGCATGGCGCTGTTCGGCGTCTTTTCCCTGTCCGCGGCGGCGGTTCGGGTCGCGTTCGAAGCGGCGCGGTGGCTTGCGCCCACGACCCTCGGGCGGTGGCGGTTCACCGGGGCTCTCATCTGGCGCGTGGCGCTCACGCAGGCCGTGGCACTGACGGTGTTGGTCTTTCTGACGAGCGCGATCGATCTTCCTCGGGCACTGCGCGCGGGCGCTCCGCTCGCAGCGCTCTATCTTGGCGCATCCCTCGGCGCGGCGGTCGCAGCCTCGCTCCTGGCGTGCCGCCGGGCGGGTCTCGGTGTCTGAGGTCCTCTGTGTCGAGCGCCTGCACGCCGGCTATGAGAAGCTGCTCGTTCTCAGCGGCGTCGAGCTGTCGGTTGCTCGTGGGGAATGGCTGGCGCTTCTTGGCCCGAACGCCAGCGGCAAGACGACGCTACTGCACTGCATCGCGGGGATGCTACGGCCCTCGGCGGGCAGCATTTCCATCTGCGGACACTCGCTTCGCCGGCAAGCGAAGGCGGCGAAAGGCGCGCTCGGCTTCGGCTGCGCGCCGGAGAGCCTGCCGGATCTGCTGACGGGCCGGCAATGCCTCGAGATCTACGCCGCCGCCAAGGGCCTCGCCGCGGTCGATGCGGGCGTGCTCGCGCTGGCGGAGGAATTCGCCTTCTCGCCCATGCTCGATCGCTTCGTCGGCTCGTATTCCCTCGGCACCAAACAAAAGCTCGCGGTTCTGCTGGCGCTGCTCGGCGAGCCGGCGCTGGTGGTGCTGGATGAGGCGTTCAACGGGCTCGACCCGGCGAGCGCGCTGGTCCTCAAGCGGCACTTGCGCTCGCGCGTCTCGGCGGGAGGTTGTGGAGTGCTGCTGGCAACGCATGCGTTGGATGTCGTCGAGCGCTACTCCGACCGAGCGGCGCTGCTCCTTGACGGGCGCATTGCGCGGCAGTGGAGTGCTGATGCGTTGGCGGCGCTCAGGGCGGCGCCCGGAGAGGGCCTCGAGGTGGCGCTGGCGGCGGCCTGCGCCGGCTCATAGTCCCCGCAGCCGCTCGAGGTAGCGTTGCTCGTCCGGCGCGCTGCCCGAGCGCTGCGATTCCCACAGCACCTCTCCCAACGGCTCGAGCATCGCGTGCTCGGCGGCATGCGAGTCGCCGAGGCGCCTCGAGAGCGCCGCGTGGATCTGCGCAACCCCCGAGGGCCTGTCGGTGGCGACCTGCTCGCGGATCGCGAGGTGCAGGCCCATGTGGAGGAAGGGATTCTCGCGATTGCCTTCGGGCGGGTAGTCGGCGGTGAGCGCTTGTGGGCCGCGCTCGAGCAGGGGAACAAATTCCGGATGCTCGGCGATCACGACGGCGATCTGGGCTTCGAGCGGCTCGAGCGGGAGGCGGGCGCTGTATTTGCGCCAGGCTTGCAGGTAGATCTGACGCAGCTGCTCGCGGGACTGGCCGGCGAAAACAGGCATGACTCAACCGGTGCGCGTCGACTGGCGTTTGCGCGTGCGGAACGTCGCCCGCAAAGGGCTTTTCCGGGAACGCCGTGGGGGCCCGACCTGTCCCGGCCGGTCGTTCGCGGCGTTGCGGCTCACCCCTGGAGTCTTGTGCGGGTATTCGCAGAGGTCGCGGATGAGGCACCGCGGGCAGGCGGGCCGGCGGGCGGTGCAGGTGTAGCGCCCGTGCAGGATGAGCCAGTGGTGCGCATGGCGCTTGAATGCATCAGGCGTCCTTTCATTGAGCGCGTCCTCGACGGCGCGCGGCGTCTTGCCGGGCGCGAGCCCGGTGCGGTTGGCGACCCGAAAGATATGGGTGTCGACCGCGATCTCGCTCTCGCCGAAGATGATGTTGAGAACGACATTGGCGGTCTTGCGGCCGACGCCGGGGAGCGCTTCGAGCGATTCGCGCTCGGCAGGGACCTTGCCGCCGTGGCGCTCGACCAACATGCGGCAGAGGCCGATCAGGTTCCTGGACTTGGAGTTGTAGAGCCCCACGCTCTTGAGATAGGGCTTCACGCCTTGCTCGCCCAGCGAGAGGATGGCCTGCGCAGTGTTGGCGAGCGGAAAGAGCCTGCGGGTCGCGGCATTGACGCTCTTGTCGGTCGTATGAGCCGAAAGCATGACGGCGACGAGCAGCTCGAACGGGCTCGAGTACTCGAGCTCGGTCTTGGGCTCGGGATTCGCCGCGGCGAGGCGGCGGAAGATGGCGCGGCGGGTGGCGGGGTGCATGCGGATGGCCTCAGATCTCCCGCGGCACGCGGCGCGCGCCCGCCATCCGCTTGCGCGCGGCGAGCAGGCC
>JBAUOO010000089.1:0-1705 GCA_049579785.1 Steroidobacteraceae bacterium
CTTGACGACGGCCGTTATCGACCTCGACCCCCAGGCCAGCGCCAAGGGGTGGCACGACCAGCGGCAGAAAGATGCTCCGGTCGTCATCTCTGCCCAGGCCTCCCGCCTGTCCGAAGTGCTCGAGACCGCGCGCGCCCACGGCGCGGGGCTCGTGGTCATCGATACGGCGCCCCACTCCGAGTCCGCCTCCCTCGCCGCCGCGCGCGTCGCTGACCTGGTCCTGATCCCCTGCCGCCCGGGGATTCTCGACATCCGGGCGATCGCAACCTCGGCGGACATCATCGCCCTGGCGAAGAAGGACGCTGTCGTTGTGCTCAACGCCGTCCCGGCGCAAGGGCACCTGCACGAGGATGCCGAGCAAGCAATTCGGAGCTATAGCCTCACGGTTGCCCCGGTCCGCCTGGTGCAGCGCGCCGCCTTCGTCCATTCACTCACCGTAGGCCAGACCGCCGTCGAGTTCGATCCACTGGGGAAAGCCGCGACCGAGATAAACGAGCTATTTCAGTGGATATGTGTACGTGTACACATATCCACACATGAAAAGATGAGAAAAACCGCATGACAGCCAAACGAGCCAGCCTGGCGTCGGCCCTGCAGAGTGTCTCCAGGCGAGCCGACCCACGCCCTGCCAAAGGCCACGCCACACCGCCCGAAGCCCCACCCCCGTCGGCAGAGCCCTCCACACGGTGGGCACGCCCGGCAAGCCGCGTTGGGAAGAAGACGATCGCTGCGCATTTCGATCCCGCGGTATCAAAGCAGCTCAAGCAGATCGGCCTCGAGCACGATCGCTCGACCCAGGAGCTCTTACGGGAAGCGATCAACGATCTGTTCACGAAGTACGGCAAACCGCCGATCGCATGACCACACAGTCACATGACGACATGGCCATATGTGGACATGTGGATGACGGAGCACACGGCTCGCGCCGCCGAACGGCGCCAACCCCCGGAAAGCCCCGGCCCGTAACCGCCCCAGAGGAATGGCGACTCAATCTTGCACGCCGCACCATCACCCACCTCAAGAGCGGTCTCGTCCTGAAAATGCGCAAAGGGCACCGTCGCGGCGAGCTGATGGCGTTCCCCGTGAACCTCGAGCGCATGCCACGATGGGGCACCCGGTGGCCCCGCGCCCTGCGGGAGGCCGAGGCGCTATACCACGCGGCCGCCGCGACGCATCGCGAACGGCTCATCGAGGGGCGAGGGGCGGTCTTGTGAACGAGGACGATCGGCATCCCGGGCATTCGGGGCCCGTACCAGTCGGCGAGTTCGTCCCGGTCGCCCTCAAGCCTCCCCGCACGACTCACCGGCGTCCGCTCGAGGATCCATTCCTCGTCGACACGAACGCCGAGGGTCCGATCCTCTATCAGCACTCCGTGCTGTGTCAGACCTGTCTCCCATACCGGGATCCCGGTGAAGTGCGGCTCTGGCAGCGAAAGAACGGCATTGCGCGCCTGGAAGTGCAGGCCGGCCGGGCCTTTGACGGCACTAAGGACGACTTCATCGACGTCGGATTGCCGTTCGGGCCTAAACCTCGCCTAGCGCTCTATCACCTCAATGCCGAGGCGTTGCGCACGCAGTCCCCGACCATTGAACTCGACGATAGCCTGACGGCGTTCGTGAAACGCACGCTCGGGTTGGACCCCAAAGGCCGGAACATTCGCACGGTGAAGGATCAACTCACGCGCCTCTCCGCGGCGGACTTTCGG
>JBAUOO010000090.1:0-58801 GCA_049579785.1 Steroidobacteraceae bacterium
CGTACGGCGCTGATGCACTCGGCGGCGCGAGACTCACCGTCATCCGCCGGGTGCTCGAGCGCCTCATGGCGGGCCACGTGAGCGGCTTGGTGCAGATCCGCACTTTTGCCGGGCGGTTCTGCCTCAAGGAAGACCCGGTCAACGGCTACGCTCTGGCCCCGGATAAGACTCCGTTTTCCCAGTGCGATGTCGTCGGCAACCCCGCCGATGACGCGCTGCCGCCGGCACAGCGCATGCCGCTCGCGCTCGCCAATCTGATCGGCGAGATCCGCGACTCCACCCACGGGGCGCTGGACGTCGAGACCTCCGCGGGCGATCCTGCGAACATCCGAGTAGCGTATCCCCCTGTCAGTGATGATCTGACGGCAGGCGAATGGAACCGATCCGGAAAAGCCAACAATCGGGTCGAGATTCTGGTGCGTTGAGCGCCGTGCGACCGCTGGTCCCGGCCGCCTTCCTGCCTCCGCTGTGGCTGCGCAGCCGCCACCTGCAATCGATGCTGGCCAGCACCGCGGCGCGGCGCGGCCCGATCGCTCGCCGCGCGGCACCGCTCATCGCTGCGCAACGGGAGCTGCTGCTCGACTGTGGCGGGGGCATCCGCTTGCAGTGCTTCCGTTCGACCCCGCCCGCACGCCCAGATGCCGCGCGAGCGCGCCGCGCGGTGCCAGTGGTGCTGCTGCACGGCTGGGAGGGAAGCGCCGAATCGCTCTACGTCCTCTCACTCGGCCAGCAGCTCTTCGAGCGCGGCTTCGACGTGCTGCGACTCAACCTGCGCGATCATGGCGACACGCATCATCTTAACCGGGAGCTCTTCCACTCCTGTCTCCTGCCCGAGGTGATCGGCGCGATGCGCGCGCTGCAATCGGTGCTCGGTGGCCAGCCGCTGCGCCTCGTGGGCTTTTCCCTCGGCGGCAACTTCATGTTGCGTGTCGGCGCCGAGGCCGCGCCGGCGGGACTCGACATCGCGAAAATCATCGCGGTCTCGCCGGTGTTGGATCCGAGCGATACCTTGCGCGCGCTGGAAAGCGGCTTCGTCGGCTATCCTCTCTACTTCGTGCGCAAGTGGTGGCGCTCGCTCCTGAAGAAGCAGGCCGCGTGGCCTTCGCATTACGATTTCACCAAGCTGCGCGACGTGCGGGACCTGCGCCGCCTCACGGCGGAGCTCATCCGCCGCTTTACGGACTTCGGCAGCCTGGAAGATTATCTCGATGGCTACTCGATCACCGGCCACCGCCTGGCCACGCTCACCGCACCGACCACCCTCATCACTTCACTCGACGATCCCATCATCCCGGCCGGCGGCCTCGAGCGTCTGGCGCATCCGCCGTCGGTGCGCATCGTGGTGACCCGCTTCGGCGGGCACTGCGGATTCCTCGACCGGCTCACGGGTCCCACCTGGGTGGAGCGGCGCATTCTGGCGGAGCTCGATTTGGGAGACGAGCCGGCGGCGCTCGACCCGGTGCTCACCGGCGCCTAACGACCGGCGGCTCTGCCGTGGCTGTGACGGCGCTTCTCGTCGAAGTGCACGACCGGCTGTCCGCCCGTGACCGTCATGTCACCGTCCACTACCGCACCGCGCGCAATCGCAACGGCATGCGCCACGATGTCGGCATGAATCACCGCGGAAGCGCCGATCTCCAGTTTGCCCTCGATCACCAGCCGTCCGGTGAAGCGCCCGGCGATGATCGCGGCGGCCGCATGTACTTCACCCTGCCAGTGCGCCTGCTGGGTGAGGCTCAGCGCGCCGCCCACGCGGCCGTCGCCGCGGACAGAGCCGCACAGGAGCAGCGGACCTTCCGTCTCGACATCTCCCGTCAGACAGCAGCCCGCCGCGACGAATGTCGGGGAGGCTCCGATCCGGTCGAGCAAGCGGCGCTTCGGTGCTTCGCTCATGTTGACCATAATAGGGGGAAGCTCGATCGGCGATGGGGATGAGGTTCACGTACCGTGCGGCAGGTCCCATCTCGCGGTGAGCGTGTCCGCCGCTGCCGCAAGCGGCCAGGCGTCCGTCACAACCTGACAATGCGCGTCACCCCGACGGGGTCGCGGCTGGCGAGATAAGTGACTGATTCCAAACGCAATACGCTCTTGGCACGGCCTTTGCTCCAACTTGCGCAGGCGCCGCCTTCTGCGAGGCGGCGTTAGTGGAACCGCGAACAACTTCCCCGGTGTTCGCTCACCTCATGCGCCGCGATGCGCTTTCCCCCGCTCGCGGCGCATATTTTTTTCCTCCGACGCACGTCAAGTCAACATCGCGGCATCGAGCCCTCCCGAGCGGCGATCGACGTTGCCCCCGGCGGCGCCGTACCCGACACCGGGAACGGCAAGCAGCGGCGCGATCTCCAGGGCAAAATAGTCCCCATTTGGTGCTGTCTGTCGATCTTGGCCGTGAACCAACCTCATGAGCAAAATCACCTCGCTCAAACCCGCGGTGGATTCGCGCTCCACGTACCTCGCCTCGCTGCGGCGGCTCGTCGTGTCGGGACGTGAGGCGGTGCGAGCCGCGACGCTCGCCAACGGGATGCGCGTCATCGTGTGGCCCGTAGATAACATTCCGAACGTGGCGCTCTACAACTGGGTGCGCGCCGGCAGCCGCAATGAGGCGCCGGGAGCGACCGGGCTCGCGCATTTCTTCGAGCACATGATGTTCAACGGCACGAGCCGTCATCCGCCGGGTGATTTCGACCGGCTGATGGAGGCCGAGGGTTGCGCCAATAACGCCTTCACCAGCGACGATGTCACGGTCTATCAGGACTGGCTACCTGCCGGCGCCCTCGAGCTCGCGCTCGATCTGGAGTCCGACCGGGTGGCGCACCTCGCATTCACGCCGGAGGTGATCGAGAGCGAGCGCGGCGTCGTCGCGTCCGAGCGGCGACTGCGCGTCGAGGACAACAGCCACGGCCTCCTTGCCGAGCAGGTGCAGGCGACGGCTTTCGTCGCCCACCCCTACCGTTTTCCGACCATCGGATGGCCGGCGGACATCGGCTCCTGGCGCCTCGAGGACCTGCAGACGTTCTACCGCACCTACTACGCCCCCAACAACCTGACACTGGCGCTCGCCGGCGACGTGGACCCGGAGCGCGCGATCGCGCTCACGCGGCGTTTCTTCGAGCCCATTCCCGCACAGCCGCCGCCGCCGCCGGTGCGCGCCGTCGAGCCTGAGCAGCTCTGCGAGCGGCGCGTGTTGATCCGGCGCAAGGCGCAGACGCCGCTGCTGCAATGCGCTTACAAGGCGCCGCGGGCGGCCGATCCGCGCGGGCCGGCGGTGGGCCTGTTGCTCTGCGCGCTCGTCGAGGGCGATGCCTCGAGGCTGCATCGCGCGTTGGTGGAGGACCGGCGGCTTGCCATCGAGGTGAGCGGGCATTGGCAGGAGGGATTCGATCCGGGGCTCCTCTGGCTGTCACTGATGCTGCCGGAGGGCGCCGATCCCGAGCAGGCGCGCGCGGCGCTCGATGCCGAGCTGGCGGCCGTGGCGGGCGATGGAGTGACCGAGGCGGAGCTCGAGCGGGCGCGTAACGTGGCCACCGTCGGCCTGTGGAAGAAGCTCGCCACCATCGACGGTAAAGCGCAGCTTCTCGGCGAGTACGAGGTGTTTCACGGCGACTGCTCGAAGCTGTTCGAAGCGCCGGCGCGGATCGCGGCCGTAACCACCGAGGAGTTGCGGGCGGTCGCGAGCGAAATCCTCGATGTCCGGCGGCGTACGCTCGGCGTGCTGATGCCGTCGGAGGAGATTCCGGAGACGGCCCGTGCGGGCGCCGGCTCATGACGGTGCGGGTGCCGGAGCACGAGCGACTCTCCCTGGGCAACGGCGTATCGCTCATCCTGGTGCCGCGCCGTGACGTTCCGCTGGTCGCCTTCAATGCCGTCCTGCGCGGCGGCGCGCTCGGCGACCCCGCCTCGCGGCCCGGTGTGGCTTCCCTGGTCGCGGGACTGTTGGAAAAGGGCGCGGGCGAACGCAATGCCTACGCGTTCGCCGATGTGGTCGAAGGCGTGGGTGGGAGCTTCGCCGCCGGAGCAGGTCCGGAGGCGATCACGGTACGCGGACAGTTTCTCGCACGCGACCAGAGGCTGATGCTGGAGCTGGTCGCGGACGCGCTGCTGCGGCCCATGTTGGATGCGGGCGAGCTCGCGGATCTCGCGGCCCGGCACATCGAGCTCATCAAGGCGGCCAAGGACTCCGATCCCGCGGAACTCATCGGCACCTACGGCCGGGCTTTCCTCTTCGGGGACCACCCGTACGGGCGGCCGGTCTTTGGCAGCGAGGCGTCCCTGGCCGCCATCGGGCGCGAGGATGCGCTGCGCTACTACGACGGGCAATTCGGCGCCGACCGGCTGATCCTCGTCCTCGCGGGCGACATCGATGCGGACCTGCTCGCCCGCAGCGCCAGCGAGAGTTTCTCGCGCTGGCCGCCCACGTCCGTGCCGGGGGTGGTTCTGCCGCGTCCGCGCTCCTGCGCCGGCCGCCGGGTGTTGCTCGTGGATTGTCCCGGCTCCGCGCAAACCTACTTCTGGATCGGCAACGTCGGCGTCGACAGGCGATACCCGCGCCGGGCGGCGCTCGATCTGGTCAACACGCTGTTCGGAGGCCGCTTCACCTCCCTCCTCAACACGGAGTTGCGCATCAAATCCGGTCTGTCCTACGGAGCGCGCTCGAGTTTCACCCGCGGCATCGTGCCCGGAGAGTTCGCCCTCCGTTCGTTCGCCCAGACGGATAACACCGGCAGGGCGCTCGAGCTCTCGCTGCGCACTCTGGAGCGCCTGCGAAACGAGGGCGTCAGCCCGGAAATGCTCGATTCCGCCCGCGCCTACACTCTTGGGCAGTACCCGCTCGGACTCGAGACCGCCGCGGACTGGGCGGCCGTGCTGGCCGAGATCGAGCTCTACGGGCTGGGTAAGAGTTACGTCGATGACTACCCGGCGCAGCTCGCCGCCGTCGGCATCGAGGAAGCGCAGGCGGTGATCGAGGAAGCATTCCCGAGCGCCGGCTCGGTCGCCATCGTGGCGATCGGCGACGCCGGCAGGATCAGGAGCGCAGTTGCCGGATACGGGCCCCTGTCGGAGATGTCGCTGACCGATCCGGATTTTGCCGCGCCGAGGGCCGCGGAAGACGACACACGCCCCTGAGGGGGGATGGGGCGGGCTCGTCTCCCGGGCCCTGCGACTCGCCTGACTCTGTCAGCTCTTGGGCGCCGGCGCGGCCGCGAGCGCCACCGCGCCGTGCACCTTGAAAGCGGCAACGTTGCGTGCCACGAAGTCCGCCTGGGGCGCAAGGTACTGCGCCCTGGCGAGATCCTCGCGGGCCGCCGCGGCATCGTTCGACAACCAGTACATCACGGCGCGGTTTGCGTACGCGAGTGCGAGGACCCTCTCGCTCGAGCTGCGCGTCCAGCTCAGCCACGCGGGCAACTCCGTGCGCGCCGCATCGGCCGCCTGGATGGCGGCATCGCATGAGGCGCGCGCCTGCGGCCACTGCAGGGACATGGAGTACGCCACGCAGCGGTTGGTGTTGGTGGCGGCGGGATCGAGGTCCGTCGCGCCGGGAGAGCTCTTCAGCTCCGCGAGCGCGACGCGGTAGCGCCCGGCCACGACGTCGGCGCCCCCGGCTGCGTCACGGTAGGCCGTGAAGACGAATCGATGGGCCCCGCCGGCCAGGGCGGCTGCGCTCGCCAACGCGAGCGCGATGCCGCCACCTGCCAACCGCAAGCGAAGAATGGAGTTTGCACGTCGACCGTTACCTCTGAATGACAGCATGGCTGCAATCTCCTGACGAGTTCCAATGTGACGGCGTCAGAATAGAAAGCGGCCGGGTCGCCGACAAACGAAAAGATTTGCTGCGAGGGATGAGCCGTGCTCATCCGCAGGCGGTCTCGCCACGGTGTCGCGCGGCCCCGGAAGCGTCCTGGAACCGCGACAGCGCCCAGGTGGTGAGCGCGCGGATCTCCGGCCTGGCGGCGTCTTTCTTGCGACTCACGAGAAAGTACGTGTCCGGGGTGGCCAGCTCGGTCGCGAAGATGCGCAGCAGCGAGCCGGAGCGAAACCACGCGTCGCAAAGGCGCGAGGGCACGAGGGCAACACCGACTCCGCGCTCGGCGGCCCGCGCCACCGCGAACATGGTGTCGAGCTCGATCACGTTCTTGGGCTCGGGTGCCTCCAGACCGACCTCTTCCGCCCAACTCGCCCACGCGCGCGGCCGTGGCTTGTGCACGATGAGCGCCATCTCCCTCAGCACCGCGCTGCCGAGCCGCGCCACCGCCGCGGCGTGCTGCGGCGCGCACACGGCGGTCAACGACAGTGCGAACAGCCGCGATGCCTGCACGCCCTGCGGCTCCGAGTCCGCGAGAAGTATCGACACATCGGCTGTCGGAGGATGAAGCGAAGGCCGCGGATCGCGCGTATCGATCTGGAGGTCGATCTCCCGATGCTCGAGGCAAAAATCCGCGAGATGCGGAATGAAGAGCTCGCTCGCGAAGAAGGGTGGCAGCAGGATACGGAGCGTGCGCCTGCCGCTGCGGCGGGCGACCTGCGCGAGACTGCGATCGAGAGCCGTCAACAGCGGCTCGATTTCCTCCAGCAGCCTGCCGCCGGCCACGGTGAGCTCGAGCGCACGCGACTTGCGCACGAAGAGACGCACGCCGAGCGCTTCCTCCAACTCCCTGATCTGATGACTGACCGCGGACGGTGTCAGATACGACTCGTCGGCGGCGAGCTTGAAGCTGCGGCGGCGTGCCGCGACGCAGAAGACCCGCAGGTTCCTGATTGGCGGCGGGCGGGAGAGGCGCATCATGCGGGCAGCGGCACGGGTGTGGCGACGGGCCCGTTTTGCAAGAACCATGCCTCGTGCGTTCGCGCGCGATCCGGGCGATGACGCGCGCTTCAGCCGCCGCCGGATCGCGCTCTTGCATCGTAATGGAGGGCGTCGGCGGGCGCTTGCACCGTTACGGCGCAAACTGTCAGATCATCCGCGTGTTGGAAAAGCGGCTCAGGTCAGGGCGCGGTCGAGCCAGCGCGAGAGGCCGGCGGCGTCCACCGCGCCCGACTGGCGTGCGAGCTCGCGCCCTTCGCGAAAGAGGATCAGCGTCGGGATGCTGCGAATACGGAAGCGCGCGGCGAGCTCCGGCTGCTCGTCGGTGTTGAGTTTCGCGACGCGAAGCGCCGTCGCCCGTTGGCTTGCCGTGCGATCGAGCACCGGCGCCATCATCCTGCACGGCCCGCACCAGGGCGCCCAGAAGTCCACCAGCACCGGCAGCGTCGCGCGCTCCACGTGCGCGGTAAAGGCGGCGCCGTCCAACGCAACCGGCTCGCCGCTCAGGACCTGCGCCTTGCAGCGCGGACAGCGGGGATGCTCGCCCGCGCGCGCCTGCGGCACACGGATGAGGGAATGACACTGCGGGCAGGCCGCCAGCACGGCGCCGGCGGCGGGGTTCTGGGCGCTCATGGTCGGCTGCATGGGGCCGCCGACACGCGATTCAAGCGCCGGGGCCTTGGCTTCGTCCCCCGCGCCCCCATGTCCCCACTCACCCTTCCTGACCCCTCCGCGAGGGCTGTATCGCTCATGGAATACCGGGATTACTACAAGATTCTGGGTGTGGCCCGCACCGCCGCGGCCGAGGACATCAAGAAGTCCTACCGCCGTCTTGCCCGCAAATACCATCCCGATGTCAGCAAGGAGAAGGATGCCGAGCAGAAGTTCAAGGAGGTGCAGGAAGCCTACGAGGTGCTCAAGGACCCGGAGAAGCGCGCCGCCTACGACCAGCTCGGCAGCGACTGGCGGGCCGGACAGCAGTTCCGGCCACCACCGGACTGGGCGAGCGGCTTCGAGTTCAGCGGCGGGGCGCGACCGCGCGCCGCCCGGGGCGCTCGGTTTCAGGAGCAGGCATTCGATGATCCGGGCTTCAGCGATTTCTTCGCCTCTCTCTTCGGCGGCGGCAGCCCTTTTCGCTCAGGCGCGCGCAGTCAAGCCGGACGGGACCACCATGCCCGTATCGACATCGATCTCGAGGAGGCGTTCCTGGGAACGGCGCGCACGCTCGACCTCAAGCGCCCGGAGCTCAAGCCCGACGGCACCCTGGAGCTGCGCTCGCATCAGGTGCGGGTAACCATTCCCGCGGGGGTCACCGACGGCCAACCCATCCGCCTGGCCGGTCAGGGTGAGCCCGCACCCGGTGGCGGTCGTGCGGGGGATCTGTACCTGGAGGTGCACCTTCGCCCCCACCGCCTCTACCAGGTTGAGGGCCGAGACGTGACGCTCACCCTGCCGATCGCACCCTGGGAAGCGGCACTCGGCGGCGCGATCACCGTGCCCACCCTCGGTGGCCCGGTCGAAATGCAGGTGCCGGCGGGCGCTCAGTCCGGTCAGAAGCTGCGCCTGCGGGGGCGCGGTCTTCCCGGCAAGCCAGCGGGCGATGAGTACGTGCAGCTCAAAGTCGTCCTCCCGCCGGCCAACTCCGACGCGGCGCGGGCGTTGTACGAGGAGATGCGCGCGAAACTCGGGAGCTTCGATCCACGCGCGGACCTGCAGGCCAAAGTTTGAGGAGACGATGGGTGTGAGCGATGCCGTGGAAATGCATGAGGCGCAGCTCGTGAGCGAGGCGGAGTGGATCGCGGCGAGCGAGATCTGCCGGCTTTGCCGGCTCGAGTTGGGCGCCGTGATCGAGCTTGCGGAGCTCGGCCTGGTCTCACCACGAGGCTATGTGCCCGAGCAATGGCAGCTTCCCGCCGCGGCGCTGCCGCGCCTCGCGGTCGCCGGCAGGCTCATGCGCGATCTGGGAATCAACGTCAGCGGCGCGGCGCTGGCGGTGGAGCTGCTGGAAGCGCAGCGCGATCTCGAGCGACAGATCCGCCGGCTGGAGCGGCTGGTCGCGGGTTGACCGGGCCCGATCCATAGGTAACTACTGGCCGAAGCTCTCCCCGCCTTCGCGCAGGTACGTCTCTTCCTCGCTCGTGCTGGGCCGCCCCAGCGCGCGATTGCGGTGTGGGAATCGACCGAAGCGCGCCACGACGGCGTGGTGCAACTCGGCGTATCGGAGCGAGCTCGCGAACATCTCCGTGAGCTCTCCCGGTGCCTCATTGAGCAGCCGCCGGTAAGCCGCGACGGACTCATCCTGAGCTTCGCGCAGCTCGGCGTGCTGCAGCGGCATGTAGAAGAAGATCCTTTCCACCGGCGTCAGCGCCGCATCGGCGGCCGACTGCATTCCCGAGAGAGTCAGCGCCAGCGCTTCCCGGTCCGTGGCGAAAGCCCGGCCGCTGCCGCGAAAAACCTGTCGCGCGAATTGATCCAACAGCAGGATGAGGGAGAGGCGCCGTCGCGGGCTGTCGGCCCAGGCGGCAAGCTCACCCGCCCCCGCACGCTCGATGAGAGTCCCGAAGCGCGAGCGAACGAGCTCATCGGCCCGCCGCTGCTGCTCCTCGGTGGCCATGCCGAACCACAGCGCGAGCCGCCCCTGCACGCCCTCGGGCTTCAGCGGCAGCCTGCCGAACCAGAACCGGCGCACCTCGAGGGCCTCATCCATCGCCAAATTATATGATTGGCCCAGTTATGAACCGCTCCGGACGGCTCATTCGCAGAGGCTTTCCAGGTATCCCTGCGCCACCCGCGAGAGGCGCTTCAGCGCGAGCGCTCTCGCTCTCGGCGCATCGACGATGTACTCGAGAGGACCCGACACCAGCATCTGCCGGATGCGCGGATGCCGCGCCGACGCTCTCGCCATTTTGTTGAGGACGGTGAAGCCGCGGTTGATCTTGTCTCGGGAGGCCCGTTTCTGCTCGATGGTGCGAGCCAGATACTGGCCGAAGCGCGCATAAAGGAAGTAGTCATCATCCCCGACCTGGAAGCGCGCTTCGGCGAAAAAGTCGGGAAAGTTCTTCTCGAGATACGAATTGACGCTGCGAAGAGAGGGCCCAGGGTCGCTGTCAGTCGACGCTTGTGTCGTCTTCATTTCCCTCGTCACACCTCCAAGGTTGCGGACGGCGCGGATGTTGATCCAGTGCAGCGCGCAATGCAATACCCCAGTCCGTGAAAGACTCGCGGTTCAAAGGCAACCGAGCAAGCGCTCCATGAAAGCAAAAAAAAGCCGCCGGCTATGCGGCGGCTCGAATTTAAATTTGTCGATGACCCGGTGAGTCGCTGTCAGCTTGCGTCACGGGCTCTATTTGACTCGGCTGAAACGCTGGGGCTTGCGCCCCGGCCCAATCTCAAAGGCCCGCGTGTCAATACACGCGCTGGATCGTTCCTGACAACCGCTGCAAAAGTTGCGGCTGCCTTGACCCGTGCCCGCGTCGGCTTCCGGATTTCTGCGTCGTTATCCTCCGCAAGTATTGGCGTGTACGCATCACCCGCTGCTCTCTCGCCCAAAATCATACCGATTCCAGCTTGACTTTATCGTTGTAATTGGGCAACAACGGGACGTCCGCGAGCGGCAGCCAGACTCCAAAGCGCGCGCCTTCCCCGTCCGGTAGATCGGCGGCCGCCACCGCGCCTCGGTGGTACTCCGCGATCAGCCGCACGATGTAGAGGCCGAGCCCGAAGTGTGGTCGGCTGTCGCTACCGGTGCGTGACTGCCAAAGCGACTCGAACAGCCGCCCGCGTGCCTCGGGCACGAGCGGCGGGCCGGGGTTGTCGACTTCCAGCACGGCCGCGGCCGGCTCGCGCCTCAGGCGCACGATGATCGCGGCGCCGGCGGGACTGAAGTCGACCGCATTGTCGATGAGCTTGTCGAGAAGCTGCACGATCAGGTCGGGCGCACCCTCGATCTCGACCGGTTCCGCAGGCAGCTCGGCCGCGAAGCGGCGCTCCGGAAATGCGACGCGGTACGCACTTACGGCGGAGGCGATCACCGGGATCAGATCGAAACGCGAGCGCTCCGCGCTGCCGATAGCTTCCTCCACTCGTGTGGCGGCGCCCATCGCAACCAGGATCGCATTCAACCGGTCGCTTCCCTGGCGCGCCCGCTCGAGATACTGACGCGCCGCGGCCGGCACGTCCTCGGCCTCGAGGTTCTCGAGCGAGGAGCGCACGATGGTGAGCGGAGTGCGGATTTCGTGCGCCAGCTTGCCGGCGAGCGAGCGCAGATAACTGGTGTATTCGTTGAGCCGCCCGAGGAGGCGGGAGAAGCTGCGCGCGACATCTCCCAGCTCATCCGGGGCGGCCGTTTCCGGGAACTCGCTCACGAGCGTCTCCCGGTTGCTGCTGTCCGGTATCGCCCCCGGCGGTTTGAGGAGCGCCGCCTCACTGGCCCGGCGCAGCCGCGAGAGACGCAGCGCCAGCCAGGCGGCAAACGCGAATGTGACAATAACCAGCAGCGCGCTCGTCACCAGGGTCCAGTCGAGCATTCGGGTCAGCGCGCGATCACGCAGCCCTTCCCAGCGGTTCGCGGCCTGCGTGACCTCGAGCTCGCCGATTACCGCGTCATGGCCGGCGTCGTAGATGGGAGCGGCGGAGGCGATGAACTGCGGCTCGCCGCTGCGGTCGACGAACCGTCGATAGACCTGAGTCAGGATGCCCGGCTCCGGCGCAAGCACGCCCGGCACGGCGAGCTCGTCCGACTGCCCGAGGACCGCGCCGCCCGGCGTGGTCACTGACAATCGCATTCCGGGCTGCATGAACTGCGCGAGGTACGGCGTCAGCGACGGCGAGGCGACGATCAGCCGCCCGAGCGTGTGCAGGTCGTCGCTGCGCAAGGTGCCGTAGCTCAGCGGATCGGCGCCGCGCTGGTCGCGATCGTCGAGCAGCACGCCGAACTGCTGCCCGACCATCGAGAGCGGCATGGCGACCTCGATGTCGTATCCGCCGCCATGCGGTTGCAGTGCCCCGACGACGCGCGGGTCCTCGACCGCGCTCTCCTCGCCGTACTCCCCAGCCTCGATGCGGCGCGCAATGAGCGGACCCGGCCCGGTCAGCGCGAGAAAAACCTGCTGTTGCGCGCCCTGCGGATCCTCATAGCCGATCCAGACGCGATCCCCGAGCGCGGAGGAGTCGAGCGGATTTGCGCCGGGCGCATCGAAGACCAGACGCGGATCGCGCACGTCGAGCAGCACGTAGAGCATCCGATCGTGGACGCCGGTCAGGATGCCGAACCGGTGCGCGCCACCGCCGTAATACCGCCATGCGGCGGGCTCATGCGGCCAGTCGTCCGGATAGCCGTCGATGTAGGGCGGTGCCGTCAGGACGAGCGGCGTCAGGTCGAAGGGGCCGATGTTGGGAGGCGCGGAATCACCGGGATTGCGGTAGAGCAGGTCCATCCGGCCCTGGAGCGAGGCGGCGATGCTTTCCGACACGGCCTGCAGGGCATGCTGCTCGCTTTCCCGCAGCGCGGTTTCCATCTCCCGGGCGTAGCGAATGCCGGTCCAGGGCAGCACAAGGGTCGCCAGGCCGAGCAGCAGCAGCTTCAGTCGCAGCGACATCGACGGCTCATTCGATCCAGCGGTAACCCATTCCGTAGACGGTCTGCAGGGCATCGAACGCCGGGTCGACGCTCTGAAACTTGCGCCGGATGCGTTTCACGTGCGAGGTGATGGTGTTGTCATCGAGCACGACGTTGGCCGCGTCCATCAGTTGCTGACGGTTCTTCACGTGCCCGGGATGACGCGTCAACGCATGAACGATCCAGAACTCGGTCAGCGAGAGCAGCACCACTTTGCCATCCCACTCGACGCGCATCCGCTCGACCTCCAGCGCCAGCGGTCCACGGCGAATGATCTGAGCTTCATCCCCCGCAGGCTTGCGCAGCGCATCGACCCGGCGGAAGAGGGCGTTCACCCGCGCGATGAGATGCGCGAGGCTGAGGTCCTTGGTCAGGAAGTCGTCCGCCCCGAGGCGCAGTCCCGATACCGCATCGAGCTCCGAATCGCGGGCGGTGAGGAAGATGATCGGAAGCTCCGCCGAGAGTGCCCGCAGCTGGCGGCAGAGCTCGAAGCCTCCTTCCGGCTCGTCCTCGAGGGAGATGTCGATCACCGCAAGATCCGGCAGGCGTGCGGCAAAGGCCGCCATTGCCTGGGTGTGATTGCCGTACGTACGCACCTGGTACCCCTCGCGCGTAAATGCGGCCGCGTAGTTGTCGCGAATGGCCGGCTCGTCCTCCACGATGGCGATGAGGCGCTTCATGCCCGGATTATAGGGGTAGGAAACTCATCGCTTGCGGCCATGGTCGTGGTTCGGCGGCGCTGGTATCGTCTGCGCCCGTATGAAGATACCCGAGATTCTGATCGTCGAGACCGTCCACCAGCCCGGCAGCCTCGCCAAGGTGCTCCAGGTGATCGCCGAGGCCGGTCTCACCATCGAGCACCTGACCGCGTTGCGCCGCCACCAGGGGCGCACGCTCTGGGAGATCACGCTCGAGATGGACGAGGAGGCCGATCGGAGCCTCTATGAGCGGATCGACCGGCTGCCGACGGCCCGTTTCATGGGCAAGTCCGACCGCGTCTTCAACCGCCACCGCGGCGGCAAGATCCGCACGGTCGCGAGTCTGCCCATCAACACCCACCAGGTGCTGCGCGACATCTACACGCCGGGCGTGGCGAGAGTGTGCCTCGCCATTCAGAAGGATCCACAGGCCGCGCACGAGTTCACGAGCATCGACCATACCGTGGCTGTGGTCACGAACGGCACGGCGGTCCTCGGGCTCGGCAACATCGGGCCGCTCGCCGGGCTGCCGGTCATGGAGGGCAAGGCAGCACTTTTCGCCGATCTCGTCGGTTTATCCGCGGTGCCGATCCTCATCGAGGAGCAGCGGCCGGATCAGGTGGCGGACATCGTCGCGCGCATCCACCTCTCCTTCGGTGCCATTCAGCTCGAGGACTTCGCCGCGCCCGAATGCTTCGAGATCGAACGGCTGCTGCGGCAGAGGCTGCAGAAGCCGGTGCTGCACGATGACCAACATGGCACGGCGGTGGTGGCGCTCGCGGCCTTGACCAATGCCGCGCGGCGCGCGGGCAAAAGCTGGGAGCAAAGCGTGATCGGGCAGATCGGGCTCGGCGCGGCCGGCCTCGGGATCGTGCGCCTGCTGCGCGCGGGCGGCGCGCAGCGCGTGCTCGGCGCGGACCGCAACCCGGAGGCGCTGACCCGGCTCGTGGCGCTGGGAGGGGAGCGCGCGACCCTGGAATCCATCATGCAGCGCGCCGACATCGTGATCGCGACCACCGGCGTAAAAGGCCTGATCAGGCCGGAATGGGTGCGCCCGGGCCAGGTGATCCTGGCGCTATCGAACCCAGACCCGGAGATCGAGCCGTTCGTCGCCAAGGAGCACGGGGCGGCCTTCGCGGCCGACGGTAAAGGGATCAACAACGTGCTCGCCTTCCCGGGTCTCTTCAAAGGCGCACTTACGGCTCGCGCCCCGCGCTTCACGGATGCGATGCTGATGGCCGCCGCGCGCGCCATCGCCGAGCAGGCCGACGGTGATGCACTGGTGCCCGACCCGCTCGATAAAGCCCTGCACGAGCGGGTCGCCGCCGCGGTGCGGCAGGCCGCGGCTCACTAGCGGCTTAGGCCGCAACCGCCTCCGGTCCCATGAAGCCTTTCAGCTTGCCAAGGGCGTTCGACTCGATCTGACGGATCCGCTCCGCCGAGACGCCGTACTTGTCGGCCAGCTCGTGCAGAGTCGCCTTCTCCTCGCTCATCCAGCGGCGCTGCACGATGTCGCGGCTGCGGTCGTCCAGCTGCTCGAGCGCATCGTGAAGCCGGGCCGAGGAGTCATCTTCCCACTCCGCACTCTCGACCCGCTCCGCCGGGTCGGCGTTCGGCGCCGGCAGATAGGCGGCGGGACTGTAGGTCTCCTCTTCCTCCGTTTCCGGCGTCGGATCGAATGACAGATCGCGCGCCGCCAGGCGCTTCTCCATTTCCGTCACTTCAGTCGGCGTAACACCGAGCTCGCGCGCCACGGCCGCGGTCTCCTCCGCGGACAGCCATGTCAGGTTCTTCTTCAGGCGGCGCAGGTTGAAAAAGAGCTTACGCTGCGCCTTGGTGGTGGCGATCTTGACCAGGCGCCAGTTTCGCAGCACGTACTCGTGGATCTCGGCCCGGATCCAGTGGACGGCGAAGGACACCAAGCGCACATTGAGCGCCGGATCGAACCGCTTCACGGCCTTCATCAGGCCGACGTTGCCTTCCTGGATGAGATCGCCCACCGGCAGCCCGTAACCGCTATACCCGCGCGCGATGTGCACCACGAAACGCAGGTGCGACAACACCAGCTTGCGGGCGGCCTCGAGGTCGTTCCGGGAACGGAAGCGCTCAGCCAGCTCGCGCTCCTCGTCCCGGCTCAGCACGGCGATCCGCCTCACGCGCTCAAGGTACGCGTCCAAGCTCCCAACCGGACCGGCGAGCGCCAGATCACCGGGACGGGCAATCAATGCGGTATTTACGGTCATGCAGTCTCCAGGCTCATTGGGCAAGCATTTTAGCACTCGTAACGTTTGAGTGCTAAGGGCGCCCGGAAGTTCCCCGGACGTATCGCCTTTTCCCCTTATGCCACAGCAGCTTGCACCGTTCCGGTCGCAGGTGGAATCCCTCTTCGGGGGGGTCCCTCGCCCTATCTGCAGGGCCAGCTTGATCTGAGCACGGCGCCGCTCGAGCCGGGCCTGTTTAGCGGATTTGCGTAGTCTGCGCGTCCCGGTAGAGTCGCGGTGGAGATGAGCTTCATGCAGACAACCCCCACCCGCTATGACCGCTTCAGCATTCTTCTGCACTGGCTCACGGCCGCGCTCGTGGCGGTCCTGTGGACGCTCGGTCAGACGATCGACTTCTTTCCCAAAGGCGCCCCGAAGATCGATGCGCGCTCGATGCACATCCTCCTCGGGGTGACGCTCGGGCTGGTGCTGCTCGTGCGCGTGCTCTGGCGTGCGAGTGCCGGGCGAAGCCTCCCGCGGGCCGACTCGGGTTGGATCGGCGTCGTGGCGAAGCTCGTTCATTATGGCCTTTACGTCCTGGTCGCAGTCACGGTCGCGCTCGGTCTCTTCAACGCCTGGCAGCGCGGTGACGTGCTCTTCAATCTCTACCGGATTGCGCCGCTGGTCCCCGGAGATGTCGCGCTCAGAAGAACCCTCGGGTGGCTGCACGGTGATTTCGCCGATCTCGTGTTGATCGTCGCGGGCCTGCACGCCGCTGCGGCGCTGGCACATCACTACCTGCTGCGCGACTCGGTTCTGCGCAGGATGCTGCCCTAGGGCGCCGATGCCGGAGCTGCCCGAGGTCGAGACGACACGCCGCGGCCTGCAGCCGCACGTCGCGGGCCGGCGGATCGTGGCCCTCACGGTGCACGAGCCGCGGCTGCGCTGGCGAGTGCCGGACGATCTGCCGGCGAAGCTCGCCGGGCAGCGAATCATCGGCACGGGACGGCGCGCCAAATACCTGTTGATCGCTCTCGAGTCCGGGACGCTTCTCGTGCATCTCGGCATGTCGGGGACACTGCGGGTACTGACCGCGGATACGCCGCGCATCGCGCACGATCACTACGACCTGCTGCTCGAGTCCGGCCGCACGCTGCGATTCAACGACCCGCGGCGCTTCGGGAGCCTGCACTACACGAGCGGCGATCCGCGGCAGCATCCGCTGCTCGCGCGGCTCGCGCCCGAGCCTTTCGATCGCGAGTTCGACGCCCAATACCTGTGGCGAATCACCCGAGGGCGCCGGGCATCGATCAAGCAGGTGTTGATGAACAGCCGCCTCGTCGTCGGAGTGGGGAACATCTACGCCAGCGAGACGCTGTTTCGGGCGAGGATCCGGCCGCGTCGCCGGGCGCAGAGCCTCTCGCGGGAGGAGGCCGGGCGGCTCACGAAGGCGGTGCGGGCGGTACTTTCAATGGCGATCAGAGTCGGCGGGACGACGCTCAGGGATTACGTCGGGGCGGATGGCGAGCCGGGATACTTTCGCCAGAAGTTGTATGCGTACGAGCGGGCGGGCGAGCCGTGCCGCGTGTGTCATACGGTGATCCGGCAGCTCACCCAGCAGGGAAGATCGACATACTACTGTCCGAGCTGCCAGAAATGACTGCCTTGCGCCGCGCTTTACGTCACCCTTTTGTGCTTTTTGAGCTCGGCCTCGACGATCGGGTGCACGAACTCGTGGACGTCGCCGCCTAACACCGCGATCTCGCGCACGAGTGAGGAGGAGATGAAGGTGAACTGCTCCTGCGGGGTCAGGAATACCGTCTCGATGTCGCGGTCGAGGTGGCGGTTCATGTTGGCGAGCTGGAACTCGAACTCGAAGTCCGAGACGGCGCGCAGGCCGCGGATGATCACCGCGCCGTGGTGTTTGCGCGCGAATTCGACGGTGAGCTCGGCGTAGCCGAGCACCTCCACGTTCGGTAGATCATCGAGCACGCGGCGCGCCAGGTCGATGCGCGCATCGAGCGCGAACATGGGAGCTTTGTTGAGATTGGAGGCGATGGCCACGATGACGCGGTCGAAGATGCCGGCCGCGCGGCGCACCAGGTCCTGATGGCCATTGGTGATCGGGTCGAAGGTGCCCGGATAGATGGCATTGCGGCTCATTCGATGTTTATCCCCCGCGGGCTCGCGAGTAGAGATGATACCCGACCTCGCCGGCCTGCTTCGCCTTGAGAGCTGTCCAGGCCGGCGGAACGAGCGGTGGCGCGCCGACCGGGGATTCGACGTAAACGAGCGCGCCGTCGGACAGCCAGCCGCCGCGCTCGAGTCGCGCCGCAGCGCCCTCGAGCAGCCCCGAGGCGAATGGTGGATCGAGAAACACGATGTCGAACGGCGTGGCCGGAGTGCGCTCGAGAAAGGCACGGGCGTCGGTGTGCTCGACGCGCGCCGCATGGGCGCCCCATTCCGCCAGTCGTGCCGCGATCTCGCGCGCTGCGGCGGCATCGCGCTCGATGAAGGTGACGTGCGCGGCGCCGCGCGAGAGAGCCTCGAGACCGAGCGCGCCACTGCCGGCGAAAAGATCGAGGCAGCGCGCGCCGGGCACGCGCAAGCTAAGCCAGTTGAAGAGCGTCTCGCGCACGCGATCGGGCGTGGGGCGGATCTGCGCCGAGGGCGGAAAGCGCAGACGCCGCCCGCGCCAGCTGCCGCCGATGATGCGCAGCGTTCGCGCCGGGCGGCTCAAGGGACTGCTCTCACGCCGCTACGATACACTACCGGCAGATAGATCCATGTTCGGACGCAAACCCAAAGACGGCGCCGCCGAGACCGAGGAGCGCCAGGGCTTCCTCAAGCGGCTGCGCAGCCGGCTGAACCGCGGCAACTCCTGGCTTACCTACGATTTGGCCAACCTCCTCAGGGGGCGGCAGATCGATGCGCAGATTCTGGAGGAGCTCGAAACGCGCTTACTCACCGCCGATGTCGGCGTCGAGGCCACCGAGGACATC
Organism: Steroidobacteraceae bacterium; assembly: GCA_049579785.1. Classification (GTDB taxonomy): domain Bacteria; phylum Pseudomonadota; class Gammaproteobacteria; order Steroidobacterales; family Steroidobacteraceae; genus 13-2-20CM-66-19. The sequence goes on from JBAUOO010000090.1 coordinate 18,321, forward strand.
CTGGCGAACCTGCGTAAGCGTGTGGCTCGCAAGGAGCTCGCCGACGTCGAAGCGCTGGTCAACGCGCTGCGCGATGCCATCGTGGAGATCCTCGAGCCCTCTGCCCGATCGCTGGTGATCGATGAAGGCCGCAAGCCCTTCGTGATCCTGGTGGTGGGCGTCAACGGCTCCGGCAAGACGACCACCATCGGCAAGCTCGCGCGACACCTCGCGGATGAGGGCCGCAGCATCACGCTCGCCGCCGGCGACACCTTTCGCGCCGCCGCGATCGAGCAGTTGCAGGTGTGGGCCGAGCGCTCCGGCGCCACGTTCATCGCCCAGCGCGCGGGCGCCGATCCCGGCGCCGTCGTGTTCGATGCGCTGCAGTCGGCTCGCTCGCGGGGTGCGGACGTCCTGTTGGCGGATACCGCTGGGCGGTTGCACAGCCAGTCGCATCTGATGGAGGAGCTGAAGAAGGTGAAACGCGTCGTGCAGCGCGTCGAGCCTTCCGCCCCGCACGAAGTGCTGCTGGTCCTCGACGCCAACCAGGGCCAGAATGCGCTGTCACAGGCTATCCAGTTCCACGAGGCGATCGGCGTGACCGGCATTGCCCTCACCAAGCTCGACGGCACCGCCAAGGGCGGCATCGTGATCGCCATTGCGCGCCGCTTAGGTCTCCCGATCCGCTTCATCGGCATCGGCGAGCAGCCGCAGGACTTCGGCGAATTCGACGCCCGCGCGTTCGCCGCCGCGCTGGTCGAGGGGCCACGCGAGCCATGATCGAATTCGAGCGCGTCAGCAAGCGTTATCCCAACGGGCGGGAGGCCCTGACCAACGTCAGTTTCAGGATCGAGAGGGGCGAGATGGTGTTCCTCACCGGCCGTTCCGGCGCCGGCAAGAGCACGGTGCTCAAGCTCGTGGCGCTCCTCGAGCGGCCGACGCGCGGCACCGTGACGGTCAACGGCAAGAGCACGAGCGCCCTGAAGGCGCGGCACATTCCCGCGTTCCGGCGCCACGTCGGTGTTGTGTTTCAGGACCACAAGCTCCTCGCCGACCGGCCGGTGTTCGACAACGTCGCGCTGCCGCTCGTCGTTGCCGGCGCGCCGCTCAAGGAGATCGACAAGCGGGTGCGCGCCGCTCTCGATCAGGTGGGCCTCCTCGGCAAGGAGCGCATGCTTCCCGCGGAGCTCTCCGTCGGCGAGCAGCAGCGCGTCGGCATCGCGCGCGCCGTAGTGAGCAAGCCGCCGCTCATCATCGCCGATGAGCCCACCGGCAACCTCGATCCCGAGCTCTCGCTGGAGGTGATGCGCCTCTTTCGACGCTTCAGCGACGTCGGAGTCACGGTACTGGTCGCGACTCACGACCAGCACATCGTGCGTGAGCTCGCCATGCGTGAGATCGTGCTCGCAAGCGGTGAGGTCCAGAGCGGCGGGGCCGACTCGCTGCCGCATCTGGTGGCAAGGCGATGAGCTTGGGCGTCTTCGGCACGCGCCACGCACAGGCGCTGCTTGGCTCTCTGGGGCGCCTGAAGCGCAATCCGCTCGCCACCGTGCTCACGTTGCTCGTCATCGGTCTTGCGCTGGCACTGCCGGCGGCGCTCGGACTGTTCATCATCAACGCGCAATCGGCCACGGGCGGCTTCGGCCGGGCAGTCGAGATGTCGGTGTATCTGAAGTCCGGTGTGCCGCTCGCGAAGGCGCAGCAGCTGGCGGTCGATGCGCGCCAGCGGCCCGGAGTCGCGCAGGTCGTGGTGATTGCGGCGGATGAGGGGCTGAAGGAGTTTCGCAAGTACTCGGGGTTCGGCGCGGCGCTCGATGCGCTGCAAACCAATCCCCTGCCGAATGTGCTGCGCGTGGTGCCGCAGCGCGGTGCGAGCGGCTCGGCGGACCTCGAGTCGCTGCGCAGTTACTTTGCCGCGTGGCCGGAGGTCGACGTGGTGCAGCTCGATACCGAGTGGGTGCTGCGCTTCAACGCCATTCTCGCGGTGTTGCGGCGGCTGGTGCTCATCGCCGCCGTGCTGCTCGGGGCCGGAGTTCTCGCGGTGGTTGGGAACACCATTCGCCTGGAGATTCTCAACCGCCGGGCGGAGATCGAAGTCACGAAGCTCGTCGGCGGCTCGAACGCGTTCGTGCGCCGGCCGTTCCTCTACACCGGGCTCATCTACGGGGTGGGGGGGGCGGTGCTCGCCTGGGCGATTCTCGAGGCGGCGGTGCTGGTGCTCGATCAGCCGGTGGCAACACTCGCGCAGCTCTATGGCAGCCGTTACGCGCTGCAGGGTCCGTCGGGTCAGGTGCTCGGCACGCTCTTCGGCGGTGGGATGGCGCTCGGCTGGCTCGGGGCGTGGATTTCCGCCCGCCGTCATCTGCGCAGCATCGAGCCGCAATAGCTCACTCGATCCCGCGGCCGTTTCCCAGGGCCTCGCGCGCTGGCGGATCTGCGGGCGCAGCGACCCCGGGGCTGCTACTTGATCTTGGTCTCTTTGTAGGCGACGTGCTTACGCGCCACGGGGTCGAACTTGCGCACTTCGAGCTTGTCGGGATGCAGGCGCTTGTTCTTCGTGGTCACGTAGAAGTGACCGGTGCCGGCCGAGGAGAGCAGCTTGACCTTCTCGCGCATGGGGGCTCCTTCAGACCTTCAGGCCCTGGGCACGGAGCTCGGCAACGACCTTGTCGATGCCTTTCTTCTCGATCGTGCGCAGGCCCTGGGTCGACACGCGCAGCGAGACCCAGCGCTTTTCGGCCTCGAGCCAAAACCGCTGGGTGTGCAGGTTCGGCAGGAAGCGGCGGCGCTTCTTGTTGTTCGCGTGGGAGACGCGGTTCCCGACGGCGGGGCCCTTGCCGGTGATCTCGCAGACGCGCGACATATGAATCGACCTTGAAATTCAGCTACTTGGATGCGGGGCGGCTTCGTCCACCTCGCGGGAGCCGAACTTTATACCAGCCCCACGCATTCGGAACAAGCCTGGGAGCCCCAGCGATCGTTGGCGGGACGCGCGCCACGCGGCCGGCTTCCACCCGCACAGCATCGCCCTTCCCGCATCGCCGTGATTGCCGCCCGCGTGCGGCTCGCGGGCCAGGAAGCACGGCTACAGCAGGCCGTGCTCGGCGAACGAGTAGCACTGGCGGTCGCCTACGATGACGTGATCGACAATGCGCACGTCCATGAGGGCCAGGAGGTCCTTCAAGCGGCGGGTGATGAAGTCATCGGCGGGGCTGGGCTCGAGGACGCCCGAGGGGTGATTGTGCGCGAGTATCACCGCGCTGGCGTTGTGCAGCAGCGCCTGGCGCAGCACCTCGCGCGGGTGCACCTGCGCGCAATCCACCGTGCCGCGGAAGAGCTCCTCGAAGGCGATCAGTCGGTGCCGATTATCCAGGAACAGGCAGCAGAAGACCTCGTACGGGCGATCGCGCAGCTGCGCCTGAAGATAGCGGTGGGTCGCCTGGGGACTGGTGAGCACCGAGCCGACGCGCATCTCCTCGAGCAGGTGCCGCTTCGCCAACTCCACGGCAGCTTGCACGACCGCGTAGCGAGCGAGGCCGATCCCTTTTCGTCGCCAGCGCGCGAGGGGGGCATTCAGCAGATGGCGCAGTCCGTCGAAATCCTTGAGGAGCGCGCGCGCCATGGCAAGGGCTGAACAACCCGGAATACCGGAGCCGAGGAGCAGGGCGAGGAGCTCCGCGTCGGAAAGGGCACGGGCGCCGCGGTCGAGCAGCTTTTCGCGGGGACGCTCGTGCTCCGGCCACTCCCGGATGGTGAGGGCGCTCGCGCCGTTTGCAGTCTCGCTCGCCCGGTCCGCCGCCTTACGTTCCAAGGTGCTCCCGCCATGAGCTCATAACCGAGCGTCATGATGAGGCCCGGGCGGTGACGGCGGCGAGGGGGTAAAAGCCGGCCGTTTGCGCGGAAATACCGTGAATATCGTGCAGCGTCATTTGCACCCCCCGGGAGAGGCGCCTGATAATCCGGGCATGCAAGGCAAACGCATCCTGCTCGGCGTGACCGGCGGCATCGCCGGCTACAAGAGCGCGGATCTGGTGCGACGGCTGCTCGAGCGTGGCGCGGAGGTTCAGGTCGTCATGACCGCCGCGGCCCGCGAGTTCATCGGGCCGCTCACGTTTCAGGCGCTGTCCGGCCGTCCCGTGCGCGCGGAGCTCTGGGATGCGGCCGCGGAGGCCGCCATGAGCCACATCGAGCTTGCGCGCTGGGCGGAGCTCGTGCTGGTCGCGCCGGCGAGCGCCGATTTCCTGGCAAGGCTCGCCGGTGGACAAGCGAACGACCTGCTGGCGACGCTCTGTCTCGCAACTCAGGCGCCGATCGCCGCGGCGCCGGCCATGAATCGCATCATGTGGGCGAACGCGGCGACGGCCGCGAACGTTGCGACCCTGCGCGAGCGGGGCGTTCACGTGCTCGGCCCCGCGGAGGGCGAGCAGGCCTGCGGCGAGGTGGGCGAAGGGCGGATGTTGGAGCCCCTCGAGATCGCCGACCGCATCGACCTGCTGCTGCCACGCAACGGACCGCTCCAGGGCCGGCGGGTGCTCATCACCGCGGGTCCCACGCGCGAGCGGATCGATCCGGTGCGTTTCATCAGCAACCGCAGCTCCGGAAAGATGGGCTTTGCGGTTGCGCAGGCCGCGCGCGAGGCGGGGGCGGAGGTCGTTCTCGTGGCCGGGCCGGTCAGCCTCCCGACACCCTCCGGCGTGCGGCGGCTGGACGTGGAGAGCGCGGAGGATATGTTGGCCGCCGTGCTGGGGCAAGTCGGTGAGGCGGACATCTTCATCTCGACGGCGGCGGTGGCGGATTACCGTCCCGCCAATCCGCACGGGCAGAAAATCAAGAAGACCGCCAACACGCTCGATCTCAACATGGAGCGTACGGCCGACGTGTTGGCGACCGTGGCCGCGCGTCCCGCGAGGCCGTTCGTCGTGGGCTTTGCCGCGGAAACGGAATCGGTCGAGCAGAACGCGCGCGCGAAGCTCCTGAGGAAGAACCTCGACATGATCGCGGCCAACGAGGTAGGCGACAACAAGGTCTTCGAGTGCGAGGACAACCATCTCATCGTCCTCTGGCGCAATGCCCGCCGCGATCTCGGGCGCGGCTCCAAGCTTTCCCTGGCACGTGAGCTCGTGCGCCTGATCGGGGAGTCGTACGCCGCGACTCTCGGCGCCGCGACCCCACGCGATGCGGCGCAGGCGTGAGCGCTACGCCGTCCGCCGCCCGGCGGCCTCTCAAGGTAAGGATCCTCGACCGGCGCATCGGCACGGAGTTTCCGCTGCCCGCCTATGCGACGGCGGGATCGGCGGGTCTGGACCTGCGCGCCTGCCTCGATGCACCGCTGATGCTCGAGGCCGGCAAAGCCGAGCTCATTCCGACCGGGCTCGCCATCCATCTGGAGGACCCCGCCCTCGCCGCGGTGGTCCTGCCGCGCTCGGGCCTGGGCCATAAGCACGGGGTCGTGTTGGGCAACCTGGTGGGTCTCATCGACTCCGACTACCAGGGCCAGCTCATGGTCTCCTGCTGGAACCGCTCGCGCGAGCCGTTCACCGTCCATCCGGGTGAGCGGATCGCGCAGCTGATCGTCGTACCCGTCATCCAAGTGGCCCTCGAGGTCGTGGAGTCCTTCGAGGACAGCGCCCGCGGCGCGGGCGGATTCGGCCACTCCGGCCGGGATTAACGCGCGCGGCCCGCAGGCTCATCAGTGGCAGTGCGGGTCGTCGCGGTCCTGGCACGGGTGCCACGCGTGGTCGTGCCAGTACCGATCGTGGTTCCGGTCGTAGTAGCCTTCGCGGTACTGGTCATGGTACCCGCCGCCATCGTGGTCGCGCGGGACCCAGACACAGCTTGCAAGGAGCGTGATCAGGCTCATGAGACAACCGAGTCGGGCGATGCTTCTCGTGGCTGACATGGGAAACCTACGGGCTGGTGAACGTATGGGACCAATCGCAAGGCTCATGCCCGCGGGTATCGATAGTGACTGACAGCATCGGTGTGGTAGGGGTTGTCGGGAGCCTGCGACGCCAGTCCTTCTCCCGTTGGCTGGCTCTGGCGCTCGGGTCGGTGGCGCGAGGAATCGCCGGCTCGGCTTGACCCGCTTCCCCGTGAGGAACCCGCCCGTGCTCGGCCTGATGCAAAACCATCCGCTGCTCATCTCCTCGCTGATCGAGCACGCCGCGGTCACCCATCCTCACGCGGAGATCGTCTCCCGCACTCCCGAGGGCGAGCTGCGGCGCCACAGCTATGCCGAGATTGCCAGGCGCGCAAGTCAGGTGGCCGGTGTTTTGACCGCGCTCGGGGTGAGCGAGGGCACGCGTGTCGGAACGCTCGCCTGGAATACCCATCGACACCTCGAGCTCCTGTACGGGGTATCGGGGATCGGAGCCGTGCTCCACACGGTGAACCCCCGGCTCTATCCGGAGCAGATCGAATACATCATCGGTCATGCCGGTGACCGCCACCTTCTGTTCGATCTGAGCTTTCTGCCGCTCATCGAGCGCTTGGCGCCCCGGCTCGAGAGCGTTCGGTCGTTCATCGTCCTGACCGACCGGCAGCACATGCCGCGAACGAGTCCGGTCGATCTGCTCTGCTACGAGGAATGGATCGCCTCTGAAACCCCGCTGCCGCGCTGGCCACGATTCGATGAGAATCTGGCCTCCTCGATGTGCTACACGTCGGGTACGACCGGCCACCCCAAGGGGGTGCTGTTCTCGCATCGCTCGACGGTGCTGCATGCGATGGCAACCTGCATGGCCGACGCATTGAGCGTCTCGGCAGCGGACTCCGTCCTGCTCGCGACGCCGATGTTCCATGCCAACGGCTGGGGGCTGCCTTATGCTGCGGCCCTCGCCGGCGCGAGCCTGATCCTGCCCGGTGCGGCCCTGGACGGCGCGAGCGTGTACGAGTTGCTGCGCAGCGAAGGGGCGACGGTTGTCGCCGGAGTACCAACGGTATGGCTGATGCTGCAGCAGCATGTGCTGACGCGGGGATTACGCCCGAGGGATGAGCTTCAGCTCGAGCGCATTCTCACCGGTGGCGCGGCCGTTCCCCGCTCTCTCGTCGAATTCTTCGAGACCGAATTCAACGCGCGCGTCGTTCACGCCTGGGGGATGACCGAGACATCGCCCCTCGGGACGGTCTGCCGGCCGCTGCGAAAGCATCGGGCCGCGAGTCACGAGCAATGGCTCGAGCTGCGGCTCAAACAGGGGCGGCCACTGTTTGGCGTCGAGATGAAAGTCAGCGGCCCGGAAGGCGAGGTCTGTCCCCGGGATGGCAGAACCCCCGGCCGTCTGCTCGTTCGCGGCCCTTGGGTGGCTTCCGCATACTACGGCATGGAACATGGAGCAATTCTCGATGCCGACGGCTGGTTCGACACCGGCGACATCGCGACGATCGATGCCGACGGATACATGCAGATCACCGACCGGGCGAAGGATGTCATCAAGTCAGGTGGCGAGTGGATCTCCTCGATCGACCTCGAGAATGCCGCGATGGGCCACCCCGCGGTTGCGGAGGCCGCCGCCATCGGCGTACCCGATCCGCTCTGGCAGGAGCGTCCTCTGCTGATCGTCGTGAGAAGGTCCGGCCAGGGACTCACGGACCAGGAATTGCTCGCCTTTCTTGCAGGGAAGCTGGTGAAGTGGTGGCTTCCGGAGAAGATCGTCTTCGTGAGGGAACTGCCGCACACCGCCACGGGGAAACTGCACAAGAAGACGCTGCGTGAACAGTATGCGAGAGGCGAGCTCGCCGTGTGATGCATGGCGAGCCCTGCAGCCGCACGGGGTGGGCGCCCCGGCTGCGCGTCTACGCCGCGTTCAGGACTGAATCAACCTGAAGCGCCGAGAAAGACGGAGGAGCGCAGCCACTTGCGATCGGGGTAGTACCCGACGAGCACGGTGCTCCCGCGGATCAGCTGCACGATCGCGCTCTCCACCTTGCGGCTGACGGCGAAGCAACCCCAGCTCCGACCCATCCGGCCGTGGTCCTGTGCAAACGTCCTGCTGACATACCAGGCGCTGTGAATGACGATTTCGCGGCGATATGCCGCGCCGTTGAATCGAGGTTCCAGTCCACGGAGTCGCAGTGAGAGCCCATGCCCTCCGTAGTAAGTCTGACCGGTCAGATATACCCCGAGGCTGCTTGCGTCGGTCCCGGGGCTGTTGGAAAAATAGCTGGCATACTTGAGTCCACTGCCTTTGCCATGCGCCACGTAGGTGTAGAAGAGCACCTTGCGGGTCTCGACGTCGACGACCGCCAGTCGCTTCATGTCCGACGGCAGGGAGTAATCGACGATGGTGACGAGGGGCTTGTCGGTCAGATGCTCCTGCCTGGCGTGCCAATACGCGTCGATCGCGGTCGAGATGGCGTCGGCGCTGATGTTGGGGGCCTGCGCGTGAATGGCTTCGGCCAGGTGCTCCGAGCCCGCTCCCGCGGGCACGGCGGCGTGAGCCGGGAGGCCCAGAGAAGACGCCGCCAGGATTGCCCACAGCCCTGATGGACAAGCGCCGATTCGCCGCGGCGCCTGCGCCGGGGAGAGGCACTCGCTTCGAGCTGCGTGATGACCGGTCATGGACTCTCCCAAGAAGCGGCTCATTTTGGCCATCGCCCCGCGCCAGCGCAAGTCCGCGATGCCATTACGGCTCTTCCCCGGTCAACAGGCGCCCCGATCATGAAATTCCGTGACCCAGTTGATGTTTCCGCGGCGCATGCCGGCGAACGCTCGCGGGCCGCGCGGCTGCAGCCGGCACTCGTTGCGGTCGCTGGGCTGGGTCGTGCATGCCACACCCGCGCGCCATGCGGGCCAAAGCGGCCACCCATTGGTCCAACAGGATGTTGCCGACCCGTGGCGCATTCGGCCGAGGCATCTCGATATCCGGCCAGCCGCCCGGAAATGTCGACGGGCCAGCGCCACTGTCGCTGGTCGATGAGATCCTTTGCTCATAGAATGCTGCGCCGCATGTCCCCCTTGCGTGTCGCATACCCTCACCCGCCGGTCCGGCGAAAGATGACGACCGACATGAATACCCGAATCTCCACGAAGTGGCTTGTCGCCATCGCGTTGCTCGGCTCTGCCGTTGTACCCCTAACGGCCGGCGCCGTCGCAGCTCACGCCATCGACGCCAAGGCTCTTCAATCCATGCGTTTCCGTTTCGTCGGACCGGACCGCGGCAACCGCGCGAGCGCCGTCGTTGGCGTTCCCGGAGATCCGAACGTCTACTACGTTGGCGCCGCTTCCGGCGGTGTCTGGAAATCGACGGATGGCGGTAACACGTTCAAGCCGATTTTTGACAAGGAGCCGGTGCAGTCGATCGGCTCGATGGCGATAGACCCGAGCGATCACGATGTGATCTGGGTCGGCACCGGCGAGTCCTGGGTGATCCGCAACGGCCTCACGCCGGGTGATGGCGTCTACAAGTCCAGTGACGCCGGCCGCACCTGGACTCATATGGGCTTGACCGACGCCGGGCTGATCGCCCGCATCGTGGTCAACCCTCATGATTCGCAAAACGTCTTCGTCTGCGCGATGGGAACGGGCACGCATGCGGAAAAATCACGCGGCGTGTGGCGTACCGAAGACGGCGGCAAGACCTGGAAACAGGTCCTGTTCGTCAACGGCGATACCGGCTGCTCCGGCCTGGCGATGGATGCGCAAGACCCGCACATCCTGTTCGCCGGCATGTGGCAGTGGAAAATTCGACCCTGGGCAATGACCAGCGGCGGACCTTCCAGCGGCGTTTACGTCTCGCACGACGGTGGCGACACGTGGAAGCAAATCAAGGGCCACGGTCTGCCCCATCCCCCCCTGGGCAAGATCGACGTGGCGACCGCGCCGTCGGCCCCCGAGCGCGTGTACGCCCTCATCGAGACCGCGCAACAAGGGGCGCTGTGGCGCTCCGATGACGGCGGTAAGCACTGGCATGTCGAGAGCTACAGCCGGCTGCTGACGGAACGCGCCGGTTATACCGTGCGCCTCGCCGTTTCGCCGACCGATGAGGACAAGATCTACGTCGCGTGCAACTCCTTCTTCGTGTCCGGAGATGGGGGCAAGACGTTCGAGGAAGTGCACTGGGGAGGCGACAACCACGATATCTGGATCGACCCGACCAACCCGAAGCGGATCATGATCAGCGACGACGGCGGCGCCGAGATCAGCACGACGGCCGGCCAGCAGTGGCACCACGTGCAGCTGCCCATTGGTCAGATGTATCACGTGTCGGTCGACAACCAGGTGCCGTATTTCGTGTACGCGAACATGCAGGATGACGACGCAGAGCGTGGCCCGGCCTATCCGGACTCCACGCCGCTGCTCGGTGGCGTTGGTGAGCCCAACGCGGGCTGGCAGGAGCCGCTCGGCGGCTGTGAATCCGGCTTCATCTATCCGGATCCGACCGATAGCCACGTCATTTGGAGCACCTGTTACGGAGATGAGATCACCCGCCTCGATACCAAGGTCGGCTATCCGCGGGCGGTGAGCCCGTGGCCCCTGCATTCGCTGGATTCGCCTCCGCAAGACCTGAAGTATCGCTGCCATTGGACGCCGCCCCTGGCGATCGATCCGTTCGATCACAACACCGTGTATTACGGCTGTCAGGTGATCTTCAAAACGACGGATGGTGGCCAGAGCTGGAAGGTGATCAGTCCCGATCTTTCGACGCAAAATCCCAAATATCTCGTGCCCTCGGGTGGTATTCCGATGGACGGGAGCATTCGCCGGCAGGACAACCTCGGACAGTTCTACGGCGAGCTCGTATTCGCCATTGCGCCCTCGCCGGTACAGCAAGGGCTGATCTGGGCGGGTACGAACGACGGACAGGTCTGGTTGACGCAGGACGCCGGCGGCCATTGGACCAATGTCACCAAGCACATTCCCGGCCTGCCGCCACTCGGAGTGGTCACCCGCATCGAGCCCTCGCACTTCGACGCCGGGACCGCATATCTATCCGTGGACCTCGCGCTGACGGGCGACAGCAAGCCCTATATCTACAAGACCACCGACTTCGGACGCAGCTGGAGGCTCATCGTCCGTGGCATCCCGGTCAGCCCCACGAGCGACGTGAGCTCGGTGGCCGAGGACCCGTATACCGGCAATCTGCTCTTCGCCGGCACCGGCAATGCGCTCTATGTCTCGTTCGACGCCGGTGGCAGCTGGATGCCGTTGCAGACCGGTCTGCCGCATGCGCCCGTCTCCTGGGAGACGGTGCAGAAGCAATTCCACGACCTGGTGGTTGCGACATACGGACGCGGGATCTACCTGCTGGAGGACATCACTCCGCTGGAACAGTTGGCCAGCGGCGGCACGGATGCACCGGTCGAGGTTTTCCAGTCCCGGCCGACGTACCGGTTCTTCCACGGCGGCCACGCCTTCATTGACTTCTGGCTCCAGTCGGTGCCCAAGGTGGCGGAAACGGCCGAGGCCAAAGGCGACAAGCGGGACAGGAAGGAAGGCCGGGAAGCCAAGGAGGAGAAGGAGGAGAAGACGGCTGGCATCAAAGTCGCAATCCTGGATGCCCAGGGACATTTGGTGCGCAAGCTCGATCTCCTGCCGAAGAAAGAGCCCGGGCTCAATCCCAAGTATGAGAAGGACAGGTATGGCGGGGCACACTGGGCACACGATCCCGATGCGCACGTGCATCCCGGAATCAATCGCGTTTACTGGGATCTTCGTTACCCGCCGCCGAAGCTGATCGAGCTGCGCACGACACCGTCGACGAACCCGCATGTCTGGGATGATTTGCGCTTTCTCGGTAAGGAGTCGCGATCGATCACTCACTGGGGCATCAAGGAGGCGGAAGTCGGTCCGATGGTCGCGCCGGGCACCTACACCGCGCGTGTGACGTTGGACGGCAAGACCTACACTCAATCATTCACCGTGCTGGCCAGTCCCCGCTCGCCGGAACCGCCGGCGCAGACCGCAGCCAGAGTCGATATGCTGCTGCACATCCGCAATGACATTTCCAGCGTATCCAAGATGGTGAACCAGATCGAATGGCTGCGCAAGCAACTGCAGACGGACGAGGACATGCTGAAAGCCGACAAGAAATCCAAGCACGGCAAGGCCCTGAAGGCGATCAAGGATATGGACAAGAAGATTCAGGATCTGGAAAGCCAGCTGTTGTCGCCGGCGTTGGCCAACAGTGATGAGAAGAGCTACCTGGCCCCCTACGGCCTGTACCTCAACCTGATGTGGCTGAACGGCGAGCTGGGCACGGGCGCCGGCGACGTGTACGGAGATCCAGGCTATGCCCCAACCGACGCGACGACCCAGGTCTTGCAGCTCCTCGACGGGAAGTTGGACGCTGCGAAGGCGCAGTACCACAACCTCATGCAGCAGGACCTGCCGCAATTCGATCAGATGCTGATCCACGACAATATCTTCCCACTCGTGGCGAACAGATGAATGCCGATGAGCTGCGGGCGCTTCAGGCTCCGTTGAAGCAAAGGTATCGGACCGACCCCGGCTCGGCGCTCGTCACCTCGCGGGCCGAAGTGGCGCTGGACCCGCAACGCCTGAGTGCAAGGCTCGCCGCCGATCAGCCGAGAATTGCCGGTCTGCACCGGGCGACCGGCGGTAAAGGCGACGAGGCCTGCTCGGCGGACCTGCTGCTCGAGTCGCTGGCGGCGTGTGCCGCCGTCACGCTGCTCGCGGTCGCGACGTCCATGGGCGCAGGGCTCACCGGCGGAAAGATCATCGCTGAGGGCGTTTGGGACGCGCGCGGTACGCTCGGCATCGACAAGAGTGTTCCCGTCGGCTTGCGCAGCGTCGAATTGACCTTCGAGCTCCAGGGCCCGCTCGATGAGCCAACGCGGCGGCGGCTCATCGAGACCACGGAGCGCTATTGCGTGATTCTCGCGACGCTCCGCGACCCGCCTAAGGTCGGGATCCTGGTAAAGCGCTGAGCGCTCGATCCAGGTCGGTCCACAGGTCCTCGACGGCTTCGATACCCACACTGAGGCGCAAGAGCGTCGGCGGCAGGTGCTCCTGCCCGGGAATGCCTGCCCGTCGTTCGATGGTGGACTCCACTCCGCCCAGGCTGGTCGCGTGTTGGATGAGACGCAGTCCGGCGCACACGGCGTCGGCGGCACGGGCGTCGCCGCGCACGTCGAACGAGATGATGCTGCCGAAGCCCTTCAGTTGGCGTCGCGCGGCTTGGTGAGTCGAGTGACTTGCAAGCCCGGGATAGCGCGTCAGAGTGACGTTTGGATGGGACGCGAGACGCTCGGCCAATATCATGGCGTTGCGCTGCGCCCGTTCCAGGCGCAGTGCCAGCGTTCGAGCGCCGCGGACCGCCAGAAACACCTCGAGCGTGCCGGGCGTCGCACCCGCGAGCTCGCGAGCCTGCCGCACGGACGCCAGCAGGTTCGCGTCGCGCACGGTGACGGCGCCTCCCAGCAGGTCAGAGTGTCCGCCGATGAACTTGGTCACTGATTGCACGGCGACGTCGGCTCCGAGCGTCAGGGGGCGCTGGTTAAGCGGCGTAGCGAAGGTGTTGTCCACGGCCACGATGGCGCCAGGCTTTCGCCGTGCGGCACAGATGACATCCAAGTCGGCGACCGTCAGTAGCGGGTTCGAAGGCGACTCGAGCCAAATGAGGTCGGCTACGGCGCACATCTCGATCCAGGCTGAGGTGTCGGTCACGCCGATCCGATGCACTTTCCACCGGCCACGGCTCTGACCGCCTTCGGCGAGGCCCACGACACCCTGGTAGCAGTCATCCGGCAGGGCCAGAACGGAACCTGTGGGGAGTCGATCGAAGATCGCCGCGACCGCCGCCATGCCGGAGGCGAAGGCGACCGCAGAGCCGCCTTCGAGGCCGCCGACGATCTCCTCGAGCGCTTCCCACCCCGGGGTGGCATCATCGCGGGAGTACGCACGGCCCTCGCCCCGGACGAAGTTGGACGCCGGCCAGGGGGGCACATTCAGCGGCGAGCCCGGGCGCCGGTCCCGTCCCGCCGAAACGAGCCACGATTCGACCGCGGCTGAATCATCCGGGCGGCCCGAGGTCGTGTCGTTCGATTTCATTTGCCCCATTTTAGCGGATGCTCCCGAGCCACGCCGACCTCAGTTTGCCACCGCCGGTCGCCAGCGCGAGAATCCCTACTCTCGCATAGGCGTCGGCCGACAACCTGACTCGGCATTGGGGGGGCGTGATGGGTTTGAAGATCGTCGGCACGGGTCTGGGGCGCACCGGCACCAAGTCGCTGCAGACGGCGCTGACAATGCTCGGTTTCGGGCCCTGCCATCACATGGTCGAGGTGTTTCAGCATCCCGAGAGCATGCAGCTGTGGATCGACGCCGGCGAGGAGCGGGCGGACTGGGACGCGATCTTCAAGGACTACAACTCGGCGGTGGACTATCCGAGCGCCGCCTACTGGCGCGAGCTCATCCATCATTACCCCGACGCGAAGGTGCTGCTCACGGTGCGCGATCCGGACGAGTGGTTCGACTCCGTCCAGGCAACCATCCTGGCGCCCCAAAGCATGGCCCGGCGCGAGGGCGACGACGTGCCGGCACGGTTCTTCGCGAGCCTCAGACGCCGCCTGCCGGCACGGTTGGACGACCGCGCGACAATGACCGACTACTTCCGGTGCCATACGACAGCGGTACGTGCCGGCGTCCCGCCGAATCGGCTCCTCATATATCAGACGGGCGAGGGTTGGGAGCGGTTGTGCAACTTCCTGGGCGTACCCGTGCCCGCGCAGCCTTTTCCGTCCGAGAACTCGCGCGCCGAGTTCATAGGTCGGGCTCTGACCCAGCCGGCTGCTCCGGCATCCCGCTGAACACGGAAGTTTCCAGCCAGAGGGCCATGAGCTGGATGTCCTGATACCGCCCGTCGAGTTTGCGCGCGCCGCCTCATCAAGCACTTTGGCAACGGCGGTGGGCCTAATGGCCGTACTCGTGGAGAGTATTGATCGCGACGACCTTCCCGTCCACGAAGCGGACGCTCACCATGAGCTGGTTCGGTCCCCGGTTGTAGGTCCAGGTTTCGACGGGGGTCTCGGCGGCCACGGTACTCTTCGTGTCACCGCCGCCCTTCGTGGTGGTTTCATTGGCCACGACGCCGTGCTGTACATCAGCCGGGCTGCCGCACAACGCCTGCACGCTCGCCATGGACTCGCCCACCTCAACCAGCCCGTTGCCACAGCGCATGGAGTCTCCCCACGCGTGATGGGCGGCCATGAGACAGAGAGCGCCGGGAAGGAAGGCCTTCAGGCTTCGATATCGCATGAATACATCCCCCGTTTGTGGCCTGCGCGAGTCTAACATTGCGCATCCACTCCGCGCATCATACGCGCGCGGCGATCGTGACACTCATCAAGTCCAGCACCGGATGTTCGCGGAATATCCCCATGGGAAAAACGCATCGTTTTTGTCTCGGAACGGCGTTTGGAGTCGATGGCGCGCATGCTGCGCTGAGCGACGCACGCTGCGCTTCCGACGGGCCGTCACTGTTTCGGCACGCCTGCGGCCAATCACCTGCTCCAAGCAATCAGAAATTTGTGGCCGTTGCTGTTGCCGCCGCTTGCGAAGAGGCGCGGCTACCCGAATTCAGCGGACGGCGAGACGCCACAGCGATGTCACCTCGGACGCGCGCGCGGGGTGGAGCAGGTCGGTTTCATCGGCGGTCCGGGGATGTATCGGCCGCACATCCCTTCGATCCACGATCTTCAATCCCGCCGCGTGGAACAAGGCGAGTAGCTCCGACCTGGTTCGCAGGCCCAGGCGTTCCGCGAGGTCCGAGAGGATCAACCAGCCCTCGCCCGCCGGCTCCACATGCTCGGGTAGCGCGTGCAGGAACTCACGCAGCATGCGGCTTTCGGGGTCATAGATACCACGCTCGATGGGAGAGCTCGGCCGCGCCGGCACCCAGGGCGGATTACACACCACGAGCGCCGCCCGCCCTTCGGGGAAAAGATCGGCGTGCACCACCTCCACCTGCTCCGACAGCCCGAGACGCTCGATGTTCTCGCAAGCACAGGCGAGCGCGCGCGGGTCCCGGTCGGTGGCGAGCACACGTCTGAAACCGCGCCGCGCGAGTACGGCGGCCAGCACGCCCGTCCCGGTGCCGATATCAAAGGCCAAGTTGGACGATGACCGCAACTCCGGCAGGGGCGCCGCGGCGACCAGATCGACGTATTCACGGCGGATCGGCGCGAATACGCCATAGTGCGGATGGATTCGCCCACCGATCGCTGCGATTTCGATACCCTTGATGCGCCACTCGTGCGCACCGATCGCGCCCAGTAACGCCCGCAGCGGGACGACCGAGGGTCCCTCTGCCGGGCCGTAAGCTTCCGCACAGGCCTGCCGGATGTCGGGTGCGCGCGGCAGAGCAATGCCGTAGTCCTCGTCGAGCGAAACCAACAGCGCACGCAACGTGCGCGCGCGCTGGGACCGGGCTTGGCGGTATAGATGGAAGGCTTCAGCGGGTGATCCGGGCATCGAGGATGGACCTGACATCCTCGGTTTGCGCCGTTGGCGATCGGCGCGACTCGCCAACGCGAGCAGCATCTGGCGCGCGTTCTGGAAATCGCCCCGCCACAGCAGCGCGGTGCCCTGACACGCGAGGCCATACGCATCGTCGGCGCCGATGTGGTCATCGGCGATGACCACGCGTTTGGGCGGCGGCGCCGCACTCTCCGAACGCCAGCTCGCCGAGCGCTTCTCGCCGCCCTCGATCCAGTAAATGAGCGGATGCGCGGCCACGCTACAGCCAGGCAGTACCTGCCATTTCAGTCGCCTTGACCGCGGCAGTTGGATCGATATGAAATGACATCTCGGACGTCGGTACGGTGCATACGACCTGAGAAATGCCGGGACCGGCAGCCAAGATTTCGCACCACGTCATACTAGCCGACCTAAGGTCGCGGGCGCCCGGTTTGCGGCGGCCGCTCACTGCGAAAATGAGCAAGAAACGGCGGTGGGAGTTCGCGCTCCGTCGGCAGGGAGTACAATGCGCCCGGCTCGCGTTGGGCTGGGAAGAAGCAATGACAGGTAGTATCGGCTTATCGCGTTCGGATCGCTCGAAGATTCTGGCCCACCTGCGAACCCTCCGCGCGAGTCTTTCGCAGGCGCGCGACGCCCTCATGCACTTCAAGGACGACCGGGTAGATCGCGACATGCTGGAACCGGCGGCGCGGCGGGTCGATGACCTGATGAATATGTTCGCGGGCACTGCGCCTGATTCTGCGCAAGCGTCCCGGTGGATCACCGAGATCCAAAGCGGGATTGAACAAGTGACGAATCCCAAAGCCGCCGAGGCTCTGCGGGACGCGCGAGTCGACGTCACGGCGTTGCTTGGCGTAATGGCGAGCGAGGGCACGGGAACAGGCGGGGGCGTCCACTGAGCGCGCCCGGCAGCCGCGCCCCACCTGTCGTCGTGCTGGTGGCCGCCGTCCTCGCATTCAACGCCGGGGCGGCCGCAGCTACGCTGGTGCAAACAAGCGACGGCCGTATTGAAGGCACGGTGCGCAACGGGGTGCAGGTCTTCGAGGGCATCCCGTTCGCGGCGCCGCCGATCGGCAAGTTGCGCTGGCGGGCGCCACAGCCAGTCAAGCCGTGGAAGGCCGTTCTGCGCGCCACGCGCTACCGTGCAGCCTGTATGCAGAATGGCATGTATCCGCCGGACGCTCCGGCCGAGCGCGTCAGCGAGAACTGTCTGTACTTGAACATCTGGCGACCGGCGACAGCGAGCCCGAAACCGCTGCCCGTGATGGTGTGGATTTATGGAGGAGGGCTGGAGAATGGCTCCGCAGCCGTTCCCCTGTACGCCGGCGACCAGTTGGCTCGCCGCGGCGTCATCGTCGTAACTGCCAACTATCGGCTGGGTGTTTTCGGGTTCCTGGCGCTGCCCGCTCTGAGCGCAGAATCGCGACATCACCGCTCGGGTGACTATGGGCTGCTGGATCAGCTGGCCGCGCTCGAGTGGGTGCGAAGAAACATCGCCGCGTTTGACGGAGACCCGGGCAACGTCACTGTCTTTGGACAGTCTTCCGGTTCGATTTCGATCAGCGCGCTTACCGCATCGCCGCTGGCAAAGGGACTCTTTCAAAAGGCCATTGGCGAGAGCGGTGGGCTGTTCGAGCCGATGGCTCTGCTGCCGCAGCTCAGCCTGACGGGCGCGGAACAGCAAGGCGAGCAGTTCATGGCGCGCGCCGGCGCAAGTTCGCTCGCCGCCCTGCGAAACATTCCTGCGGAAAAACTTTTGCGCATGCCGTTTTCGCCCCAAATCATAGTCGACGGATACGTGCTTCCCCGTGCTCCCTGGAAAACGTACGCAGAGCGCAAGGCGAACAAGGTTTCACTCCTGATCGGCTGGAACGCCGAGGAGGGCGCGATCTTCCTGCCTCACGGCCCCGTGACGCCTGCCGGCTACCGTGAGGCACTTGAGCGCGATTTTCCTTCGTTTCTTGTCCGCTTGCTCGCTCCCAACCCCGGCAAGAACAACCGGAGCGCACGCGCGGCCTTTGTGGCATTCAACACCAACATGCGTTTCCGCTGGGATATGTGGCGGTGGGCCATGCTTGCCGAACGCCAGGAAGGCGAACGGGTCTACCTGTACGAATTCACCCGTGCGCCGCCGTATCCGCCGAGCTCCCGATATCACGGCCTGGGGGCGACCCATGGAATGGAAATGCAATACGTCTTCGATCACCTGGCTCCCAATGGAGTTGAGTGGACCGCCGTCGATGGGCGGCTTGCTCGGGTGATGCCCGCCTATTGGACAGACTTCGCTCGAACCGGAAACCCAAACGCCGCCGATCTGCCGCACTGGCCCTCGTTCGGACTCGGACCGCACCAGTTGATGAGGTTTGGAACGGAGATCCGCGCCACGCCCCTTGGCGACGTTGCGCCGCTGCGCCGAATCAGCCGCGTGTATCACCGCCCGCCGTAGAAGGACCCGGGAGGTCTCCGGGTCGTCCGGTAGATATGGAGCGGGTGAAGGGAATCGAACCCTCGTCACTTGGTTGGGAACCAAGAGCTCTACCATTGAGCTACACCCGCTCCGCTTGGGAAACCCCATCGCAGATGCACGTATTCCCAGCAGGGGATGGTACATCCCGCGCCGGGGGTTGGACAATGCAGCCCCCATCCCTGATGCCGCCCGTTCTTGACATGGGCGCGATGCGATGTCATGAAGCCCGCATGCCTACTACCGTCGGTCGCGATCCCCAAGCCGGCTCGCCGCTTCCATGAGCGCCGCGCCGGAGCAACCGCTCGGCCGCGCCGTATGCGTGTATTGCGCCTCGAGCCACACGGCGCACCCGCAGTACCGTGAGGCCGCCTTTCGGCTCGGGGCGGCATTGGCCGAGCACTCCGTCACTGTCATCTACGGCGGTGGCGGCAAGGGCTCAATGGGCGCTCTGGCCGATGGCGCGCTGAGCAAGGGAGGGCGAGTCGTCGGCATCCTGCCGCGCTTCATGGCCGATCTGGAATGGGGCCACCGCGGACTTTCGGAGCTGAAGCTGGTCGAGGACATGCGCACGCGCAAGCACCTCATGCTCAGGGGCGCGCAGGCGGCGGTGGCTCTGCC
Organism: Steroidobacteraceae bacterium; assembly: GCA_049579785.1. Lineage (GTDB taxonomy): Bacteria > Pseudomonadota > Gammaproteobacteria > Steroidobacterales > Steroidobacteraceae > 13-2-20CM-66-19. Next base: position 37,820 of record JBAUOO010000090.1, read on the forward strand.
CGGTGGGTGCGGCACGCTCGAGGAGCTCCTCGAGGCGATTACCCTCAAGCGCCTGGGGCTCTTCCTCGGCCCCATCGTGCTCGTCAACACGCGCGACTACTTCCGGCCGCTGCTGCAGATGCTCGCGTGCGCGGTCGAAGAGCATTTCATGGACTCGCGGCATCCCCTGATGTGGCAGGTCGTCGCCCAGCCGGAGGAGGTACTGGACGCACTCGATTGCGCGCCAGCCTGGACGGCGGAGCATCGAAGCCTGGGTACGATCTAGCGCCGTCGGGGCGGTCAGGAGGCGATCTATGCCTTGCGCGCCGTCGCAAGGTCGAATGGCAGGCGGCGCAGCCGGATTCCGGTCGCCATGCGCACCGCGTTGGCAACCGCGGGCGCGATCGGGGGCGTGCCCGGCTCTCCGACACCGGTTGGGGCTTGCGTCGAGGGCGCGATGTAGACCTCGATGGCCTTCGGCATCTCGTTCATCCGCAGCACGCGGTAGCCATCGAAGTTGGATTGATCCACGCGACCGTCGGTCAGCGTGATCGCTCCGTAGAGTGCCGCCGAAAGACCGAAGCCGATCCCGCTCTGCATCTGCGCCTCGATCACATCGGGCGTCACGGCGATTCCGCAGTCGACCGCACACACCACCCGATCGACCTTGATGTCACTTCCGGTGACGGTGACCTCCGCAATCTGGGCCACGACCGAGCCGAAGGACTCCTGGATCGCGACACCGCGACCGCGCCCCTTGCCACGGGCGAACGGCTGATTCCATCCCGCCTTTTCGGCGACGAGTTTCAACACCGCCGCATGTCGCGCGCGATTCCCGAGCCGTGCGAGGCGGAATGTGATCGGATCCTCTTTCGCCGCTTCGGCCAGCTCGTCCATCATGACTTCCTTGGAGAATGCCATGTGGGTGTTCTCGACCGAGCGCCACCACAGCACGGGGATGCCCACCTGCGGCGGTGTCCAGCTGACGCTCGCATCGTCCAGCTCGTACTGCTCGGCGGCACTGCCGCCGACGGCGGTCGGATCGACTCCGTCTTTCATCATGGCCGCGAGCGGGGTGCCGGAAATGATCGACTGGCCGACCACCCGCTGGCGGAAAGCGACTTTGCCGTCGGACTCGAGACCGGCGGTGATGCGGTGCAGGTTGAGCGGCCGATAGCGGCCGCCGGTGATGTCATCTTCCCGAGTCCAGATGAGGCGCACCGGGTAACGGCCGCCGGTGGCTTTGGCGATGGATGCCACTTCGGAGATGTAATCCGAGTCGGGCGTGGCGCGACGGCCGAAGGTGCCGCCGGCTGCGAGGGTGTTGATCGAGACCTGATGCGGCTGCAGTCCGACCTGCTTGGCGGCATTCATCTGGTCGAACGTCTGGAACTGATCTCCGGCCCAGATCTCGCAGTGATCCGCGGTCAATCGGCAGACCGCCGTCAAAGGCTCCATCGGCGCATGCGCCAGGTAGGGGAACTCGAACTCAGCCTCGATCACTCTGTGGGCGCGCCGCAGTGCCGCATCGACGTTGCCACGGCTCGAGACCGTCACCGCCTTCTCGCCCGCGGCGAGGCGGCGGTATTCCGCCAACAGCTCGCCGGTGCCGCGCTTCTCCGCGGCGGATTCGTCCCAATGGACCTGGAGAAGATCCCGGCCCTTCTTGGCAGACCACAGGTCACGGCCGACTACGGCAACACCGCGAGGGATGGCGACCACATCGACGACACCCGGGACGGCCTTGGCCTTGGAAGCATCGAAGGAAGCCAGCTTGCCGCCGAAGCGCGGCGGGCGCAGGACGACGGCGGTCATCATGCCCGGTAACTCGACGTCGATGGCGTAGGTTTGCCTTCCCGAGGATTTGGCGCGGCTGTCCAGACGCGGCAGGTGTCCGCGTCCGATGAGTTTGAATTGGCTCGGGTCCTTGAGGGTGACCTCCTCGGGCACCGGCACGTTCGCGGCGCTGCCGGCCAGCTCGCCGAAAGACGCTTTCCGCCCCGAAGCGGCGTGCGTGACGACACCATCGCTCACGCTGACCTCGCTGGCGGGCACGCTCCAACGCCGCGCGGCAGCCTGCACGAGCATGGCGCGCGCGGTGGCCCCGGCGCGGCGCAGCTGCATCCAGGAATTGGCAACGGCGGTCGAGCCTCCGGTCCCCTGCACGCGCCCCTTGGGGTCGAGGGCAAGATTGCCGTACATCGGAACCTCGGCCGGCGCGCTGGTCACGCGCATCTGACCCCATGCGGCATCGAGCTCCTCCGCCACGATAGCGGGCAGGCCGGTCCAGACGCCCTGGCCGGCCTCGAGGTGCTTGCAGATCACGGTGACGGTATCGTCGGGCGCGATACGGACGAAGGGCATGGCGAGCGGCCTGACAGCGTCCGAGGCGCCGGTGGAAGCTCCCGGCCTCGAACCGCAGCCCGGTAACAGCAAGCCCAGCGTCAGTCCGGTGCCGGCGAGCGTGGTCAGCCTCACGAACTGCCGACGCGTCATTTCGGGAAGGAGGTCCATGGAGACTCCTATGAGCCCTATTCGGGCGCGGCCGCGAGGGTACCGGCTGCCTGGTGAATGGCCTTGCGGATACGAAGATAGGTCGCGCACCGGCAGATGTTGCCCGCCATGGCGCCGTCGATGTCCGCATCCGTCGGGTGGGGGTTGCTCGCAAGCAGCCCCGCGGCCGACATGATCTGTCCCGACTGGCAATAGCCGCATTGCGGCACATCGAGGGCGACCCAGGCCGCCTGAACGGCTCGTCCCGCCGGCGTGGACAGCCCTTCGATGGTCGTGACCCGTCGCCCGGCAGCGGCGGCAAGCGGTGTGACGCAGGAGCGCGTGGGTTGTCCGTCGAGGTGCACGGTGCAGGCGCCGCAGAGCGCCATGCCACATCCGAACTTCGTGCCTGTGAGCGCGAGATGATCGCGTAGCGCCCAGAGAAGCGGCATTTCCGGATCCACGTCGAGCTCGCGAGCCTGCCCGTTGACGGTAAGCCGTATGCTCATGAAGACCCTCCGGCGATGGGACCGGCAGTTAGAATGGTCGACTCTTGGCGCGGGCGCAGCTCCCGCGCCATCCCCAGTCTAACCGGTTTCCGCGGTCAGCACCTTGCCGAAGCGTCGCTGGCGACGGGCGTAGTCGGCGAGCGCCGCCTTGAGCTCCGCCTCGCCGAAGTCCGGCCAGAGCCGATCGGTGAAGTAGAGCTCCGCGTAGGCGCAGTCCCAGAGGAGGAAGTCCGAGAGCCGCTGCTCCCCGCCGGTGCGTATCAGGAGGTCCACCGCCCCGCTGTCGGGTACCGAATGATCGACGCGGGCCAGCAAGTCCGCGAATTCCTCCATGCTCAGTCCGCCGTCACGAGGAGCGCGCCTCACCGCCTCGAGGATGCTGTGTTGGGACGAGTAGTCGATGGCGATCCGAAGCTGCATCCGCGTGCATCCCGCCGTCAGCCGCTCGCTCTGCTCGATGGCGCGCGCCAGGCTCGGCTGCAGCCGGTCGCGGCGGCCGATGACGTTGATCCGGATCGACTGCTCGATGCACGAACGCGTCTCGGTGGTGAGGTATCGCTGCAGTAGCCGCATCAGTGCATCGACCTCGAGACTCGGGCGCCCCCAGTTATCGGATGAGAACGCGTAGAGCGTCAGGGTGTCGATGCCCGAGTGCGCCGCCGCCTCGACGACGCCGTTGACGGCCTTCGCGCCGTGGACGTGCCCGGCGCTGCGCGGCAGGCCGCGGCGCTGCGCCCAGCGCCCGTTGCCATCCATGATGATCGCGACGTGCAGACTCATCGCGCGCTCACGATCGCCGCGTCGCCTTGATGACCGCCTCGATGTGCTCGAGATAGCGGTAGAGCGCCTGGCGCCCCACCGGCGTCAGCCGGTACTCGGATTTCGGCCGCCGGCCGGCGAAGGATTTCGAGCATTCGATGTAGCCGGCCTCCTCGAGCTTGCGCGCGTGCGCGCTGAGATTTCCGTCGCTGACATCGAACAGCGCCTTGAGCTCGTTGAAAGTGAGCCGGGCGTTGACCGCGAGCGCGCTCATGATGCCGAGCCGCACCCGCTCGTAGACCAGCCGGTCGAACTTCGAGTCCTCGCCGTTGGCGCGACGGACCGGAACCGGCGCCGGCGCGGTTCTGCTCGCTGCGGGTGAGCGCATCGCGGTCTCAGGTCTTCGGGCCGGCTTCATGTTCTCGAGCGCTCCACCCCGTCGATGCGCCCGATCAGGAATCCGAACACGAGGTGCAGCACACCGAAGCCGCCCCCGAGGAGCGCGTTGTGCCAGTGCGGTGAAACCTCGAAGGCGAGCGCGCCACAGATGACGAAGAGCGCGCCCATCGTGCCGATGAGCCGCATCATCGCCGGAGCGGTCATCAGGGTCGCGGAAAGCACCGCGCAGCCGTAAAGCAGCAGCCAGACCCCCGGAACGAGCCGCGCCTCACCCGCCTGGCAGAGCACCGCCGTCAGGACCCCGCCGGCGAGCAGCGCCGGGCAAAGGCACAGCACGAAGCGTCGCGCCGGCCCTCTGTAAAGCGGCAGTCCCACTCCCGAGCGATGACGCGCGACCAGGACCACGCCGAGGCCCGCGCCCACCGTCGCCGCCGCCAGCCAGATGATCAGCCAATGAGCGGCCAGCGCCGGAATCGACGCCACCCCGGCGGCCACGAGTCCCACCGCGCCCATGGCCATGCCCGCGGTTCCCGGGACCGCGAACGCGCCCGCCGCTTCGATCGAGGCGCGGATGTAGTTGAGCGTCCCGAGCGCGTGGCTGTCTATGGCAACGGTATTGTTCGAGGGCATTGCAGGGATCGTGCGGACGCTCACCGTGCCCCGACTCTAGGCAGGCGCTCAAATTCCGTCAAGTACTCTGCTGCGCAAAGTGTGATGCGGCGCAAGACTCGAGCGCGGCAAAAAAAAGCGCCGGCGCGCAGGGCGCGTCGGCGCTGGTAGTTTCGGGGCTGCCCCGGGCAGCGGCGCTTCAGAACTTCAGGAACAGGCCGGCGTTGACGTTCCAGCTCGTGTTCTGCTGGCCGGCGTCGTTGCTCGACTCGAGCCGGCTGAACTCCGCGACGAACAGCAGATTGTCGGTGACACTCTGATAAAGGCCGAGTGACCACTTGTCGTTGCGCTTCACCAAGCAGCCGACGACTCCGCCGCAGAAGGTCGCGCGATCGAGCGCCGTCCCATCGAGGTTGCTGTCTCCGTAATTCACGCCGACCTTGGTCTTGCCCATCTTGTAGGTAACCTGGGCAATGTAGCCATCGGAGCTGCGCGATGAACCCATCGCGTCGTTGGAGTTCACGAACAAGCCCGTCGTACCAACGCCGCTGCCATGGTAGTACCAGCCCATCACCTCGAAGCCGTTGATGTCGTACTTGCCGCCGATATCGAACGCCGAGCTGCCGTAGCTCACGTAGGATCCCGCCGGGGCCATGTACGAGCAGGCGCCGGCCGCGAGGTCGCCGCACAGCACGTGCTGCTGCTGGTACAGTCCGCTCGCCGAGAGGTAGAGGGAGCCCATGGTGTAGGCGATCTTCGCCTGGAACCCCGGGGTACTGTGGTTGACCGGCGTCTGCCCCAGCGTGTTGAGTGGATCGAAGATCCCGACCGTGATCTTGGCGCCGCTCATGTCGGGGGTCGTGTAGTTGATCTGCGAGAGCCAGTCGGTGTAGATGTAGCCGAGGCCGATCGAACCCAGCGAAGTGTTGGCCGGAGCGGCATAGTCACCGTTGCCCGCGCCGACGCCGAGCAGCGTCATGTCGTTGAGGATCGCGTCCGCCCCGAAAAGACCGATGTTGCGGCCCGCCATGATCGTGCCCCAGCTGCTGTTGCCGACGGTCAGGAAGACCTGCCGGATATCGAGGCCGGCGGTACCAAGAGCGGTGTGGCCGAGGTCCGTGTTCGCGATGTCCTCCAGGTTCGGACTACCCCCGTCGTTGGTGCTGATGCCTGGGTAGAGCCCGAAAGTGAATCCGAGGTTCTCCCCGTCCTGCGTCGTCGCGCCGCTCACGGTGAGCGCCGCCGGCAACAACCCGTTGCTCACCGCGGAGGAGTCGTCGGACGTCGTGTCCGAGACGCACGCGAGCCCACCCGCGACGTCATTGTGATCCTGGCAGTTCGAATAGATGTAGTTCGCGTTGACGTTGCCGTCAAAGGACAGCGTCCAGGCGCCCGCGGTCACGTCGATTGCGCGCGCCGAAGGCGCGGCGAACGCCGCCAACACAATGGCTCCGAGAAGGACGGTTCGTTGGTTGTTCATGAAAGACCCTCCTTGAGGCGCAGAGGGTGCAACGCCCGTGCCAGAAATGCGGGTCCGAGGACGCGTGTTGCGCGGGCAAGACAACGATTATCCGATCCGCCGTCGTGTTCCATTTTGCGGTACGGAACGATACAGAGCTGTCACGGACATGGAACGCCGTCCCTGCGGCCCGTCCCCGCGCGTGCGAGGGGTGATGCGCGCGCGCGGAAAAACACCGCAATTACATCGTTGCCGAGCTTGCAGTCGCCACGCGGGCGTGTTTCTCTAGCGTGACACTGTCACGGCAAGGCGTGGCATCCATGACGCACTGCCCGGTGGATGGGAGGGGGGATCGTATGACGAACGCAACGCGTGGCTGGCAGACTTCCCGGAGTGATGACTTCACCGGCCCGGACATCGCTCCGCAGGCGCCGCGCCCGCTCGCGCGACCGCTGACGCTCGAGGAGCTCGCGGGTGAGGACCCGCAGATGCTGCGCAACGTCCGCTGCGCCCATCGGATTGCCGATACCAACGTCTCGGTGCTCATCCAGGGGCCGACGGGCTCCGGCAAGGAGGCGTTCGCGCACGCCGTGCACCTCGCCAGCCAGCGTGCCGGCCATCCCTTCATCGCGGTCAACTGTGCCGCCATACCCGAGACGCTGATCGAGAGCGAGCTTTTCGGCTACAAGCCCGGCGCATTCACCGGCGCGCGCCGCGAGGGGCAGCGCGGCAGGATCGTGCAATCCTCCGGTGGCACGCTCTTCCTTGATGAGATCGGCGACATGCCGCTCGCCCTGCAGAGCCGATTGCTGCGCGCGCTCGAGGAGCGCGAGGTCGTGCCCCTCGGCAGCGAGACCGCCGTCGCCGTCGACCTGCACGTGCTCGCCGCCTCGCATCGCAATCTGCGGGAAATGATCACCCGCGGGGCGTTTCGTGAAGACCTCTACTATCGCCTGAACGGCATAACGCTCGAGCTGCCGGCGCTGCGCGAGCGCACCGACAAGGAGCGATTGATCCAACACGCTCTCGCCGCCGAGACCGGCAACGGCCGGCCGGCAGCCATCGAGCGCGACGCCCTGCAGCGCCTGCTCGGGTATCCCTGGCCCGGCAACATCCGTGAGCTGCGCAACGTGGTCCGCACCGCGCTCGCGATCTGCGAGGGTGGCGTGATCCGTGCGCTGGATCTGCCGCGGGAAATCCGCGAGAGTCAGCCGTCAGCCCCGATTCCGAGCGATGGCGCCGTGCGCTTGACCGTGCCGGCCGCCGGACCCCTCTCCGAGACCCGTCTGCAGGCCGCCGAGCGCGCCGCGCTGGTGCGGGCCATCGAGGAGCTGCACGGCAACATGAGTCGCGTCGCGGCGGAGCTCGGCGTCAGCCGCAATACGCTCTACCGCAAGATCAAGCGCCACGGCATCGCGCCCGTCAGACGGGCGTGAAGCACTGACGCACCGCCGCTGACCGTTCGCTGGCCCGCCGCTTGCACCGCGGCAGAGGCCCGCGTGCGCGCGGGCGGCGGCAACATGAAGGCAAAGCGCTCAACACGCCAGCCGACAGTCCGGCTGGCCCCGGCACATCGACTCCTGACACCGGCGGCGGGGGGCGGCCCGGTCCTCGTGACGCGAGCGGGCCGGGTGCGACTCAATGCAACGGCGGCCGCCATTCTCGCCCTGTGTGATGGCACCTCCACGCGGGCGAAGATCGCCGCCCGGGTGGCGGGCAGCTCGGACCCGGCGCTTGCGGCGGATGTGCGGGCGTTCCTGGAAGCGGCGCGGCGCAGCGGCTGGATTCTCGAGCGCTGACGGGAACCGGAGCGGCCGGGCAAGCGTTCCGTTGCGAACCGTCGTAGGATGCGACTCCAACCGTGGAACCTTCCTCTGATCCTGCGAGCCGCACCGCGCGGCTGGACTCTCCCCGTGCGGCGGGCACGCAGCCGGCGCGGGGCGATGCGCGTGAGCGTGGCCGAGAACCCTGGTTCCGGCGCCGCAGTGTCCTCATCGGTGGCGCCGTCCTGCTCGCCCTCATCGTGGTGCTGGCGGGGCTCTGGTGGTGGCATGAGAGCGGCATCGAGACCACGGACGATGCCTACCTCGAGGCGCACATCGTGGATGTCTCGCCGCAGATTGCAGGTCAGGTGACGCGGGTTCTGGTGGAGGACAATCAGCTCGTTCACGCGGACGAGCCGCTGGTCGAGATCGATCCGGCCCAATTTCGCATCGCGCTCGCGCAGGCGATCGCGGCGCGGCAGCAGGCGCAGACCGCGCTCGGGCAGGCCAATGCGAACGTGGCGGTGGCGCAAGCCGGCCTGGCGCAGGCCAATGCGGATCTTGCGAGCGCCCGCGCCACCGCGGTCCGCGCGCAGCAGGATCTCAGGCGCTATCAGTCGCTGCGTGCGGTGCACCCCAGGGCGGTCGCTCGCACCTCGGTTGACGAGGCGGTCGCCAACGCCCGCAGTGCAACCGCCGAGCAGCGCGCCGCGCGGCAGCGTGTGCAGAGCGCCGAGGCCCAGATCGACTCCGCCAAGGCGGCCGTGACCGGGGCGCTGGCGCGCATCGCGACCGCCCGCGCGGGCGTCGAGCAGGCGCGGCTCAACCTCGGCTATACGACGGTGACCGCGAGAGTCGACGGCCATGTGGCCAACCGGACCGTGGCAACCGGCACGTACGTCTCTCCGGGCCAGCAGATGATGGCGATCGTGCCGCTGCACCTTTGGGTGCGCGCCAACTTCAAGGAGAACATGATCGCCAGGCTCAGACCCGGGCAGAGCGTCAGCATCCATATCGACGCCTGCCCGCGGGCCAATGCCCGCGGCCATGTGCTCTCCATCCAGCGCGGCGCCGGGGAAGCGTTCGCGCTGTTGCCGCCCGAGAACGCCACCGGCAACTATATCAAGGTGGTGCAGCGCGTGCCGGTGCGGATTGCGCTCGACACCGTGCCGGCGGGCTGTGTGTTGGGTCCCGGGATGTCGGTCGAGCCGACCGTCAAGGTGCGCTGAGTGGCCGAGGCGCCCGGGGCCGGCGCTCGCGCCGTGCACGGGTGGACGCCGGACCGCTCGGTAGCCGGCAACCGCAGTCCCTGGCTCGTCACCAGCGTCATCGCCATCTCCGCCTTCATGGAGGTGTTGGACACCGCGATCGCGAACGTCTCGCTCGATCACATCGCGGGCGCCACCTCCTCCAGCTACGACCAGGCGACCTGGATCCTGACCAGCTATCTGATCGCCAACGCGGTCGTGATCCCGATGAGCGGCTGGCTCTCGGATGTCTTCGGTCGCAAGCGCTATTACATGACGAGCGTCGCGATCTTCACGTTCGCATCGCTGTGCTGCGGGCTCGCTCCCTCGCTCGGTTTCCTGATCGTCGCGCGCATCGTGCAGGGCGTGGGGGGCGGGGGCCTGCAGCCGGTCACCCAGGCGATGCTCATCGATACCTTCCCGCCGGCCTCGCGCGGCAAGGCCATGTCCGTGTACGGTCTTACCGTGATCCTCGCGCCCATGATCGGACCGCTGCTCGGCGGCTGGATCACGGACCAGTTCTCCTGGCACTGGATCTTCCTCATCAACGTTCCAGTGGGGCTGCTCTCGCTGATGCTGGTCGAGTTCATGGTGGATGAGCCGCCGCTCATCGTGGAGGAGCGTCGGCAGCGCTGGGAGCGGGGCGTGCGTTTCGATCTGACCGGCGCGGCGCTCATCGCCCTGGCGCTCGGCTCGCTCGAGGTGATGCTCGATCGCGGCGTGCAGGACGACTGGTTCGCGAGCCCGCTGATCCGCGGCGCCGCGCTGATCTCCGCCCTCTGCCTCGTCGCCTTCGTCATGTGGGAATTCATCGAGCGCGATCCGCTGCTCGACATGAGTCTGTTCAAGTATCGCAGCTTCGCCTCGGCGACCTTCATCATCATGACGATCGGCGTGATCCTTTTCGGCACGACCCAGTTCATCCCACAGATGATGCAGCAGGTGCTCGGCTACACGGCCGAGCAGGCCGGCCTCGCCCTGACGCTCGGCGGCATCGTTACGCTCTTAACCATGCCGCTCGCGGGCATTCTCTCCGGCTACGTGCAGCCGCGCATCCTCATGGGCGCGGCCTTCATCGTCGAGGCGCTGGCGACGTGGAACATGACCCACTTCGCCACGACGGTCACCTTCACGGACCTCGCGCTCGCCCGCATGTGGCAGGGCGCGCCGATTCCATTCCTGTTCGTGCCGCTGATCAGCGCCGCGTACGTCGGATTGCCCGGCGCGAAGACCAACAGGGCTTCGGCGATGATCGCCGTCGGACGCAACCTGGGCGGCAGCATCGGCATCTCGCTCGTCCAGGCGCTGCTCGCGCGGCGCGAGCAGTTTCATCAGTCGCGCCTGGTGGCGCGGCTGCAGCCGCTCAATCCGGTCTATGAGCACTCCATCCGCTCGCTCACGCAGACGCTCACCGCCCGTGGCGCACCGCCCGCGGCCGCCGCGCGCATGGCCATCGGGTCGCTCTACCAGATCGTTCAGCGGCAAGCGGACATGATGGCGTTCAACGACGTTTTCTGGGTGCTGACGGTTTTCGTGGCACTCACGCTGCCGACGATCCTGCTGCTCAAGCGCGTTCCGCTTCAGCACGTGCCCGCCCGTGGCAGCGCACCCGCCGTCACGACCCGCGGGGCCGCCTGAGCCGCGGTGTGCGCGCTACAATGTCCCCATGAGCCACATCACGCCCGATGGCATCACCGAGTACGAGCCCGGGGAAGTGCAGGCGCTGCTCGAGCAGGGCCGCGTTCTGCTGGTCGACGTCAGGGAGCCCATGGAGTACGCGGCGGAGCGCATCGGCGGGGCGCTGCTTTATCCTTTGTCCAGTTTCGAGCCCGCCCATCTGCCGCCGGACGGCGAGCGGGCAGTCGTCTTCCACTGTGCCGCCGGCGGCCGCTCGCTCACAGCGGCCCGCATGCGCAAGGCCGCGGGCGAGCCCGCCGCTCACATGGCCGGCGGCATCTCGGAGTGGAAGGCGCTGGGGCTGCCGACCGTGCGCGTCGGCTTGCGCCCCTGAAGCGATTGGTCGACTCCGACCACCCGCGGGCGATCCGCTCCTTCGTCACCCGCAGCGGCCGCATCACGCCAGCGCAGGAGCGCGCGCTCGATGAGCTCTGGCCGAAGTACGGCATCGAGCCCGGCGCGGCGCCGCTCGATCTCGATGCGCTCTTCGGGCGCAGCGCCCGCAGGGTTGCCGAGATCGGTTTCGGCAACGGCGAGCACTTGCTCGCGCTTGCGGCTTCCCGGCCCACGGATGAGTTCCTTGGAATCGAGGTGCATCGGCCGGGCGTCGGGCGACTGCTGCTGCAGCTCGATGAGCGCGGGCTCGACAATGTCAGGGTAATCTGCCGCGATGCCGTGGAGGTGCTCGAACGCAATCTCGAGGGCGCGTGCCTCGATGAGATTCTGATCCTCTTTCCCGACCCCTGGCCCAAGAAGCGGCACCACAAGCGGCGGCTCATCCAGGGGCCCTTCGTGAGGCTGCTCGCCGAGAGGCTCAGACGCGACGGCGCGCTGCGTCTCGCGACCGACTGGGAGCCCTACGCCGCCGAGATGCTGGCGGTCCTTGCGGCGGAGCCGCGGCTGCGCAACGTGGCGGAGGACGGCGGCTTCATTGCGCGGCCGGCGGAGCGCTCGCCGACGCGCTTCGAGCGTCGCGGCGAGCGACTCGGGCATCGGGTGTGGGACCTGGAATTCCGCCGGATGTAGCTCGGCGTGCGGCTTAACCGGGCTTTACGAAGAATGCCGATCGCAGCCCGTCGATCACGAACTGCACCGCCAGCGCCCCGAGCACGACGCCGAGCAGCCGCCCTGCGACATTCACCCCGGTCACCCCCATCACTCGCATGAGCGGTTCCGCGAGCCACATCATGACCAGCGAGATGGCGAGCACCGCGGCGGCGGCGGCAAGCAGCAGAAGAAACGCCGCCGGCTCGCGCACGATGTGCACCGGCCCGAACCACAGGAGCACGGTAGCGAGCGCTCCCGGGCCGGCGATGAATGGGAACGCCACGGGAAAAACCGAGATGTCCGCCCGCCGGCGGCTCTCCGCGCGCTCATCGCTCGAGGTACGGCTGCCCGACTCTCGCGCGAACACCATCTCCAGCGCGAGCAGGAAAAGCAGCACACCCCCGAAGATCCGGAACGCTCCCAGGCTGATGCCCATCACGGCGAGGAACGGCGCCCCGCCCAAGGCAAAGAGAACGAGAATGAGCGCCGCTACCCCCACGGCTTTGACCGCCATGCGGCGCTGGTATTCGCGTGTGGCGCCGCGCGTGAGTCCGCTGAAGAGCGGAACGAGCGAGATCGGCTCGACCACGACGAAAAACACCACGAAGAATTTCAATGGCTGCTCGAGCATGGTTCCTCGCGAAACGTCACGCGCTGCTTGAAAGCGGCATACGCGAGGCGCAACATCGGTAGCCGTCCCCGCGCGGCGGCCGGAGGATAACAGCTCCGGGAGCCACCGCGCGGTGTCATGTGTTCACCACGGACGCGCGATCCGAAGCCTCGGGATCGCTACTGGAGGTCTCACCATGGCGGCTCCTCAACCGAACATCGGCGACTGGTATCGCTCGAGCGGCGGCGAGCTGTTCGAGGTGGTGGCCATCGACGACGACGAGGGCACTATCGATATCCAGTACTTCGACGGTACCGTCGAGGAGATGGACCAGGAGGACTGGGTGGGGCAATGGGACGACGGTGCGCTCGAGGCGGCGCAGGCGCCGGAGGACTGGAGCGGCTCGGTGGACGTGGAGGGGAGCGATGAGGAAGGCCGCGGCTCCGACAATATCAGCGAGGACCCGAGCCTGCGCGCAGGCTCGCTCGACGGCATCGATCTGTTTGAATTCGATTAGTTATCCGGCGGCCAGCGCCACGAGATCCGCATCCGCCGCGATCAGCACGACACCGCCGATCACTTCGAGCGGCAGCGCCCGCAGCTGCGCGCCCGCGCAGGGACCCGCGAGACAGCGGCCCGCGTCCTTTTCGAAAAGCGCGCCGTGCGATGAGCAAAGAATCATCGCCCGATCGGGCGTCAGGAAGCGATGCGGCCTGAGATCGAGCGGATGCCCGGCGTGCGGGCAGCGGTTGAGATAGCCGCGCACGCCGCTTCCACAGCGCACCACGAAGCCGCGCAGCGGCCACGCCCCGGCACCGATGGTGAATGCGCGCGAGCCATGCTCCTCGAGGTCCGCGAGGCGGCAGATCACGCGCTCGAGGTCGAGCTCATGCTGCACCACGGGCACCGCTTCCGGCTCCTGCCGCAGAGAGCACGGGCAGCCCCGCGCCCGACATCCCGCGCCGCGCGAGCCACGCGAGCAGCAGCAGCACCGGAACGCTCAGCGCGGCGGCACAGAGGAAGTAGAGCGGGTAGCCTGCCAGGCGGGAGCCGAACCCCGAGAAGCCCTCGAGCGCCTTGCCCGAGAGTTGGTAGAGTGAGGAGAGCAGCGCGTACTGCGTCGCCGTGTACTTCGCGCTCGTCAGGCTCGAGAGGAACGCGATCATGGAGATGCCCCCGAGCGCGAGCGCCAGGTTGTCGAGCGCGTTGACGATCCCGAGGCCGAGCAGCGTCGGCGTGTGAGTCGTGGCGAGCAGGGAATAGCCGATGGTCGCCAGCATCAGAAGAACACTGCCGACCGCGAGCGAGCGCAACAAGCCGACCTTCGCCACCAGTAAGCCACCGATGAACACGCCGACCATCGTCGCGGCGAAGCCGTAGATCTTCACGACCAGGGCGATCTGATCGAGCGTGTAGCCGTGATCGATGTAGAAAGGCATCAACATGGCCCCCGTGGCGAAGTCGGCGAGCCAGTACACGGCGACGAGCGCCAGGACCAGGAGCCCGAGACGGGCACCGTAGCGCCCGAAAAAGTCGAGGAGCGGACAGACCACCGCGCCCATGAACCACGTGCCGGCGTCCTTGAGGAATTGCGGCCAGTGGGGCCGGCGCTCCAGCCATGCGAGCACGCGCTCCTCCTGCTCGAGTGACACGCGCGACGCCGTCGCCGCGGGCTCCTTCACGATGAGCGTGGTGATGATGCCGACCGCGGTGAGCGCCGCCATGCAGAGGTAGCTCGCGTGCCAGCCGAGCGCCTGCGCCAGAGTAAGCGCGCCGGCGCTGGCGGCAAACAGGGCGATCCGGTAGCCGACGGTATAGGCCGCCGCCATCGCGCCCTGCATTTCGATGGGGGCCGACTCGATGCGCCAGGCGTCCATGGCGATGTCCTGCGTCGCGGCGCAGAACGTCGTGAACAGCGCCCAGAGCGCAAGGTGCAACACGCGCGAACCCGGCTGGCCGAAGGCAAGACGCACGAGACCGAAGGCGATGCCAGCCTGCGCGAGCAGCATCCAGGCGCGGCGTCTTCCGAGCAGCCGGTGAAGCAGCGGCAGGCGCGCACGATCCACGAGCGGCGCCCAGAGGAACTTCAGCGAATAAGGGATCGTGGCCCAGGCGAACATGCCGATGAGCGGCAGCGCCACGTGCGACTGACGCAGCCAGGCGGTGAGCGTCTGCAGCACGAGGTAGAAGGGCAGACCGCTCGAAAACCCGAGGAAGAGCATCGCGAGCATGCGCGGCTGGCGGTAGACCGTGAGCGCCTGCAGCCAGCCGGCGAGACGGCCATTGACGGAACCTCCGGGCATTCGGTCATGATACTGGCATGCAGGACTATCAGCTGACCTTCATCGAGCTCGCACTTTCGCGCCAGGCGCTGCGCTTCGGGCGATTCACGCTCAAATCCGGACGCGAGAGCCCCTATTTCTTCAATGCCGGCCTCTTCAGTGACGGCGAGGCCATCGCCGTGCTCGGGCGTTGCTACGCCGCGGCGATCACGAGCTCGGCTCTCGTGTTCGACATGCTCTTCGGTCCCGCCTACAAGGGCATTCCGCTCGCCGCCGCCACCGCGGCCGCGCTCTTCGAGCACCACGGGCGAAGCGTCCCCTACGCTTTCAACCGCAAGGAGGCCAAGGATCACGGCGAGGGCGGCAGTGTCATCGGCGCGCCGGTCGCGGGCAGGGTGCTCGTCATCGACGATGTGGTTACGGCCGGCACGGCGGTGCGGGAGTCGCTCGCCCTCATTCGCCAGCAGGGGGCGCAGCCCGCGGGGGTGGTTTTCGCCCTCGACCGGCAGGAGCGGGGCCAGGGGGCGCTCAGCGCGACTCAGGAGATCGCGACCGAGCACGCAATCCGGTGTGTGAGCGTCGTCACACTTGCCGACCTCATCGAGGCGCTGTCGCGCCCGGCGGCGGGGCGCCGCGTGATATCTGAGGACCAGCTCACATCTCTCAGGGCCTATCGGGAGCGCTACGGGGTCGCCTGAGACTTGCCACGGCGCTCGAGTAGGTCAGAATATGTCGGTTCGCCTCTTGGCGAGGGACGGTTCATTCAGACGCATGCGCACGTCGACTCGAGTTCTCGCTCTGCTCATCGCGCTCGGTTGCATTCCAACCCTGGCGCTGGCGCAGAACAGCGACAAGGGCGGCGGCGTCGTCTATCGCTGGGTGGATGAGCATGGGGTCGTGCACTTCGGCGACAGCATTCCGCCGAAATACGCCAAGGACCGCCGCGAGCTCCTCAACAGCCAGGGCGTCGTGGTCGGCCACGTGGACGCCGAGAAGACGCCGGCGCAGCTCGCGGCGCAGGCGCGCGCACGGCGCAAGCGCGTCGCGCAGCAACAACATGATTATTTTCTCCTCACCACCTACGCTTCGGTCAAGGACATCGAGTCGCTGCGCGATGAGCGCTTGTCGCAGCTGCAGGCGCAGCAGCAAGCGGCGCAACAGTACACGCAGAGCCTGCAGTCGCGTCTCACCTCGCTGCAAAGCCACGCTCAAAAGTTCAGGCCCTACAGCTCGCGACCCGATGCGCCGCGCATGCCGGACGATCTGGCCCAGGAGCTGGTCCTGACGCTCAACGAGGTCCACCTGCAGCAGCAGGCGATGCAGGCGAGAGCGGAGCAGGAAGCTCAGGTCAAAGCGCAGTTCCAAGCCGATATCGAGCGCTACCAGCAGCTCAGACAGGCGCCGCCTTAGCCGCAGATTCCGCCACCTTCCTCGGCGGCGGCGGCATGAATGCGAAAGGCGCGGAAGAGCTCTCTGCCCATGCCATGGCCGTTGGCTGACAGATCCGCGGTCGCGATCGGCCGGGTCTCCCAGCTCTCCTGCGGCACCAGCGCCTCCAGAGTCCCCTTCAGACTGTCGAGCCGGATGATGTCGCCGTCGCGCACTTTGCCGAGCGGGCCGCCGCTCACCACTTCCGGCGTCAGGTGAATCGCCGCGGGCACGGCGCCTGAGGCCCCCGACATCCGTCCATCGGTCACCAGGGCAACACGATGTCCCTTGCTTTGCAGCGAGGCCAGGGCCGGCGTCAGGCCGTGCAACTCCGGCATGCCGTTGGCCCGGGGGCCCTGGAAACGCACGATGACCACGACGTCGCGCGCGAGCTCACCGCGCTGAAAGCTTTCCAACACCGCTTCCTGAGTGTCGAACACCCGGGCGGGCGCCTCGATCACGCGCTGTCCGGGGTTCACGGCCGAGACCTTGATCACCGAGCGGCCGAGATTGCCGCGCAGGAGCTTCAGGCCGCCGTCGGCGCTGAACGGGTCGGACACGGGACGCAGGACCGTCGTGTCAGCGCTCGCTGCGGGCGCCTCGCGCCAGGCGAGGCCGCCCGGGGAGAGCCAGGGCTCGAGCGCCGAAGCGCCGAGGGCGGGGCCCGAGATGGTCTGCACGTCCTCGTGCACGAGACCCGCGCGCAGCAGCTCGCCGATCAGAAAGCCCATGCCGCCGGCGGCGTGAAAATGATTCACGTCGGCGCTGCCGTTGGGATAGATGCGCGCCAGCAGCGGTACCACATCCGAGAGATCGCTGAAATCGTCCCAGTCGATGATGAGGCCCGCGGCGCGGGCGATGGCGATGAGGTGCAGGGTGTGGTTGGTCGAGCCACCGGTGGCGAGGAGGCCGACGATCGCGTTGACGAAGCTGCGTTCGTCGAGCACCTTCGAGAGCGGCAGGTACTCCTGTCCGAGCGCGGTGATCTGCGCCGCGCGACGGGTGGCCGCCGCGGTCAGCGCATCCCGCAGCGGCGTGTTGGGCGGGACGAAGGCGCTGCCCGGAAGATGCAGTCCCATGACTTCCATCAGCATCTGATTGCTGTTGGCGGTGCCGTAGAAGGTGCAGGTGCCGGCGGCGTGATAACTGCCGGCTTCCGACTCGAGCAGCGCCTCGCGCCCGACCTTGCCCTCGGCGAAGAGCTGGCGGATGCGCGCCTTTTCCCGGTTGGGCAGCCCCGAGGGCATCGGACCCGCCGGCACGAACACGGCCGGCAGCTGGCCGAAGGAGAGCGCGCCGATGAGCAGGCCCGGCACGATCTTGTCGCAGACACCGAGGCAGAGCGCCGCATCGAACATGCCGTGCGAGAGGGCGATGCCGGTCGACATCGCGATGACGTCGCGGCTGAAGAGCGAAAGCTCCATGCCGGGCTGGCCCTGAGTGATGCCGTCGCACATCGCCGGCACACCGCCCGCAACCTGGGCGGTCGCGCCGGCCTCGCGTGCGGCGGCGCGGATGAGACCGGGAAAGCGCTCGAACGGCTGATGAGCCGAGAGCATGTCGTTGTAGGCGGTGACGACGGCGAGGTTGGGCCAGCGCAGCTCTTTCAGCGCCTGTCTGTCAGGGACCGTGGATGCCGCAAAGCCGTGCGCCAGATTGGTGCAGGAGAGGCGGCTGCGCGCGGGATCGCCCGACCCCCGCGCGCTCATGCGCTCGAGATACGCCGCGCGGGAGCCGCAACTGCGCTCACGGATGCGCTCGGTGACCTCGCGTACGCGTGGATGCATGTGAAACCTCACCCCTCGCTCCCGGGTGTCTTGTAGCCCTCGGGCTTCGACGAGCCGCTGCCGAAGAAGAACTTCTCCATTTCCTCCTCGAGGAATTTGCGCGCCTTCGGCTCGATCGGTGTTAGGCGGTACTCGTTCATCAGCATGGTCTGGTGCTGCAGCCAGCGCGCCCACGCCTCGCGCGAGACGCTGTCGTAGATGCGCTGGCCGAGCTCGCCGGGATACGGCGGCCGATCGAAGCCGGGGGCCTCGCGCTTGAGCATCACACACTGCACCATTCGGGCCACGTCGAGTCTCCAGTCAATCGGAAAGTTGCGCCTGATGTCCGGCGCCGCGCGAGAGTCTCTCGATGAGCAGCCGGATGGGGGCGGGCAGGCCGAGCCTCACCGGCTCGCGGGCGCGGTACCAGAGGGTTTGCACCGATGGGACGGTGCCGGAACAATGGGCCAGGAGCGGCGTGATGACAAGGTCAAAGTGCGTGAACGCATGCTCGAGCGCCGCAAGTGGCACCGGCCGCGCGGTCGCGCCCCGTAGCTTGCGCAGTGCGTAATCCGCGGCGTCCGCCGCGTTCGTGAACTCGGGCAGGCACCAGAGCCCGCCCCAAACGCCGCGCTCGGGGCGGCGCTCGAGGAGCACATCCCCGTCCTCACGCACCGCAGCCAGCATGAACACCCGCCGCAGCCGACGCGACCGCGCCGGCCGCGGCGCGGGCAACTCGTGCTGCCGTCCGCTGCGGCGAGCGAGGCAGGTCGAGGATACGGGACATTCGCCGCACAGCGGATTGCGGCGCGCACAGACGGTCGCTCCGAGATCCATCACCGCCTGCGTGTAGGTCGCGACGCGCTCCTCGGGCGTGCACTCCTCGGATAGTGCCCACAGGGTCTGCAGAGTGGCGCTGTCGGTCGCGCGAGCTTCGATCCCGAAGTGACGCGACAACACCCGACGCACGTTGCCATCGAGAATCGGGAAACGCTCCGCGCGGCTCAGCGCCAGAATCGCGCCCGCCGTGGAGCGGCCGATTCCCGGAAGGTCGGCGACGGCTTGGAAGCTCCTCGGGAACCGCCCACCGTGCTCCTCGGCGATCCGCATCGCGGCGCGGTGCAGGTTACGCGCCCGCGCGTAGTAGCCCAATCCCGACCAGAGATGCAGCACCTCATCGAGCGCCGCCGCGGCGAGCGTGGCGAGATCGGGGAAGCGGCGCATGAAGCGCTCGTAGTAGGGAATGACGGTCGCGACCTGCGTCTGCTGCAGCATGATCTCCGACACCCACACGCGATAGGCGGTACGACGGCGCTGCCACGGCAGATCATGGCGACCGTGGCGCGCATGCCAGCCAATGAGGGAGTCGGCGAAGGTTCGGGCGCGCGCGCGGGGTGGCACTAGTCGTCGCCACCGTCGCGCGTCGGCCGCGCCCGCAAACGCGCCGTCGAGTCGATGGGAGCACCGCGACGCGCCACCGCCGGCGGCCGCGCGAGTTTGCGCCAGTACGCATCGGCGGTGGTGCTCCACGCCGGGTCAGCGAGATTCGGCCACTCTCCCGGCGTGAAGCTCGGGGCACTCTGCAGGTTCGCGCCATCCAACACCACGTGATCGTCCGCGAGGTGCGCGATGATCGTGTCCCACGGCACCGCCACGAGCTTGCCGTCGACACTGGATTCGAGCTTGCCTTCGGGTATCTCCGCGGCTCCGGCCTCGGATTGCGTCCGATAGGCGATCACCACGTGGGTGGCGTGGCCCTGTGGATCGAGGATGATGTCCTTCACTTCACCGAGCGGGCTGCCGTCCGCCGAGACGACCGGCATGCCGATCAGTCTGGAGGCACGACGCTCGGCCGGTCCGGTGCTCGCCGCCATGCCGACCGATGCGGGGTCCGACGGGCTCGTCATCGCCGCGGACGCCGCATCTTGCGAGCTCGAGGGGGCCGAGGCAGGAGCTACAGCCGACGCGAACGGCCCCTCCGACTGGCTGCAGGAGGCTGCCGCGAGGCCCAGCACCGCGCACAGAAGCGGCAGGAGAATCCGGATCATCGGCACACTTCAGAATATGCGGGTTGCAAGCCGCATTCCCATCCTCACCGTTCCAGCTCACCACCTGACGAGCGGCGGCAGGCTCATGAGATAAGCCTCCGGGTCCGCGTCGGTCTGAAAGCCGAATTTCGTTCCCCGATCATAGACGAGGTTGAACTCGACGTACCGCCCGCGCTTGACGAGCAGCCGCTCCCGCGCCGCCTCGTCGAACGGGGTGTCCTTGCGGCGCGCGACGATCCTCGGATAGATGCCGAGGAAAGCTTCCCCGACCTCGCGCACGAAGGCGAAGTCCGCTGCGCAATCCCCGCTCGCGAGCTCGTCGAAGAATATACCCCCGACGCCCCGGGGCTCATGGCGGTGCGGCAGGTAAAAGTACCGGTCGCACCACGCCTTGAACTCGCCATAGGCGTCCGGGCGGTAGGTCGCGCACGCCGCGCGCAAGGCGGCGTGGAAGTCCGCCGTGTCCTCGTCGAAGGGAAAAGTCGGCGTCAGGTCCGAGCCGCCGCCGAACCACGAGGAGCTGGTGCTGAGAAACCGCAGATTCATGTGCACCGCCGGCACATAGGGATTCCACATGTGCGCGACCAACGAGATGCCACAAGCCGCGAAGCGTCCGGCCGACTCTGCGGCGCCGGTGACCTGACCCCGGGCCTGCTCACTGAGGACGCCCCACACGTGGCTCACGTTGACTCCGACCTTCTCGAAGACCGCGCCGCGCATCAGCCGGGACTCGCCGCCGCCCTGCAGCCGGTGCCCCTCGGGCCGGCGCCAGCTGCGCGCCTCGAACCGGCACTCGGGCTCGAAGCCTTCGAACGAGGCGCAGATGCGCGCCTGCAGATCGCGAAACCACGCCGCGGCGGTGTGCGCAAACCCACCGCTCTGCGGCTCGGCGTTGCTCGGCTCATCC
>JBAUOO010000091.1:0-1823 GCA_049579785.1 Steroidobacteraceae bacterium
GCTCCGAAATGTCGGGCACCGAAGGCACCGAAGGCGGCCGAGTCGTCATCGTGCCGTGACGGCGCATCAGACCCGGGCGCTGCTGGGAGGAGCATCAACCGGCGCCCGGGTCTCATGCGCATCCCGAACGCATGCCTGAATCCCTCCATGGCCTCCTGATCGACTCGCGGCCTCGTTGATACCCTTCCGATCCCAGGGCGATTAGCTCAGCTGGGAGAGCGCCGCCTCGACAAGGCGGAGGTCACTGGTTCGAGCCCAGTATCGCCCATTTTTATGCGCTTTCCGCTATAATCGTTGTATGCGTAGTTCTGATCTTCTTTTGACTGGTCGTCGGCGCGCTGGGCTATCCCAGGACCAGTTGGCGGAGCGTCTGGGGCGGCCGCAGTCGACTATCGCCCGCTGGGAGACAGGGCAGCAGCATCCTCCGCTGGAGAGCGTCATCGAGGCGCTGCACGCCTGCGATCTCGAGCTCACGGTGGGCCTCGCGCGCTATGACGACTCCTACCTGTCGCTGATTGCCCAGCAGCTTTTGCTCGAGCCCGTCGAGCGTGTGAGGCATCTCGCGCCGCCGTGGGCGGCGGAGGGTTTTGACCCGATAGGAATTCTGAGCGAGCTGGCGGGGCAGGCACGGTTCGTCGTAATCGGCAACGTCGCCGGTGCTTTTCATGGCTGGCCGATCCTGCTCGGAGGCCGAACATTGCATGTGGTGCCGGCGGACGCTTCGATGCGTCGCGTCGAGCTCGCCGCGCGGCGCCTCGGTGGCGAAGGAGCCGAGGAGGGAAGCGACGGGTCGCGGCGCTGGTTGCTGCCCGGGGGGGCGGAGTTGCACGCGACGCTCCTGCCGCCCGGCACGCGCGGCTACCGCGACCTCGCTCGCGATGCGCAGAGCATGCAGATCGCTCCCGGCGTTTCCGTGAGGGTGGCGTCGCTGATCGATCTGATCCGTATCGCCGAGTCCTCCCGCGACGGCGACGCCCGTACGTTCGTTCCGGCGTTGTGGGCGACGCTAGAGATGCGCCAGCGCGAGCCGCAGGACGCTGCAGGAGCGCGAACATGAGCACCACTGGGCCGGCGGACCCTGGACGGGAGGCGATCGTGGCGGCGCTCGAGCGCCACGGCGTCGAGTATGTCGTGATCGGCGGTGCGGCCGCGCAGGCCCGCGGCTGGCCTGAGCCGACCGATGACATCGACTTCACCCCCGAGCGCTCGGAGGGCAACCTCTCGCGCTTGGCTGCCGCCGTGGCAGAGCTCGACGCGGGGTTTCGCGTGGACCCGGCCCGTTATCCAGACGGCTACCGGCCACCCGACGGGATCGACTGGCGCACGTTTCGCAACCAGATCTCGATCGCTTTCGCGACGCGCCACGGAAACTTTGATGTCGTCCTGCTCCCCGACGGCACCAAAGGGTACGAGGAGATCATCGCCACGGCGACTTCCGAGACGCTTCCCGGCACGGGAATCGTTGTGCCCGTGGCTTCGGCGGAGATGATTCTGCACTCTAAGAACGCGGCCGATCGCCCCAAGGACCACGCTGTCCTGGATCGCATGCGCGAAGCGCTTGGACTCGGGGACTGACCCGCGCTGGGATGCGTAGCGTTCGGGGGAAATGTCCGTCAGCTTCGGATCGATTAGGGGAATTCTAGGGGAATTGCCGCAGGAGAAAGCCCATAAACACGGGCATGTCCGGCGAATCGAACCAGTATCGCCCATTTCTGAGACACCGAAGTCGCCGGACTCCAACCGCCTTTGCAAGTTGGGCGGCTTTCGCTTCGAGCGGGAAGCAGACGGGATGCAGACCAAGCACCGCCGCCGCGAAGGTCAAC
>JBAUOO010000092.1:0-18432 GCA_049579785.1 Steroidobacteraceae bacterium
CAGCGGTGGAGAGAGATTCATGGCGATGCCTGATTGGGTCAAGAAGGACCTGCGCTCGAACTTTGCGCGGGCCTCTCGTGCCGGCCGCTGGGCTGCCAAGATGGAACCGCGAGCCGCGCGCGCGACATATCGCGTGAGGGACAACTCGCTGCTGATCGAATTGACCAACGGAGCGGCGATCACGGTCCCGGTAAGGCTCATCCCTGGTCTGAAGCGAGCCGTGCCCAGCGATGTGCGCTCGGTCGAGGTGCTCAGCCGAGGCGGCGGACTCCACTGGGAAAGTCTCGACCTCGACCTCAGCGTCCCTGCACTGGTCTCGTCGGTTTTTGCCGGGCCCGAATGGATGGCCGAGCTGGGCCGCATCGGTGGTACGCGATCATCAGCAGCCAAAGCCGCCGCGGCGCGCAGGAATGGCCGGAAAGGCGGTCGTCCCCGCAATCGGCCTTCGGCCGACACGAGCTCTTAGGGGGGCAGGTGCGGGAGATTACCGATACCTGGCTGAGCGAATACAACGAGGAGCGGCCCCGTGACAGCCTCGGCCGTGTGTCGCCGCTTACCTTCCTGCCGAGGCCACGAACTGCCCGGGGGTCCAATATTAGACTGTGTCCTTGACGGGGAAGCTTACGGCATGACTCGGATCGCCCTTGGACAGTAGCACATCACCACCAGCCGAGAGCTACGGAAGCTATCCCGTCTTCAACTTCTCCTCCGCGTACAGCGACAGCTCGATCATTCGCTCGAGCAGCTGCTCCGGCGAGATTCCGGAAAAGTTCTTCAATACCAGCTCCTTGACGTAAAGCCGGACGAGATACCGTAGCTGCAACGCTCGATTGCGCGTCGCGAACACGAAGTCGCGATGCCCGTTGTTCACCACAATAACGTTGCGATCGGTGTCGTACCGCGACCGCCAGAGCTCCCCGGCCGCCCGCTCGAACGTATATCCGGGCAGACCTCGGGAGTTGACCACAGCGGCGCTGACGACCCGCTCGAGGCTGTCGGTAACGGTCACCAGTGCCTCCGCCGCGCAGGTGATGTCGCGCTGAATGGCCGTGACTTTGAGCCGCGTCAGCCCCGGCATGCCCGGGGCCAAGAGCTCCACCTCCTGATCCGCAGTGCTTCTGAGCGACCCGGTGCCCTCGACGATCTCCCAGGCAAACTGCAGATCCTCCTCTACTCGTCGGCGAGACCGGTCTCGCGGCAGTGCCCGAAAGCGCCGCCGCTCGTTCACCGGCACGGTGCTCGCGGCTGGAGAAATGACCACGCTGAAGAGCGGTCCCGCGTAGTCGAAGAATTGCCGCTGCGTCCCCGCAGCTTGCGACGGCTCCACGACCCCGAGCTCCATCGCCTCTCCGTCCTTTGGGGCTATTCCGCCTTCCCCGCTTCCTGGCCTCGTCGGCACGCTGTCCCCGCGGGATCTCGCCTGAACGTCGAACCAGTCGTATTCCTCCGGGGGCAGCGCTAGCAAGGCCTCGCGGAACGCCCGCTGAATCGCGCGCAGCGACTGCTGCGTTGCTTGCTCCTCCTCCGCCCGCTGCTGGGCCTCGATCAAGCCATTCAGGTGCTTCTCGAGTGGCAACAGTGCTTCGAGGAGCGTGGCGTATCGTTCGTCGTGGATGATTCCGCTACGGGTACCCGGTGTCAGGTTCAGAAACGGCACGTCAATGAGCCCCTGCAGGTATCGAATTGACCATGGCGTATGCTCAAGACCCGGCAAAGTCGACAAGTCCTCGATAACTCGCGTACCGCCCCGAGTGAGCGCGACCCGACAGCTTTCATCAGGCTCGGCGAGGTACAGCTCCGCGTATGCATCGCCGTATGCCGTCCGCACGGCCGGAAGCTGGTGCAGCAGCCGCCCGCCGTAGGCCCGTGGCTCAACCTCGTACTGCTTGCGGGCAAGCTTATCGACAACGATCACCCGAACCTGTGAGTGCCGGATCCTATCGCGCAGCTCCGACGCGAGATACCACTGAATCTTTTCCCCCGACAGCGTCCGGATACCCTCGAGCAGCGGGCTGATCCGTAGCTCCGTGCCACGCTCCGCGAACAGTACCCGCCGCGGGCTCAGAGCGTATCCCGAGTCCCCCTTACTCATGGTCATCTGGTATGACCGCTGATCGTCGCCCGTGGACATCATGGTGAGCGTGTCACCGACCGTCCAAAATGACAGTAGTCCGATGCCGAACTCCCCCTGCAGGCCAGCTCCATCCCCCTCCGCCTTCAATCGCCGCTTGATGGAGTCGCAGATATGCGTGGCGACGTACTTGAAATTTGGTTTCCCCTGCTCGTCCCGAGGCACCCCGTCACCATCGTCCCTGACGGAGAGATAATGCTCTCCCTGCTCTCGCCCTCGGGTGATGGTGATTGTCTTCGCGTGCGCGTCGATGCTGTTCTCGACGAATTCCGCGATGGCCTTTAGCGGATTGCTCTGCGACAGCGCAATGATGCGTATAGCGTTCCAATCATCCCCGATCTTCAGCCGGCCGCGATCGGTATTCCCCCTGCCGTGCGAGGCCCTATTCTTCGCAATACGCCGGGCCGCCCGACCCGCCGCCGCCGCCCTGTGCGAACGCTCTTCGTCGCTCATTCCGCCGATGATAGCAAGGCGCCCTTCGCGCCCGGAAATTCCGGCGCGGCAGCGGCGCCGTTGTCCCCGGCCGCCCATGACGGGGTGCTGCGACGGGCCCGGCTTGCAACCTGCTTACTGGCCTCACGGTCGATCAGCTCTCGTGGGCTCACTGAAGACAGCTGCGCCTCCGCAGCGCCAGAACCATGGCGCTCCCTCTTGAAGGAGCTGGTCCAGCTTTTCCCCTCACCGCCCGACCAATCGCGCTTCGCCCAAGAGGAAACCCCGAACGTCTGCGCAGCCCGTGAGGACCTTGATCTGGTTAAGTTGAGGCGCTAATTGCCAGGTTGCGTGTCGTTAGGCTCATTCACACGCGAATCGACGGTTGATTGATTGCAAGTGGCGCACCGATCCTCAGTGCGTGAGATTTTGGCGCTTGCTATTGCAGCCAAACAGGGTCACTGTGCCTGCCGATCTCAATCGGCGCCTCAATCGCGCGCCCAGGTCCGGCCTTATGTCGGCGAGGGATGAAATGAGCAACTCAGCGGATGTACCCCTGACGGCGCCGTCCTGGATCAATCGGCTCGTGCGGTTCCCTCTCGGTCGGATCGCGCTCGGAATTGTCTCGATCGCCATACCGTTTGCGGTGGTCGCGACTCCATTCAACCTGTTCGTCACGGACAAACTCCTGAGGAAGGCCGGCGCGCTGTTGCTCACGGCAGTTGTTTTAGGCGCCTACTGCGCTTATGTCCGAATCGTGGAGCGGCGCGCAGTGAGGGAACTGTCTCGACAGCGTCTGATCCGCGAACTGAGCGGCGGCGTGCTCCTTGGAGCCCTACTGCTGTCTCTGACCATCGCGGTGCTTGCCGCCGTGGGTGTCTATCGCATCACCGGGATCAATGGCTGGCAGTTCATGATGGCGACAGTACCGGCCTTTATACTGGCAGCCGTTCTTGAAGAGATCGTCATGCGGGGACTTGTGTTTCGGATACTGGAACAATGGCTGGGAAGTTGGAGTGCCCTTGCGCTCTCGGCAATCCTGTTCGGACTCCTGCACCTGCTCAATCCGGGAGCCACTCTGGCCAATGCGACCTCCGTGATGCTGGAGGCAGGAATTCTGCTGGCCGCGGCCTACATGCTCACGCGTAGTCTTTGGTTCTGTATTGGGATTCATTTCGCGTGGAACTTCACGCAGGGCGGCATCTTCTCTGCGTCCGTTTCTGGCGGAGCGACTGAAGGGCTGTTACGGGGGACGCTGGTAGGCCCGGAATCCCTTACAGGCGGACGGTTCGGGCCTGAAGCATCGGTCGTGGCATTGGCATTGTGTGCAACTACGGGTCTGCTCCTTCTGATCGCTGCCAAGCGCAAGGGCAATGTCGTCGGACCCGCAGCCCCATCAACTGGCGCCACTGCAATCGCGACGTAACGTCGGGCCAAGCCCGCCCTCGCCGCGGTGCCCGCTTAAGCCATGCAGATACTCGGCGAACCTGTCATCAGCAGGTTCCTCGATCTACGCCGACGTTGCGCGTATGCTCGACCGATGCCTTGGCACCGCGTTCGCATCTCGCGATTCGGCGGCCCGGAAGTCCTGGAGATGGTCGAGGAGTCGACCATTCCTGAGCCCAGACCCGGGGATGTTCGCATAAAGGTGCTCGCCGCCGGTACCGGTTTTACCGATACGATGATTCGGCGCGGCCGGTATCCGGACTTTAGGGGGCCACTGCCGTTCACGCCTGGTTACGAGATCGTTGGCACTGTCGAGAAATGTGGTGCCCGCGTGATCGCCTCCCTCGAGGGAAAGATGGTCGCTGATTTGTGCACTGTTGGCGGCTACGCGCAATATGCGATTCGCCCGGCGCGCTTTCTCGCGACGGTCCCCGATGGCATCGATCCGGCCGAGGCCGTTTGTATCCCGCTGGCTTACCTCACCGCATTTCAGATGCTGACTCGTTGCCGCAACACACCGCCGGGCGCCACCATTCTCGTCATCGGCGCTTCTGGCACGGTCGGTACGGCGTTACTCGATCTCGCTCGCCACCTGGGCCTGAAGGCAATTGGCACGTGTTCCGCGGCGAACATGCCCGTGATTGAGCGCTTCGGCGCAACGGCGATTGATTATCGCGCAGGTGACTTCGTCACCTCCGTGCGCCAATTGACACCAGGAGGCGCCGGCGTTGACATCGCCTTTGATGCGATTGGCGGTGCTCACTTCAGCCGTTCGTTTGCGTGCCTCGCGCCGGGCGGGTTACTTGTCGGTTACGGATCCCAAACGATGGCAGTCGGTGGCGAGAGCCTGATTGCCGCAGGCCTCGGCTTGGCCAGGCTCAAGCTCTGGAGCGCGCTGAGCTTCCTGTTCGGCGGGCGTAGCGCGGTCTTTTACAGCGTAACGCACCGTCGGTCGACTTTCCCGGAGGAATTCAGGGCTGACATGACGACATTGTTCCAGCTGTTGGGAAATGGAACCATCCATCCGGTCGTGATCAAGCAACTGCCGCTCGCAGCCGCAAGCGAGGTCCATGCTCGTATCGACCGGGGCGGGCTCGGCGGCAAGATCGTGTTGCTGCCCTGGTCCGCCTAGTGCGGTGCGGGTCGCCGCGAGAGCCCATGCGGATGAATTACCTCCTTTCGGCTCCGTCGCTCACCATCAGCCGTCAGGCATCGCTTGGCATCAAGGGGTGAGGATCACGGTGGACTCGCGCCGTCACGAGGCGTGAGTTGCTTCACGATATCCGAGCAAGCTGCGGCCGGCTTGGCACCGCGACTGCCGATCGCAGGAGCTCACTACGTCGCGCCCGTTCGTGCGGCAACTGCGTATTCCCACCCTCCCCCGAGCTGTCAAACTGACCGCCGTCTCGTCGCAAACTCACCGAAAGGCGAGGACGCAAAGCCTCCGGTCTAAAGGCTCGGGCCTACGATAGCGGGGTTGCCGGGACCGCAAGGCGGTCTCGTACGTACTCGGCCGCTTCCACCGGCCGGGTGCCGCAACTGCCCCGCAACGCCCCCAGGCAACCGGAGATCGGTTACAGCTTGGAGTGCTCATGCAATACAAACCTCACACGGCACCGGCGGGATCCCTGCTGCCCTACCGCGCGTCTCCTCCGGCGAGCGCGGCACGCAGACCCGTCTGCATCCCTCCGGGTATCGCCACCGGCAGCGCTGGCCCGCCGCTCGGAAAAGAGCCACTCCTCGACCAGACCGCAGCTTCCGCCACCGTCGTGACCCGAATCATCTCCAAGCCTCACCCGGCGCCACGATTTATCGTGCAGCTGTGTCAGTCGACGCAACCGATCGATCCGCACGCTGTGCCGCAGCTCGACCTCTTTGAGCTATATCACCTGTACTGCCACAGTAAGTTCACAGACGGGAAGATGCGCCATTCACTTCGGCTTGGGTACTTCAAGGAGCCGGAACACGCAAGGGCGATTGCTTCCTATCTTGCGCCGCACTTTCGCCATCCGCTCATCGTGCAGATAGAGATGACCGAGATCATCTCCTCACTACGAGCGAAATTCCTGCCAAGAAAGGACGTCGGCACCTCGGGGCAGCACGCGGCTATCGTGCTGACCGCACCGCCTCCATTGCCAACGGAAAGGCCTACTGAGGCGCCGATTCAGACACCCAGCCGCAGCACCGGCACCCGATCGCGCTGGCCACGACTACTCAACCCGCTAAGTTGGTTGCCCGCGGCTACTCAGCAAAGTTAATCGGGGCGCGACCACATGAGCCCAAGCCGCGCGAGCCGGGCACCGGGCGCCGATACCTCAGGTGCCCGCGGGCGCGCTCGTCACTCGCGCCGCCACGTGATGTTGGCGTAGACGCTGCGGGCTATCTCAATCCGAGTCGGGCTCGGGAATCCGTACTCGACGTGCTCGGCATGCAACAGGTTTCGCCCGTCAAGCGAGAGCTCGATCCTCGGGCTCACCTTCCAGGCGATGCGGGAGTCAAGCTCGAAGTACGCCGGCACCGTTCCAGGCGTGGGTCCGTTGTTGTTGTGCAGCGTATCGATCCAGCGCAGCGCGGCGTCGAATTGGACGTTTCGCGGGAGGTCCATCGAAGATCGCAAGAAGAACTGGTGTTGCGGGTCGGCCGTCTCATTGAGACCCTGGTTGATGTCCGCCTGCCCGGGGGCGATCCGCAGATGTTCCTTGAGGAGGTCGTAGCCGAGGTGCAACGCGCAGGTCGGCCTCAACTGGTAGTCACCCGAGAACTCCAGGCCGTACGTATCGCCCTCCAGGTTGTTGGCAAAATAGAACGGCAATATCGTTGCAGGAGTAAAGCTCGTGCTCCGTAGATCGTGGTAGACGTTGTAGAACGTCGAAACCGAGGAGCCGAATCGCGGGCCGATTTGACCGCGATAGCCGATCTCGTACGCGATCAGCTTCTCGGAGACAAAGTTGGGGCTCCCTTTCAAGATCAGGGGGTAGGGGGGCGCCGCCTCGTAGAGATCGTGATCGATGCGCGAGGGGGTGCGGACGGCGCGGGAGATTGCCGCCCAGAGCGATTCCTCGTCGGCGAACGACCACTGGGCTCGAACGCTCGGTTGCCACTCCCAACCGGTATAGGCATCGTGCTCGAGCTTCGTACCGGCGATGAAATTGAGGTTCGGTCTCAGCGCGATCTCGTCCTGAACGAACGTGCTGTATAGATTCTGATCCAGCACGTCGGGAAGGAATGCGAGTGCCGGCGCATTGACCACTGCGTCATGGGTGCGGCGGAACCCGAGACCCCAAACGATGTGATGGTACGTCGCAGCATCCAAGCGGTCTTGCAAGTCGATATCGTACGTCGTGAGATCATCCTTAAGCACACCGGGCGGCGCGAGGTCGAGGGTCCCGAGCGTCAGCGCCGGCTCCGGATCACTCAGATGCGTCTGGTCGATGTATGACTGCAGCTGCATGTCGGAGTGCTCCGAAAAGCGCCGGCTCCAGCGGCCGAGCACGTCGTCGCCGCTCGTCTCCGCCTCCCCCCCGGTTGGCTCGTACTCGTGTCCGTCGTAAAAATCACCCTCGAGCATCAGCGCGTCACGACTCGAGGGATCCGAGTCGATGCGAAAACCCGACCTACCCTGCCGCCACGAATCCAAACCCGGCGCGCCATCGCTCATCATCTCATCGCCGCGATCGACATACTTGCCGTAGACCCGAAACCAGGTGTCCGAGGAGAGGGCACCGCCGTAGCGCACCCCCGCGAGCTCATGGAGCTCCGTGCCACCGGCCTCCTCCGCGTAGAAGCCCTGGGTCGCCTTCGCGCTCTGCGTGATGATATTGATCACGCCGTTGACGGCGTTCGCGCCCCAGAGCGTCCCTCCTGGACCGCTGATGACCTCGATGCGATCGATGTCCTTGAGCAGATAGTCCTGGTCGTCCCAAAATACCCCGGAGAAAAGCGGCGTGTAGACCGAGCGACCATCGATCATCACCAGGAGCTTGTTGGCGAGGTCTGTATTGAAGCCCCGTGCGCTGATGCCCCAGTCGTGGGAGTTCTTTTGTGCCACCTCGAGATTGTCGGCGAGCCGCAGGGCTTCCGGAATACTGGTGGCTCCCGAGCGCTGGATCTCCTGGTTGGTGATCACTTGCACAGCCGCCGCGGTGCGCAGGAGCTTTTGCGGGCGCCTCGCAACGGAGGTTACCTTGATATTCATCAACTGTGAGATGCTGAGGCCTCTCAAGCGCTCGACACTCGAGGAATTCGAGTCCGCTCGCGCTGGCAAGCTCGTGGCGGCTGACGCCAAAACCAGTATCAGCACGGCGCCTCGGGAAAAGAGCGGGCGCGGTTTCATGGGCGGGGCTCCGGCTTTGCCGCAGGCAAGGTGAAGGAGAACGTGGCGCCCTCGTTGGGCCGACTTTCGGCCCAGATACGCCCGCCGTGGCGCTCGATGATGCGCTTCGCGATCGAGAGGCCAATTCCGGTTCCGGCAAAGCTCTCCTCGGAATGCAGACGCTGAAAGACTCCGAAGAGCTTATGCGCGTGCGCCTCATCAAATCCGACGCCGTTGTCCGCGATGCGGTAGGCGCGCTGACCTTCGTGCTCGGTGCTCGTCACCTCGATCCGTGCCGACGGCCGGGTGCTCGAGAACTTCAAGGCATTCGAGAGCAGGTTCACGAGCACCTGGCGGATGAGAGCGGAGTCGCCCCAGCCATCGGAAAGCTCCGCGACCTCTAGCTCCACCGTCCGTGAGGGGGATAGCTCGGTCAGCTCCGTCATCACGGCCCGAACCAGATCGGCCATCGCAATCCGGGTGGGCTCCAGGGCGCTGCGGCCGGCCCGGGAAAAGTTGAGCAGAGCCTCGATCAGCCGGCTCATGCGCTGTGCGCCCTCCTCGATGCGCTTAAGCAGCGCCCGTCCCTCCTCCGGCACCCCGGAGGCGAAGTCCTCGATGAATGCTTCGCAGAAGCCCTGGATGATCCGAAGCGGCGCGCGCAGGTCGTGCGAGACGGAGAACGAGAAGGCTTCGAGGTCCCGATTGGCGATCTCGAGCTCACGCGTGCGCTCGAGTACACGCTGCTCGAGCTCGCGGTTGACGCGGCGCAGGCGCCGCGTCTCGAGCGCCCGCGTGATGACGGGCATCATCTGATTCAGACGGAAGGGCTTGAGAATATAGTCGAGCGCGCCGGCCTGCATCGCCTTCACGGCGGTGTCGATCGTGCCGTGCCCTGTCATCACGATCGCCGCCAGATCGCGATCCACGCGCCGCGCCGCCTGCAGCAGCTCGATGCCATCCATCCCGGGCATCATGAGGTCCGTCAACAGCAGATCGAAGGCGTCGGGCTGCAACTTCGAGAGCGCTTCGCTTGGCGATGCGAATCCGCTCGTGGCATAGCCCTCGAGCTTGAGCGTGTCGCAGAGGGCTCGCAGCTGCGCCTCCTCGTCATCGACGATGAGGAGTCTCGCGTGCGGACCCGTCACTTCCCGCGAATTGGCTGGTCCGTTCATGCGGCTCGCGGTCCGGCCGTGAGCTCCGCGAGCGCGGTGCGAAGCTCGATGAGCTTGGGCGGCTTGCCGAGGACCCGGTCCACGTGCGGTGGGATATCGTTCTCGGCGAGCAGGCGTCTGCCCCAGCCGGTGAGCAGAATGACGGGGGTGCCGGGGGAGGCCGCGTGCACCGAGGCGGCGACCTTGCGGCCATCGACGTAGGGCATGCCCAGGTCCGTGATGACCAGCGCAAACGGCGCACCTCGCTGCTGCGCGGCCGTGAATTCCTCGATTCCGCGTTGACCCCCATCCGCGGCCGTGACCCGGTGTCCGTCCCCCTCCAGGATGTCGCGTAGCGACTTGATGAGCAGCGGATCGTCATCGACCAGGAGAATCGAAAGTCGCCGGCTGGGTTGAACACTGACCGTCGCGGGCGCGATGCCTTGCGGCGTCTCGCTCATTACCGGGAATGACAGCCGCAGTGTGGCACCACGGCCAGGCTCACTGTCGATTTCGAGCTCGGCGCTGTGTCGTTGAACCATGCCGTAGACCATCGCGAGCCCAAGACCCGTGCCGCGCTCGCCCTTGGTCGTGTAGAAGGGCTCCAAGCATCGCCGACGCGTCTCCTCGTCCATGCCGATGCCCGTATCGATCACCTCGATGTTTACCCGAGGCTCGGTATCGCTCGTGCCGTCCGCTCGGCACGAGCCGTCCCGCGCACCGGAGATCCGGGTCCTGAGGGTGAGCGTTCCCCCCTGAGGCATGGCATCGACGGCGTTGAAGATGAGATTCGTGAGGGCGTCGCGGATTTCCCCCTCCGCGCCCATGATCTGCGGCAGGTCCGGCGCGAGCTCGGTGTGCAAACGGATGACGATGCCGCGCTGCTGCGGGAGATCACTCCAGCGCGCGCGAGTGAGCTCGACCACGTGCTCGATCATGCGATTGAGCGAGACACGCGCAAGCACCAGCTGCGGCTCGCGCGGCCGATAGAACTCGCGCATTCGCGCGACGGTGTCGGCCACATCCTCTATCGCGCGCTGAATGGTCACCAGACACGCACGCGTCCGCTCACTCAAGTCGGGTTCGCGCTCGAGGAGCATCTCGGTGTAAAGCGCAACCGGCGAAATCGCGTTGTTGATGTCATGTGCGATGCCGCTCGCCATCTGTCCGAGCGCGCGCAACCTCTCCTGCTGCATGACCGCCTGCTGCGACTGCCGCAGATCATCGTACGCGCGCTGCAGCGCCCCATGCAGCCGCACTTGCCGCGCGGCGAGCGCCACATGATCGCAGAGGTGTCGTAGAAACTCGCAGTCCGCGCTGCTGAAGGCTTCGGGAGTGCGCCGGGCGGCAACCAGCACCCCGCACACGCTCTGTTCCACCAGCATCGGGGCGATGACGAGCGATCGCAGTCCGGCCCCCGCGAAACGTTGTGGGAACGGGAACGGCAGGCTCAAGGTATCCGGCTCATGCACCAGCTCGCCCCGGATGCAGCGCGACAGCCCGTTCTCATCGACGGGTATCGCCGCACCCTCCGCGAGCGCCATGGCGGGCGCGAGCGCCCTGCTACGCGGGCCGATCGACTGTACCGAGATGAAGTGCGTACCGGGCTCGTACGTGCACACGCAACCAAAGTCGATCGGCAGATCCGCCTCGAGCGTGCCGACCACGACTTGGAAGATGCTCGCCAGATCAAGCCGATCCCCGATAGCCCGGGTGATCCGATGCAGCAGATCGAGCCGCGCGAGCTGGCTGTGAAGCCGACTCTGGCCTTCTTCGATCCGCGTCAGCATATGATTAAATGCGTCCGTCAGGAGCCCGAGCTCATAGCCGTGCGCCTCCGACGCACGCACGGAATAATCACGATTCTGGGACACGGCCTGCGCGGTTTTTGCCAGAGCCAGTATGGGATCGGAAATCTCGCGCTGCAGGCGCGCCGCAATGAGATAGGTGGTCGGGCCCGCCAAGAGGAGAATCATGCCGGCGATCAAAGCGTAGAGGCGAATGCGCTCGTAGATCGCGCCCAGGTCGGACCTCAGATACACCGTCCCCAGGCGGCTGGTGCCCTGAAACACGCTGCGCACCACCACGAGCTGCGATCGGCCGAACCGTTCGCCGAGCGCCGGCGTGCGAACGGGAAGCGATGCTCCATCACCCGGATAGCTCGCAAACAGCTTTCCATCGAGCGCGTAGAGCGCCGCGGCGGTGACGTGCGGCTCCGCCTTGATGGCCCCGAGCACCCGGCGCGCGTCGTCCGGGTTGTCGAAAGCGAGCGCTGCCGTGCTGTTTGTGGCAATCACGTCAGCGAGCGTCGCGAGATTGCGGGCGGTGAGCTGACGAGCGGCGACGAATTCATACACGCTGAAGGCGGCCGTCGTGAGTACGACGACAATGCCGGTCGTGAGCAGCAGCATGAGAATGAGCGAGCGGCGGATGTTTCTCGTACGCACCAGCATGTCAATCGCTCTTCGGTCCGATGATCTGAGCAAGCCTAAGGAGCTGCGAGCTGACGGTAAGACCGCTCGCCCGCGCGGCCGCCAGGTTGACGTGCATGCGCACATGATGATTCTGGGTGACCAGATCGATCATCACGCCGCTCTCCGCGGACCCCTCGATGTCGCTCACGGTCAGGATGGCTCGTCCCCGTAGCGCCCGCACGATCTCGGGCAGCTGAGCGCTCTCCGATCGATCGATGAATAGAATGTGACAGCCGTCGACCTCGGAGAGGTCACGATAGCGACGCACCAGCAACGGGCGGCCATCCACGTGCTCGCCATTCACCATCGCATCGAGGTCGGGTCCGAAGGGATCTTGCCCGAGCACCGCGATGACGATCGGCGCCCTCGCCGAACCGAAGGCCCGCGGCGGCCAGGAAACGAACTGTGAAAAGTTGAACAAGAACGCCGCCTTCACCTGATATTCGGGAGTCGGACTCGCCAACGCCCGGGGCGATACCCCGAGCGCGATGCACAACATCATTGGAAACGCGATGCGACGCGCGGCATTCAACATCGGTGAACGATGCGCCGTTTCCACGTTAAGTGAAAAGGGCAGCGCCCGAAAATTGTGAATGGACTCTCACTGTGCGCCGCGAAGCCCGTTCTGTGCGTTGAGTCACATCTGCATGCTCCCCTGGAGCAGATAACTCCGACTCAGCTCATATGACAGAATAAGGAGAGCTGCTAGCATCAGCTTTTCTTGTCGGTTGGAAACAGCATTCAGGCAATGACTGCGCATCGACCAAGGAGCGCCTCCGACGGCGAGGCCGCCGGCGCATCGCGCCGGACGGCGGCGGGTCACGAGAAGGAGCCCGCCATCCGGGTGCTATTGGTAGAGGATGCGCCTGCCGAGGCGCAGCTCACGATCCGCCAGTTGCAAAAGGGCGGCCTCGACTGCGAATGTCTGCGAGTCGAGACCGAAGAGAGCCTCACCGCGGCTCTGCGCGAGTTTAGGCCGGATGTCATTCTCTCGGACTTCACGCTGCCGCAGTTCAGCGGTCCGGCGGCGCTCAAGATAGCCCGGGAGCTCGCACGCGACGTTCCCTTTATCTTCGTCTCCGGAACCATCGGCGAGGAGCGGGCCATCGAGGCCCTGCATTGCGGGGCCGTGGATTACGTGCTCAAGGACAACTTGAGCCGCCTGGTGCCGGCCATCCGCCGCGCCCTGGAGGAAGTGGCGGCACGGAAAGAGCGGCGCCGACAGGAGAGACAGATCGCCCGCCTGACGCGGGTGCTGCGGATGCTAAGCGGCGTCAACGCGCTGATGCTGCGCACTCGCCAGCCCGAGGAGATGCTGCAGGAGGCCTGCCGGCTCGCCGTAACGGTGGGCGGATACGCCGCCGCCATCATTGCCCTCAAACAGCCCGGTGCCCGCACCACTCAGACTGCGGCCGCCGGCACGGACCCGGCTCGGACCGAGCAGTTCAGGGCGCTCGTCGCGGAATCGATCGGTCGCGAGAAGAGCGTGATTGGCCAGGTCCTGAGGAGCGGCCGGTTGCACATCTGCAAGGATACGGGTGAATTCCCGATATTGGCGGGCCCCCTCGCTGGCGTGCCAGGGACGAAACTGCAGCCGATCGTGGTACTGCCGATCTTCCTCGACAAGACTGCCGTGGGCGTGCTCGTGGTGGCGGCTCCCGACTCCGGCACGCTCGGTGAGGAAGAGCTCGGGATGTTGCGCGAGGTCGCCTCGAACCTCTCGTTCGCGCTTCAGTATCTGCAGAAAGACAGCCGCGTGCGTTTTCTCTCCCACTTCGATGCCCAAACCGGCCTCGCGAGACGTTCGCTTTTTTGCGAGCGCATCGGTCGAAAGCTGGCGCAGCTCAATCCGAACGAAGCCCGGCTCACCATCGCCATCATCGACATCGAGCACCTGAGTGTCATCAACGACTCCTTCGGCCGCCACACCGGTGATCTGCTGCTGCAGCACGTCGCCGAGCGCTTGCGCCGGCGCTTTGAGCACACGCAACTGCTCGCGCAGCTGGGCGGCGGCACCTTCGCCGCCGCGCTCGAAGTCAAAGGCGGAACGAGCGAGGCGCTCGAGGCGCTCAAAGGCCACATCGGCGCGGTTTTCGCCGAGTACTTTGAGATCGAGGAGCGCAAGATCCCCGTGACGGTGAAATCCGGCCTCGCGATCCATCCGGATAACGGCAAGGACGCCGAGGCTCTGGTGATGAACGCCGAAGCGGCCTTGCGCAACGCGAAGGCGAAGGGCGAGCGGGCCCTGTACTACAGCGCCGAGGCGCACTCGCAAG
The DNA here is from genome assembly GCA_049579785.1 of Steroidobacteraceae bacterium. Taxonomy (GTDB): domain Bacteria; phylum Pseudomonadota; class Gammaproteobacteria; order Steroidobacterales; family Steroidobacteraceae; genus 13-2-20CM-66-19. Next base: position 14,226 of record JBAUOO010000092.1, read on the forward strand.
CGATGGCGAAGCTCGCGCTCGAGCATAAGTTGCGGGTCGCGATCGAGAAGGAGCAGTTCGAGCTTCACTACCAGCCCAAAGTGAACGTGAAGATGCGCACGATCGAGGGCGTCGAGGCGCTGATTCGCTGGCGGGACCCGGAGAACGGGTTGGTCTCGCCCGCGGCATTCTTACCCCTGCTCGAGGCGACCGGCTTGATCGTGGAGGTCGGAGATTGGGTCCTGCGACAGGCGAGCGCCGACTGCCAGCGCTGGCGCCGCGAGGGATTGCCCGGCATTCGCATCGCCGTCAACATCTCACCCTTGCAGTTGAATCACCCCGATTTTCTGCAGCGCTTCTTCGAGGTGACGCAGTCCTGGACCGACCCGACCTGCGGTCTCGATGTGGAGATCATCGAAGGAATGCTGCTCGGGGACTCGGAGGCGGCGGTACGCAAGCTCGAGCGCCTGCGCGCTGCGGGCGTTCGCATTGCCGTGGATGATTTCGGCACCGGGTACTCCTCGTTGAGCCGCCTCTCGGAGCTGCCGATTGACACCCTGAAGATCGACCGCTGCTTCATCAGCCGCCTTCCGGATGACCGCTCCGGCCGCACGCTCGTCTCGACCATCATCTCACTCGCACGCGCCTTCAGCATGACGGTGGTCGCCGAAGGGGTTGAGACCGAGCAGCAGATCGGGGAGCTTTGGAACATGGGGTGTGATGAGGCGCAGGGGTATCTGCTGAGCCCTGCAGTCCCCTTCGATGAGATCGCACACCTTCTTACCCACGGCAAGGGACGGGTCATGCTCCCCCTCGCCCGCCGCGATGAGCCTGCGGGCGACGGCGGCCGCGTGCGGCTCGAGCGGCGCGAGCGTTAGTCCGTCCACGAGACTCGCGCTCGGACCTGACGGGCCTCGCGGCTAAGGGGATCTCAAGAAACTCGCGCTCGTTGTACCGCGGGCTTCTCGATCGGCTGGCCCCGCCGCACCCGCCAACCCGAGCATTCCCAGGATCTCGGCGCGAGAGGCACCTTTTTCGATCCATGCGTCGGCGCCGGCATTGCGTGCAGCCGCTATATTCTCTTCAGACAAAGATCCACTGAGAATGACTATTCGGCTGTTCGCCGTTGTGGGCGTTGCGCGCAGCCGGCGGCACAGCTCGATGCCATCAATCCGCGGCATGTTGATGTCAAGCACGACGATGCGCGGTCGAAATCCCTCGGTCAGTGTCCGCCTACGGTGGACACGCGATAGGCGGCTTCGCCCGCTTGAAGCCTTATGGGGACCTTGGCCTGCGGGCTTTCAAAGCCGAACCGACGTTCAGGATCCGGCATTTCAGTAGCAACCATGACTCCCCAAGCTTAGAATGCTGGATGCGCCTTTTGCACCATGAACTCGAATGAGGAGATGCAAATGGGAACCTCTCATTTACGACGATCCTTGGTGGCGCTCGCCGGCCTCGCATTCCTCGGAATGGTGGCCGCACAAGCCGCGTCGCTTTCGTTCACCGTGCGGCTGACGGGCGCACAACAGGTCCCTGCCGTTCACACCCGCGGCACCGGCACGGCAAAGCTGACCTATAACCCCGCCACCCGCCTCGTCACTTGGCACATCAGCTTCAGCCATCTGTCCAGTGCCGCGACGATGGCACACTTTCACTACGCGCCGGACGGCCAGAACGGACCGGTGGTGCTCTGGCTGACGCATCGAGGCGGCGCGGTCACCAGCCCCATCATGGGGAGGGCGACTCTATCGCCTACCGTGGCGAAGGAATTCCTCGCCGGTGACCTGTACATCAACCTACATACCAAGGACCACCCGGGCGGAGAGCTGCGAGGCCAGATCAGGCCCCCGGAAACCAAGTGACGGCGAAGTCGCGTATCACAGGTACCTCGACGCCAATGCCGCGATGAGCGCTCCGGCGGCCAGCAGCGCAAGAGCGAGCCAATTGGATGCAAGCCGTGGCCCGGAAGTGCCAAGGGGCAGGATTTTGTGGCCGGTGAGCATCGGCCGCAGTACGTGCTGCCCCTTGGCAGCGTAAAACGCAATAGCCGAGATGTGCACCGCCACGGCCGCAAGCAGGACATCCCACAGCACGGCGTGCAAATCCGTAATGGCGTTGGCCACCGATGCCGGCACCCAGTTGGTCAGCGGACCTTGGTTCGCGACGTCGTTGTTGACGTAAACCCCGCTCAGCGCTTCACTTAACAGCAAAGCGAGCAGGACCAGCACCATCCAGCCCCCGGCCGGATTGTGACCAACCTGTGAATCGGTCTCGCGCCGAAACATCCGGCGCAAATGCACCAGAGCCGCGGCGGGCGACGCAAGAAAGCTGCCAAAGCGAGCCGTCCCACTGCCCACCCAACCCCAGAGCAGCCGGAACACCACGAGCGCGAGCAGCGCCTCACCGATGCGCACATGCCAGTCCATCGAGTTCAACCGCTCGGTGAGGTAGGCTCCCGCCACGAGTACGACCATCAGCCAGTGGAAGAGACGCGTCGGCACGTCCCAGACGAGCACGCGGCGAGTGCGGATTGAGGGCTCGGTTGGCTCGGCCGAGATGGTGTCGCGGGCGCTCACGCAGCGTAACGTGGTGGACTCATACCGTAGAGAACCGAATACCCCCATTCTGGAACCCGGTCAATAGCCGGGCGTAACCTCGATCGGGTTTGTTTCCCCCGGCCATACTCAATCGGGCAGCGTAAGCTGCGCAAAGGAGAGCCAGCCGTCGTGTTGTCAGCTGTCCTAGCGACCGCCAACGGCCATTCTGGTCGCGAAGGTGCAAATCCGGCGCCGGCGCATCCAGCGCGGCGCTCCCTAAGTCGATATCAGGGTTCACCACCCGCGCAGTTTCGGACGTCTGCGGCGGGCTGGGCGGGCGCGAAGCATGGTTGCTTCTTTCGGCGAGACCACGCACCCGCGACGGGCACCGTCGCCAGTACCGGCAAAAGCCATTTGAGACGGAATGGATTCATGACATCTCGAGGCAACTGACCCGCAGACCACGGGCTGTGGGAGTTCCGCGACTGCCTCCGATCTTATACCGCTACCGGCCAGACCGAGGCGATCTCGAAACTCTCGGTCGTGGGCTTAGTCGGCGCGGAACTTTCCGGCGGGTCGCAGGTCCTTCACAAATGCGCGAGCGCGCGCGCGCGGGGCAATCCACCGAGTCTCGCTCTGGCGCGCACCAACCGCAAGTTGACAGCACGATGACGCCGCTCCGCTACTTTGCCCTATGGCTCGCCGAGAGCGGTTGACGAGGCACTCGCGGAGGCCTCGGCCGCTGAGGCGAACGTCTACTCGGAAATCGGACCACGATGCTGCGTAATCTGAACCGTCAAGCGCTCGATACGCACGCAAGCAAGGCTCGGACACGATGTGCCTGGCACCCTTACCGCAACCTGGGACCCTGGGCGGGTTGGGTCTTGGCGGCGCTCGGCACAGTTTGGGCGCAGCCTGCTCTCGCCGATCAGATCGAGCCCCTCAAGGGGTCCCCGTGGACGATGTGGGATCACTCACCCCTCATCATAGGCGGCTGCCTGCTCGTGCTCACGGTTTACTTGCGCGGCTACATGCGCCGCCGGTCAAAGGGCGAGCGGGTCAATCCCTGGCGGGCGGTTTCCTACGTGAGCGGCGTCCTCATGACCTATGCCGTGCTGCAAAGCCCGGTGGACGCGCTCTCCGACCATATCTTCTGGGTCCATCGCGTACAACACGTGGCGCTGCACCACTGGATTCCGATGCTCCTTGCTCTTGCGGCGCCCATTCCCGAGCTCGTGCGGGGCCTGCCGCGTTGGGCGCGTCTTCACCTGTTGAGACCCATCCTGCGAAACCGCGGAGTGCGCCTGAGCTGGTCGTTCATTCAACATCCGGTCGTTGCACCGATCCTGTTCGTGGGCGTGATCTACTTCTGGCTGACTCCGTCCAACTTTCAGTATGCGACAATCGATGCAAACGTGCACGACGTGATGCACCTTTCCATGCTGCTCGACGGTATCCCGTTTTGGTGGCTGATGCTCAGTCCGATTCCCGGTCGGCTCTCGTACGGGAAGCGACTCGTGATCCTCTGGGCGATCATGTTGCCGCAAATTCTCGCCGGCGCATACATCACGCTCACTCCGCGGGTGCTTTATCCCCTGTACGCGCTCCTGGACCACGGCTGGGTCAGCTCGTACATGAGGGATCAGTGTCTAGGAGGTCTGATCGTGTGGATCCCGGGCAGTATGATG
>JBAUOO010000093.1:0-37069 GCA_049579785.1 Steroidobacteraceae bacterium
ACGGGCCCGCTGGCGTCGGGATCGCCGCGACGAACCCGCAGGTGCGCCAGGGTCCGCAACGCCGGGATGCGCGTGATAGCCGGGGTGCGCGGGCTTCGCAACACCGCTCCCACGTCTTCACTGGCGGCGTTCCAGTCTCCCTGCTCGAATCTCATCCGTGCGCGGTAAGCGAGCATGTAGGTCCACACCCAGTCGAGATCATGCTCCTCGCAATAGGCAAGTCCGGCCTGCATATAACCGGACGCCTGCTCGTATTGCCGGCGGGAGACCGCCATGGCGGCCAGGTCGTTGTAGGCGCGGGCCACATGCTCCTGCAATCCGGCTGCCAGCGCGAGCTGCAACACGCGGTGCAGGTCCGCCCATCCCGCAGTGTCGCCGATGATGAGCCGGGTGATGCCCAGTGTTTTCGATGCCTCACAGAGGATCTCGGTGTCGGCCAATCGCTCTGCGAGCCCGATGGCACGCCCCGCAGACTCGATGGCCGTGTCCGTTTCGTGTGCCTCCATCGCGAGGTCCGCGCGGTTGCAGTAGGCCCTCGCCAATTCCGGGCTCGGGGGAAGCGCGGCAAGCGTTGCGATCGCCTTGTCGCAGTAGTCGTCGGCGAGAGCGTTGTTGCCCATGAACCAGAGCAGCCGTGAGATCCACCGCAGCGCATCACCCTCCTTCAGCGGCAAGCTCTGAGCGCGCCAGATCTCGAGCGCCGAGCGCCGTGCTTCGAGCGCTCGCTCGTTGTCGCCCGTGAGATAACATTCATACGACAGCTCTTCCAGCAGGCGTGCGCGTTCAATCGCCTCGAGGTCGTCCGCGTAACGCAGTGCCGCCTGATAGTGCGCGGCGGCCTCACGATGAGAACCGAGTGAGGCCGCCTTCGCGCCGGCGAGGGGAGCGTAACGCAGTACCTGCAGGCCGTTGCGCGCGCCATAGGCATGGTGTGCCAACCGGGCCGCCGGGACATCGGAGCGAGCCGCGAGGACCTCCAGCACTCTCCCGTGCAGCTGCTGGCGGCGCTGCTCAGGAACCGTGTCTTCGAGGGCTCGACGGGCGAGCTCGTGCCGAAAGCCGAGCGAGGAATCGCCATGCCGCAGCATACCGACACTGAGGCAGTCCTCGATGGCGTCTACGGCCGGATGGGCGATCGGCTCGAGTAACCAGGGCTCGGTCTTTCCCGGGACGACGCACACGAGCTCGGCGATCTGCCGTGCCGCCGGCGAGAGCCTCGCGGCGCGCGCCAGCACGGCGTCACGCACCGTAGCCGGCACCGTGTCGCGCGCGCTGGCGAGCACCTCGGTTACGAAGAACGGATTGCCGCCCGTCATGCCGTGCAGGCCGGTGGCAGTGCGCCCGGCGCTCTTGGCGAGCTGCGCCACTGTGATCGCCGAGTTGTTTTTCCGCTAAATCCGCCGGTTTGGAAACCGTTGTTCTCCGTCCGTTTTCTTCAGGCCACTTCACTCGAACGTCTTCTTCCTCCGGCGCGTTCGCGGACGCTATCTCATTGATCAGCAGAGCCTGTAGGCCGACTGATCGTGCGAGTCCGTGGTGCGCCGCTCTGTTCGCCGCCGCCCGGCAGGGGGCAAAGGCAATTCTTGTGCCAGCGGTTTTCAAACCGGCCAATTTCCACGAAAAGTGAGCCGCCGCTAACACGCCACCGCAGTTTCGGAAAGCGGTGCCAGCGACATCCGGTGCGTGCTGGCGTGCGGCAGGTCGCCGATGACCAGGCGCAGCGGATGCTGCGGGCCGAGCTCCTCATCCCGATAGCTGACGGCGATCATGGAATGCGTGCGATGGATGCGCCGCCCCAGATACTTGAGCAGGTCGAGCGTCGCTTCGTCCGCCCAATGCACGTCTTCAATGACGATCAGCGCCTTCGTTTGCTCGAATTCATCGAGCGCCGCGGTAAAGATCCGCTCGGGCCTGGTTCCGGAACCGAGGGCCGCTGCCAACTGGCCGCGCGTTTGCCGAGCGATATCGTGCAGCGGGGCGAGAGGCCGAGGCGTAAAGAGCGCATCGCACGCGCCCCAGAGCACGCGCACATCGCTTTGCCGCTGCGCGAACTCCTGCAGCAGCGTCGTCTTGCCGATGCCCGCTTCACCGGCGATCAGCGCGATACAGCCACTGCCGCGGACGGCCGTGTCGAGCCAGCTCGCCAGGTCGGCAAGACAGTGTTCACGCTCGAGCAGTTGAGTTAAAACGTCGGCCAAGCTCTTGTGACCTCGAGGTAGAGTACTCCCCGTATCCGGGCCGTGCGGTAGCTTAACCCGGATTGTACGGGCGCGGCAGAACGAAGGCCGTCTGCGACATGCGCGCTAATTCGGTTGCGATCGCGTAGGAGGCCAGACGGCATGTATACTCTTTACTACAGTCCGGGAACCGCCAGCCTGTGCGTGCATCAGGCGTTGATCGAGGTTTTATCCGGCGGACCTCATGCTGATGCGCTGGTCGCGGAACATGCCAAGGCCGGCGACCGAGTGGCCGGCACTGCATCGGTATGCCGCGGACATGAAAGCTCGCCCGAGCTGGAAGAAGCTCTATGCGCTCGAAGGACTGAGCGAGTGGACTTGATGAGAGTATGACGCCCGTGGATACAGCGCCCCTCTCCTCCGAGTGTCCCAATTGCCACCAGGACCGCGTTGTGACCTACGGCCGCGAGGAACTGGCGGAGCTGCTACGCGCAGGAGCGGATATCGAAGCGTGGTGCATAAGCTGCGACGAGCATTGGGTGCTTTCGACGGAAGAGCGGGCTGATGCGGCTCGCGGACTGGAGCGCAGCGGATGAAAGGGAGCATGGTGTCAGCCTCCCGCGGTTGCATGAGCCAATCCGCCGACCTTTGCTTGCAACGACCGCCAAGCGGCCAAAGTGGCCTTGAAATCCCCGCGCAGCTGCGAGTAGGTGCGGTACAGAGATGGCACCGGTGCCTGATCGCTCGTGGATTCAACCATCTCCAGCAGAGCCGATGCCTCTCCATTGATCCTGCTGAAGCTGGTGGTGCCCTTGACGGGCGGCACAGCGTAGGACCCGCCCGAGAGGCCGATGGAGGCATCCTTGCGGGTGCCGGTCAGCGTGGCGATTCGCTTGCGCAGCGTCTTTGCCAATTCGCTCGAAGCCTCTGCGCGTAGTGATGCCAATTGGGCACCCAGCGCACTCCCCTCTTCGTAGGCGTTCTGGCTGGCCGCTATGAGCGTGATGATTTGCTGCGCAAGGGTCAATTGCCGGCGCATGCCGTGAAGCGCCGCGGGCGAGTCGCTGAGCCGCGGATCCTCCTTCAGCAGCACCGGTTGAGTGTCGGAAACTCCGTCCACGGTCAGCTTCACCGTATAGTTACCCGGTAGCGCCAGGGGCCCTTGCGGGATGAAGGGCGTGTCTTTCGGCACCGCCCCCATGGATTGATCGAAGAAGAGGGCCGCGGGCGTGGGGTAACGCATGTTCCAGGTCACGCGGTGCTCACCCGCGGTCGTCGGCAATGGCCGTAACGGCCGCGCCCAAAAGGCGGGCGTGGGCGGGAGGGGTTGATCGAGCGGCGCAATCGGCGCGTTCGAATACGAGCGCACGAGGTTCCCTTGGGCATCGAGAATCTGCAGCTGCACATTCTGCGCAGGCTCTCTCAGATAGTAATCAATGACGACCCCTTGAGGGGGGTTCGTGCCATGGGGAACCTCGGGCGGAAACGGCGTGTCCTGATTGATGTTCGGCTGCACCCGGATCGCATCTTGCGGACGGAACAAATGCACGGGCTGATCCGCAAGGCTCGCGGTCAACTGCTCGAGCGGCGATATATCGTCCAGAATCCATATACCGCGCCCGTAGGTTGCGGCAATCAGATCGCCGTCGTGGAGTTTCAGGTCATAAAACGAGGTCGTTGGCAGGTTCAGCCGTAGCGACTGCCAGTGATCGCCGTCATCGAACGACACGTACACGGAGGTTTCCGTGGCCGCGAACAGCAAGCCCTGTTTGTGGCGGTCCTCCCGCACTGCGCGCACAAAACTGCCGGTCGGTTGATCCGTCGGCAAGCCCGTCACAATGCTTCGCCAGGACTTGCCGAAATCGAGTGTGCGGTAGATGTGCGGCGAATGATCCCCGGTGGCATCATCCCGCACCGCCGCGTAGGCCTCGGATGCATTGAAATGCGACGCCTGAATGTCGACGACGCCATGGATCGACGTCTCTGGTGGGGTTACGTCTCGCCAATGCGCCCCACCGTCCTCCGTGACGTAGACTACGCCATTGTTGCTGCCGGTCCAGATAACGCCTGCTTGCACGGTGGAAGGTGACAACGACACCAGTGCATCCCCGTGATGGACTCCCTTCGGATTGGGCAATGGCGGCTTGCCGGGATGAGCCGTCAGGTCCGGACTGATCTTGCGCCAATGATCACCGCCGTCCTCGCTTTCCCAAACGTTCTGGGTGCCGTAATACAACAGAGTCGGGTTCCGGGGCGAGAAGACGATCGGTGCGGAGACGGCTCGTCGAAAGTCCGTATCGCTAACCGCGCTGATGGCGCCCACGCCGAAATCGACGCTCTGCGCGCCCCAGGTCTTGCGATTCACCTTCTGCAGGAAGCCCCAAGGGCCGTTCGTGAAGAGAACGTCCGGATGCGCGGGGTCGACCGTCACGAAACCGGACTCCCAGCCGGGCAACGGAAACCAGTCGAGGTCGGTGATCTCGCCGACCGAGCCTCGACTCGCGATCGCGAACGTGCCGCTATCCTGCTTGCTGCCGTATATCCAGTAGGGATAGCGGTTATCGGTGGCGATTTTATAAATCTCAGCCGTCTTTTGGTTGTACCACGAGCTCCAGGTCTGGCCCCCATCGAGACTGACCGATGCCCCCTGATCGCCGCCGTAGACGATATGGTGCGGGTCGGTGGGATCGATCCACCACTGATTCGGGTCATCACCCCCGGGCGCGCCCTTGAAGGCAACCAGAGTATGCCCCCCATCGGTGGATCGGTAGACACAGGTCCCCATCGTATAGAGGACATCCGGATCATGCGGGTCGACCAGAATCTGTTTGCTCGAGGTGTAGATCGTCTGGGTGCCCAACGACCAGCTCGCGCCGCCGTCATCCGATCGATAAAGGCCCTTGGGGTTCAACACATACACGCGCCTGGCATGGGTGCCGACCGCGACCGCGGTCTCCCCGATCACTTTGGGTTGGTTGCGACCCTGCAACTTTGTCCAGCTCAGGCCTTCGTCGGTGGACTTGTACAGGCTTGTCGGCCCCGGATGCCGAAAGAGCGAGCGATCCGAGGCTCCCGGAGCGACATAGGTCTGTTTCACCGTGGCGAAAATCACCCGCGGATCATCGCTCGCCCAGGACAGGTAGGTCGCGCCGGACTCGGCCGGGGCGTTCAGCACCGCTTTCCACGTTGCACCGCCGTCGGTGCTGCGAAACACCCCGCGTGCTCCGCCCTTGCGATGATCGATTCCGGGCGTGGCTGCCAGCACCAAGTCAGGATCGTGCGGGTCTACCAGTAGCCAGGCTATTCCTCCGGCATTGTTCAGGCCGGCACTGCGCCAGTGTGCCCCGGCATCGGTGGATTTCCACACGCCGCTGCCGTAGTGGGAGCCAAAGATGCTCCCGGTGCCCGCATAGACGACCGACGGTTGCGACTGCGCGACCGCCAACGCGGTGATGCCCCGGATATCCTGCACGGCATCGGTAACCGGGAACCAGGTGGTGCCGGCGTTCACGCTCTTCCAGACGCCCCCATTATCGGTACCCACATACGCAATCGCGGGGCGTCCCGCGACCCCCGATACCGAATCCACCTTTCCGCCGATGAATGGACCGATGTTGCGCCACTGCATGCCTTGAAACAGATGTGAGTCTACCTGCGCTTGTGCCGCACCCATGATGAGGAGTGCTGCCGTGGCGGCCACGGCGCGTCCCAACATCTGCGCGCGCATCGTTATAACCCCTGAACTCATGGCGGACTCCCAACTTTTCGCTCGCGGAGCGCGAACTCTAGCCGATGGCGCCGCAGCCCGCCAATGCGTTCGGCGCAGCCATGGGTCGGGCCGCCGACAAACGCCAGATGTCCGGGCGACCAGGAGGCTTGACGCATTAAATGCGCAGGTATATATATGCACTATCATGTATATAGATACTTTCGAGACGCTCGCCGATCGCACCCGACGCGGCATCATCGAGGCGCTGAAGAGCGGTGAGAAGCCGGTGGGGGAAATCGTCAGGCGCTCCGGGATTCATCAGTCCGGAGTATCCCGACACCTGCGGATACTGAGTGAGGCGGGCTTCGTTTCGATGCGCCCGCTCGGGCAGCAGCGCCTGTACTCGCTCGAGCCTGAGCCCTTCCGCGAGCTCGAAGCCTGGCTCGCCGGCTACCGCAGCCTCTGGGAGCGTCGCCTCGATCGGTTCGCAGAGGCGCTCGAGCAACGCAAGTCATCCCGAGGTCCGCGCCGGAGATCCCGCACTTGAGCACGCAGAAGGGCAGCACCAGTCGCTCGAGCACGGTTATCGAGCGCACCTACCGGGCAGGCGTCGAGGAGCTCTGGGGGCTGTGGACCACGAAGGCGGGTTTCGAGTCCTGGTGGGGGAGCGAGGGCTCCCGCGTCGAGGTCCACACGCTCGAGGCTCGCGAAGGTGGCACGCTTCACTACGAGATGATTGCCGTGGCGCCTGCGGACATCGCCACCCGGACGCAGATGGACTTGCCACCCTCCTCATCCGTGCGTGCACGATTCACCGAGTTCAGACCGTACCAGCGGCTCATCCTCACGCACGTCATCGATTTTGTGCCGGGGGTAAAGCCCTATGAGCAAACGATCGCGGTGGACTTCTTCCCGGCCGGCGACACCGTGCGCATGGTGACCACGATCGAGCCGATGCATAACGAGGAGTTCACGCGGACTTCGATCAGGGTCTTCACCGGGCAGCTCAAGAGGCTGGAGGGACGATTTCCGGGGAGCTGAGAGCCAATGTCACGCCCGCTCGAGCCCGACGCGCCCAATCAATTTTCGCAATGGGGCCGATGCCGAATATCCACGCGAGTCCGCCGCCGGCGCAGATGACCGCCGTGATGGCGAACGCCAGCACGAAGTGCCCGGTGCGATCGACCAGAATTCCGGTGAGAAGCGGCGCGACGAGGCCCGCCATGTTGCCAAGGCAGTTCTGGATGCCAATCCACCGGCCCGCGGCATTCTCCCCCGCGAGCACTTGACCGACGGCATAGACACTCGGCGACACCAACCCCATCGCCGCGCAGGCCACGCAGAAAAGGAGCACGGAGGCGCCGGCGCTCGCGACCACGCAGCCGAGGATGGTGACCGCGGTGATGGCCGCGCCCGCCCCCAGGAAGGATTTGTGAACTCTCGTCACGGAGCTCCCGGATGCGATTCGCCGATCCAGCGCCCAACCGGTGATCATGGTCGTGAACGCCATCAGCAGATAGGCCACTCCCCCGATGGTCGCCATCTGCCTCATGGACCAGCCGCGCTCGTGCACCAGATAGTAGGGCATCCAGGAAAGAACGAAGTACCAAACATAATTGGCGCAGAAATGGCCGAGGCTTGCGCCCCACAGGGAGCGCTCGCGCAGAATCGCCCGCATGCTCGGCCCGCCTTCGCTCTGGGCCACGTGATGTCGCACCAGGCGCGGCTGCGCGGTGCGCATCCAGGGGATCACCCAGATGAGGCTGAGGAGCCCAAAACCGACGAAAAAGGGCCGCCAGCCAAATTCGGCGATGAGCAGGCCACCGAAGAAAATGCCGAACGCCGGACCGCAGGCCATCCCCGCCATGATCACGGCATTGGCGATGCCTCGCCGGCTTTCCGGCAGGCAGTGCGCCACGATACTCGATGAGGCCGGAAAGAAAACGGACTCGCCGAGGCCGAGCAGTACTCGCAGCGTCGCGAACAGCGCGAGCCCGTGCACGAGCCCGGAGCCTGACATCGCGACCGACCAGACGACAAAGCCAATGAGCAGCACGCGGCTCGCGCCGAAGCGGTCGGCTAGCCAGCCTACGAGCACCTGCATCGGCACGTAGGCGATGAAAAACGCCGTGAGCAGGAAGCCGAGTTGCGTGGCCGAAAGCCCGAGCTCGGTTTTGATCAGCGGTGCGGCGGTGGCGAGGTTACCGCGATCGATGTAGTTGATGAAGACCGCGACGCCGAGGAGGACCAGTGTCGCGAGGAGCCACCCGGGCGTGCGCGTCGACGGGTCCGGAGAAGCGGCGGTGCGCATGGAGCCCCCCAAACCCGCAGAGGATACCGCGGCGGCAGGCACGCTACACCCGCCCGTTCGTCGCCGTCAAACAGCCCCTGGTTCACCGGATCATTCGAGGTAACTATCGAGCAGACATAATCCCGTGACGCCGCCCAGCAAGGCGCGCGTCAACTCCACGTAGGAGTCGAGCATCTGATCGGCTGAGATGGCCGGGTTTGGACGCAGTTTCATGATCGCGCGGCTCAATCCTTAAGGAGGCTGCAAGCTCCGCTCGCAGCACTTGCGGGTTCACCACCTCACACCGGGCTATCGGATGCGCCGGCATCCGACTTGATAGGTATTTGTCTCGCCGCGCCTTAATCAGTGCGATACCGGAACCGATGGCACACAATCTCACTCAGCCGGCGCGCTACGGAGCCTCGGCCGTTGCACCGCCCCCCGTCAGCAGCGCCGTCATTTGTTCGAATGGCACGGGACGGCTGAAGACATAGCCCTGAATCTCATCGCAGCGCAGCAGGCGCAGGAGCTTTGACTGCTCGGCCGATTCCACGCCCTCGGCGATCACCTTGAGGCTGAGGGAGTGCGCCAGCGAGATGATCGTCTGCACCAGGGTCATCGTATCCGGATCGTCGGACATGGCGAGGATGAAGGACCGGTCGATCTTGAGCGCCTGCACCGGGAGCTTCGCGAGGTAGCTCAGGGAGGAGTAGCCGGTACCAAAATCATCGATTGCGGCCATGACCCCGCGCTCGCGCAGCTCCTTGAGCTTGCGGATGTTTTCCTCGATCTCCTCCATCAAAAGGCTCTCCGTGATCTCCAGATCGATCGCCGGCGGCACCGCGCCGCCGGTGAGAGCCGCGATCACCGTCGCCACGAAATCGCGCTTGCGCATCTGAACGGCCGAGACGTTGACGGCCACCCGCGGCGCGGCGATACCGCTCTGCAACCACTGATGATGATCGAAGGCGGCCTTGGACAAGACCCATGCGCCGACCTCGAGAATCAAGCCCGTCTCCTCGAGAAGGGGAATGAATTTCATCGGTGCTACCAGACCGAGCTCCGGGCTTTGCCAGCGCAGCAACGCCTCGGCGCCGACGATGCGCTGCGTTTGCAGGTCGAGCTTCGGCTGGTAGTGCAGCACGAACTCTTCCTTCTCGAGCGCCCGGCGGAGCTGGGTTTCCAGCGTGCGCTTCTCGGCGCTCCTCGCCGCCATCTCGGGCGCGTGAAACACGCGCGGCTCGTCGGTCTCCTTCGCCCTTCTGAGGGCCAGCTCGGCGCACGAGAGCAGTGCCTCGGCATCGACGCCATCCGCCGGAAACACCGCGATGCCGGCCTTGGCGGAGATGCTCAGTTCCGAGCCGCCCACGTCGAACGGCGCACCGAAGATCTCGCCCCACATCTGGGCGAGCGTATCCTCCAGGTCGGATCGATCTTTCGCGCCCTGAAGCATGAGCGCGAACACATCGCCCGCCACCCGTGCCGATTGCGGGCTGCCGACGGCGCGCCCGAGCCTTTCGGATAAGAGCTTGAGCAGCGCATCGCCCGCGTGGCGACCCAGCGAATCGTTGAGCGTAGCGAGGCGCTCGATGTCCATGAGCACGAGCACGATCTGCTCTTGCGCGGCCTGTGCCGCCCGCATGAGCTGGCTCAAGCGCTCGATGAACAGCGTGCGATTGGCGAGACCGGTGAGCGGGTCGTAGTAGGCGAGGTAATCGGCCCGGACGGCCTTGTGGATGTGATCGAGGGCAAAGGCGATATCCCCCGCGAGCTCCTCCAACAAGCTCAGCTCCGCCTCGTCGAAGAACCCGGTTTCTCCGGCGTATAGCGCCAGCACGCCGACGACATCGGCGCCGATCAGGAGCGGAAGGTAGGCGGCTGAGCGGATACCCCTCTGCGCCGATTCGCGCTTGAGCAGAAATCGATCATCGGTCGATATGTCGTTGCTGATGACCGGCCTGCCCTCGGCAACCGCGTAGCCTGTAAATCCGCCCCCGGGGCGATCGGGTCGGCTGATGTCGAGCGGAATGCGCTTGACGTAATCTTCATCGATCCCGTGCCAGCTGATGATCCTCACGAGCATCGCGGCGTGATCGACGGTGCCGAGCCAGGCAAGCTTGAAGTTGCCCGCCTCGACCGCGATCCGGCAGGCTTCGCGGAAGAGCTCCTCCTGGGTGCGCACGCGCACGATCAGCGCGTTGATGCTGCTCAGCACGGCATAGACCCGGTTCAGATGCCGGATTTTCACGTCCGCGCGCCTACGCTCGGTGATGTCGCGGGCGATCTTCGATGCGCCGACGATGCGCCCTTCGGAGTCGAAAATCGGTGAGATGGAGAGCGACACGTCGGTGAGGCTGCCGTCCTTGCACCGGCGCACGGTCTCGAAGTGCCTGACGCGCTCGCCGCGGCGCAGCCGCTCGAGGATCTGCGCTTCCTCATCGAGTCGATCGGGCGGCAGGATGAGCGTGATCGGCCGGCCAAGCGCCTCTTTGGCCTCGTAGCCGAAGAGCCTGCAAGCCCCGGCATTCCAGCTCGTGATGAGCCCATCGAGAGTCTTGCCGATGATGGCATCGTCGCTCGACTCGACGATGGCCGCCATCCGGGCGCGCACTTCCTCGGCCCGCTTGTCCTCGGTCACATCCTCGCCGAGGCTCGCCGTCCCGGTCACCTCGCCCGCGGGCGAGCGCAGCACCATGTTATTCCATCGGATCAGCCGACGCTCACCGCCACGCGTGAGGATCTCGTTCTCATGATGCCAGGCAGCGGGCATGTCGGCGAGCAAAGAGCCGAACACGCTCGCGAGTCCGGGCGAATCCTCGGCTGGAATGAAGAGTTCGTACCAGCTTCTGCCCATCACCTCCTCGCGCCGCCACCCCGTCAGGTGTAGCAGGAAGTCGTTGCAGTAGGTGATCCTGCCTTCGGCGTCCAACATCACCGAGAGCATGCGCACGTTGCCGAGGATCTGTTGGAAGCGGCGCTGACTCTCCTTCAACTCCTCGAGGGCGAGCCTGCGATCAGTGATGTCCTCGGCGACCCCGGCGAAGCGAATCACCTCGGATCCTTCTCCCGGCACCGCAAAGGCGCGATCCCTGATCCAGCGCCAGCTGCCGTCCGGCCGCACGATCCGGTACTCCTCATCGTAGGTGCCGGCGAGCTGCTTGGTGAGCGTCGCCTCGATCACCCGTTGCCTGTCATCCGGGTGAATGGCCTCGTGCCAGAGCTGCGGCGATGCATAGAGTTCCTCGGGGCTCCTGCCCCAGATCTCGAGAAACCCTGGACTCACGTAGAGCATCTCGTTCTTGCGTCGGTCGGTGAGCCAGAAGACCTCGCGAATGTTGTCCGTCACCTGGTGAAAGCGCAGGTCCGATTCGCGCCACTGCTCCTCGGCGCGTTTCTGCGGCGAGATATCCTGCACGAGCGAGATGAAGTGCAGGGTGCCGCCATCGGCGTGCTGCACGATGGAGGTGACGATGTGGGCCCAGATGACCGCGCCGCTCTTGGCGAGCAGCCGTGCTTCCACCTGGTACTCGACCAGCATGCCGGCTATCGCGTGGGCTCTCGCCGTGATGCTTCGGGCGATGTCATCCGGGTGCGTCAACCGCCGGATGTCGAGCGCCAGCGCCTCCGCGCGCGTGTAGCCGAGCAGATCGCAGAAACGCTGATTGACACTGAGAAACCTGCCCTCGGAGTCGCTGTGCACCACCCCGACCGCCAGGTGCTCGAACATCGACCGATACCATTGCTCGCGCCGGCTGATGGTACGCAGCAACGCGAGCACGAGGGTACCGGTGGCGGTGGTGATCGGGGTCAGGCTGATCTCGACCGGGAGCTCGCTGTCGTCCTTGCGCAGGGCGCTGAGGCTGATTCCCACGCCCATGGGTCGCGCCTGGGGGTTCCTCAGGTACTCCGACCGGTGAGCGGCGTGACTGCGCCGCAAACTTTGCGGCACGAGCTGCTCCAGGGGCATGCCCTGCAATTCAGCGGGCGTATAGCCGAGCAGGTGAGCGGCACGGGCGTTGGCGATCACGATCGTGCCGGCTGCGTTTACGACCATGCCGGCTTCCGTCATGGAAGCGAGCAGTTCGCGAGCGTAGCCCTCCGCTCCCTTCGCGATCTCAGTCACGTTGGCTAGATATCTCTCTTAGCCTGTCCCTTCTTTCCTCCGTCCCGATTCAACCCACATCCCGCGGGTTCGGGTTTGAAGCCGCGCCGTTTGGCGGCAGCGGCGCAGTATGATAATAGGACATAAGAGGCAATTGTGAGCGGCTGTCGAGGTTTTCCCGTTGTGCCTTCGGCCAGGTCTGCCGTAGGGATTACGCGCCCGGCAGAAAATCCGCTTCGGCGGCCACGATCAGCGTAGGCCCCTGGCGCGAGAACGCCCGGCGTATGCCTTCGGTCAGCTCCGCGGGCCCCTCCGCGCGCAGGCTTTCGGCACCGAACGCCCGTGCAACGGCGAGGAAGTCGGGATTGCGTGCCACGACACCAACCGGCGGGATGCCAGCGGCCCGCATGTCATCGCGGATCTGCCCCAACGCTTGGTTGTCCCAGACGACGACCGGCAAACTCAAGCCCAACTCGACCGCGGTCATCAGCTCCTGGAGCGTGAACTGCAGACCGAAATCCCCGGCCAGCGCGAGCACGGCCCGCTCGGGCTGGGCGATCTTGGCGCCGAGCGC
Organism: Steroidobacteraceae bacterium; assembly: GCA_049579785.1. Lineage (GTDB taxonomy): Bacteria > Pseudomonadota > Gammaproteobacteria > Steroidobacterales > Steroidobacteraceae > 13-2-20CM-66-19. The sequence continues at coordinate 12,853 of JBAUOO010000093.1, forward strand.
GGCTGGCAGCGCAAACCCCAAGGCACCATAGCCGCACGGATGAAACCAGCTGCCCGGCCGGTCCGCGGCGTAGGCGTAGTTGCCGAGATAGGCGATCTGCGTCTGATCGCTGAAGACGGCGCCTTCGGCCGGTACGCCTTCACGGAGGGCTGTCAGGGCGCTAAGTCGCGCACGTGTGCGACGGCCGAAGGATTGTTCGATCTTGGCGCGGTGAATCGCCGCCGGACCTGCCTCGGTGCGCCACCCCTGCCGTTTCTTGAGGCCGACCCCGATCGCCTCGAGGCAGGCGCGCGCATCGCCCCACACCGGACACTCAGCGCCATAGTGATCCGCGAGCTTTGCCGGATCGAGGTCGATCCGGATCAGCCGCCCGGTCATCGGCAGACGGGTGCCGGTATAGAAGTCGGTTTCGGATAACTCCGTACCCACGGCGATGATGACATCGGCCGAGGCGATGAGCGCCTGGGTCTCGCGATAAGGGAGCGATGCGCCGAGATTCGCCGGATGGCTTTCCGCGAGCAACCCTTTGCCGGCGGTGCTCGTCACGAGGTAGCCGTCCAGCACCTCGACGAGCCGCAGCAGCGAGTCACCTGCCCCGCGCGCGCCGCCGCCGGCAATGATGAGCGGCCGCCGGGCCGCATCGAGTGCGGCGGTGGCCCGGTGGATTGGCTCGGGCGCCGGCTCGCAGGGGGTGCGCAGAAGGGCGAATCGCTCAGGCCTTAAGTCCGTCGGCTCGGCCAGCAGGTCGAGGGGAATCTGCAGGTAGGCAGGTCGTGCTCGCCCGCCGTGAAAGGCGGCGAACATCGCGCGCAGATGATCGCGCACGTCCTCGGCCGAGGAGGCGCTGCGCGCAAGTCCCGCGACGCCGGCTGCGAGTGCGAGCTGATCCGGCAGCTCATGCAGAACACCCCAGCCCTTGCCCAACGAGGCGCGCACCGGCGCGCTCGCTACGATGATCAGAGGAACGGAATCGGAATACGCCTGCGCAACGGCGGTCAAGGCGTTCGTCACTCCGGGGCCCGAGATGACGAACGCGGCCGCGGGCCGTCCGCTTACGCGCGCATAGCCATCGGCGGCGAAGCCGGCGTTCTGCTCGTGCCTGACCAGAACGTGGCGCATGCCGGCGAGGGCGAGTCCCCGATATAACTCGAGCGTATGCACGCCCGGAATGCCAAACACCACCTCGATGCCGTTGGCGGCAAGCAGCTCGACGACGTAGCGGCCGACGCTCGAAGAAGTGCCCATACTCCTTATATATTGACACCCCAATAAAAGAATGCATAGTTTCGAGCTCATGAGATTCTCTGCGCTCGTCGACCGCATCAGCCGTGACGGCGCTGACGCGTGGGTCACGCATTATGAGGCGCTCGCCGCGCGCGGCCGTGGCGAGGACGTCATTCTCCTCAGCGTGGGTGATCCTGATCTCGAGCCGCCTGCCGCGGTCATCGAGCGGGTCATCGAGCGGCTGCGCGCGGGGGATATCCACTACACGCCGGCCTCCGGCCGCCCGGCGCTCCTCGAGGCGATCGCGAGGGCGCATACCGCGCGCACCGGACAGGCCGTCTCGGGTGAGAACGTCGTATATCTCGCGGGGGTGCAGAATGCGCTCTTCGTGGCTTCGATGTGCATCGCCGGACCTGGCGATGAGGTCATCACCTTTGATCCCATGTATGCGACCTACCCGGCGACGATCGAGGTGTCCGGCGCGCGGATGGTGCGGGCTGCGACCGGCGCGGGTTTTCGTCCGGACATCGGCGAGCTCGAGTCCCGGGTGACGGGCCGCACCCGCGCGATCCTCTGGGCCACTCCCGGCAATCCGAGCGGCGTGATCATCAACCAGGACGAATTGAACGCCATCGCGGCGATCGCCCGGCGGCATGATTTGTGGCTGATCTCGGATGAGGTCTACGCGGGGCTCGCTCCGGGCGGGCGCGTTGCGAGCCTGGCCGCAACGCTTCCCGAGCGCGTGGTGACCTTGAGCAGCCTCTCGAAGTCGCACGGCTTGCCGGGGCTGCGCGCGGGATGGCTCATCGGACCGCGCGAGCTCGCCGCGCATGCGCAGGCGCTCGTCATGTGCATGCTGTTCGGCTTGCCGGGATTCATCCAGGAGGCTGTCATCACGGCACTCTCGGTGGCTTCGCAAGCCGAGCAGCGGATTCGCGAGTTCTGTGCCACACAGCGCGAGCGGATGTTGGCGGGCCTCGAGGGCATTCCGGGCATCCGACCCACGGTGCCCGATGCCGGGATGTTCATGCTGGTCGATGTCTCGGACACCGGCCTCTCGGGATCGCAATTCATGCGCGCGCTCTACGAGCGCGAGCGCGTATCGGTGATGGACGGGGCGGCGTTCGGCCAGCGCACCAGCCGCTTCGTGCGCATCTGCTTCGCGACCGAGGACGCGACGATCGATCGGGCGTGTGCTCGGATCCGGCGCTTCTGCGAGCAAGCACTGACGCGTTGAGCCGCAAGCCCCCTGTCCATGACCCGATTGGCATTCTCCTCCTCGCACCATCGGGTCTTGGGCGCGCTATCGCAGTTCGATCCCGAGCGCTCGACCCTCATCATGCCGCCGGAGAGTCCCGGATCGGGCACCTGGACCGGCTGCCCCGGTGTGCTGCACGAGCCGCACCGGTTTCTGATGACCTATCGTCAGCGGCGGCCGCGTGGCGATCCGGCGAGGGAACGGGGTTGGCGTTGTGCCGTGGGGGCGAGCGACGATGGGATTCAATTCAAGGATGTTTGGGCGGTGGAGAAGTCCGAGCTCAATACCTCCTCGATGGAGCGCTTCTGTCTCCTGCCGAGAATGCACGGGGGGTATCAGCTTTACCTGAGCTACGTCGATCCGGCCGACAATCGCTGGCGCATCGATGTGATCGAGGCCGATACGCCCGAGGCCTTCGATGTGCAGAGGAGAAAACCCGTGTTGACCGCGGCCTCGACCGGCACCGAGGGGGTCAAGGATCCCTACCTCATGCGAGTGGGACCTGCGGTATATCTCTTTGCCAGCTTTGCGTCCGCGGAGACACTGAGTCCGGGACGGCGCACGCAGGCACACGCCAGCGCCGACATCTACAACACCGGAGCGACCACGCACCCGACCGGCCTCGCGATCGCACTGGAAGGGCGCGGCTTTGAATGGCAGGGATCGGTGCTTGGCGTCGGGACAGGTTGGGACCGGTATCAGGCCCGGTTGAACAGCATGGCATCGCTTCCGGGCGGAGCCTGGGTCGGCTTCTATGATGGCTCCGCCGGCGCCCATGAGAATTACGAGGAGCGTTGCGGCCTCGCCATTTCCCACGATCTTCGGCGTTGGCAGCGACTGACGGCGAGCGCGCCCTGGGTGCTCTCGCCTCATGGCAGCCGGTCGCTGCGCTACCTCGATGCGGTGCCCGTCGGCGATGAGCTCTGGCTGTACTTCGAGTACGCGCGCGCGGACGGGGCGCACGAGTTGAGGTTGAGCCAGATCCGCTGATGAGCCTCGAGCCATCCGCGCACGCCGAGCCAAGGCAATGAGCCGCGGCAGCCCGCTTCCGCCACGACTCTGGAGTTACCTGATCGGTGCGCTGGGGGGTCTGCTTTTCGGCTACGACACGGGCATCATCGCGGGCGCGATCCTCTTCATCCGCAAGGACTTCAGGCTGGACGCGATGCAGCAGGGTCTGGTGGTCAGCTCGCTCGTGTTGGGAGCCCTGGCGGGGGCCGCGACCACGGGGTACCTCAGCGACCGGTTCGGACGGCGTCGACTGTTGCTGTGGGCGGGAGCGGTCTACGCCGGCGGTGCGATCGGTGCGGCGCTCGCCCCGTCGACGCCGGCGCTGATCGGTTTCCGGCTGCTGCTGGGGCTTGCCGTCGGCGTGTCCTCCGTGCTGGTGCCGCTCTATCTTGCGGAGATGGCGCCGACTTCCATCCGCGGCGCCCTCACCTCCTTGAACCAGTTGATGATCGCCCTGGGGATATTCGTATCCTACCTGGTGACCTTTGCGCTCTCGGGGAGCGGCGACTGGCGTCTGATGCTCGGGTTGGCCACCATCCCGGCGGCACTCATGCTGGTGGGGCTCTGGTTTCAGGACGAGTCCCCGCGCTGGCTCATCGCCCATGGCCGTACCGATGAGGCCCGAGCGGTACTCATGCGCACTCAGGCTCCGGATGCCGTGCAAGGGCAAATCGCCGAAATCGAGCGGGTCAAGCAGATCGGATCGACGCTCGGGATGCGTCAGCTGCTGCACCACCGGGGGCTGCGCCGCGGGATGCTGCTGGCGGCCATGCTGGCGGTGTTTCAGCAGCTTGTCGGTATCAATACCATCGTCTACTACGCGCCGACGATCCTGAGTGCCGCCGGATTCGGGGATTCGGCGGCGATTCTCAACAGCGTGGGTCTCGCCTCGTTGTCGATCGTTGCGACGCTGATCGCGGCCAGCCTCGTCGATCGCGCCGGCCGCCGTCCCTTGCTGCTCGGCGGATTGGTCGGCATGGTGGTGAGCATGGCGATGCTCGGCGCGGTGTTTTTCGGCGCCGGCCTACACTCGGCGAACGGCAAGGTGATCGCCGTGGCCTGCCTGGCGGTGTTCAAGATTGCGTTCTCCCTCAGCTGGGGACCTTTGGTGTGGGTCATGTTGCCGGAGCTGCTTCCGCTGCATCTTCGCGGCACGGTGATGGGCGGAGCCGTCTTTCTCAATTGGGCGACGAACTTCCTCGTGTCGCTGCTCTTTCCGATGGTGTTGGCCGCCGGCGCCGGAGTGGCTTTCGAGTTGTTCGCCGGGTTCGGCTTCATCGCCTTCGTGCTGACGGCCCAATGGCTCCCGGAGACAACAGGGCGCAGCCTCGAGAGGCTCGAATTGGAACAGGTTGCCGACAGTGAATGTGAGGCGTGACTCAGCCGGCTCCCAACAAACATTGTTATGCGGACCCTACAGGCTTATACTCGAAGGCCGTAGCTCGCGCAGCCTGTCCCTCGGGAGACCAGCCATGCGTACTCGACTCATCACGCTCGCTGCCATCCTTAGTATTGCCGCTCTCGCGGCCGCACCCCTCGCCAACGCTTCCGGTGAAACCACGGGCGGAGGTGGCGTCAGCACCGGTTCTGGAGGTTCAGCGGGCGGCGGCGGTGCGCACGGTGGTGGCGGCGGCGGCGGGGGTGGCCACGCCGTCGGCGGAGGTAGCTTCGGCGGCGCTTTCAGAGGCGGCAGCGTCGGTATGCGAGTCGGCGGCTTCAGGGCTGGCGGCTACGTCGTGGGGCGAGTTCGGCCGCCCGCGGTGGTTTCGTGAGTCACGGCTTTTACGCTCCAGCGCGCGGTTACGGCATGGTGGGCTCTGAGGCGGGCGGTTTCAGTCGCATCGGGGCCGTGCCGCGAGGCGGTCATGCCGTGGGCAACTTTGCGGCGCTCGGGCCGCGATTCGCAAGTGCCGCCAGGGCCTCAGAGTTCGCGCCTCGCTACGCCAGTGCCGCCAGGGCGGCGCAGTTCGCCAGCATCTCGCGCGTCGCGGTACGACTTCCGCCAGCGCGTCCGGGCCATCACCCGCCCCCGCCAAAGAGGCCGTCCGTGATGAAGAATCACCTCCCGCTGAACAACAAGATCAACTGTGCGGGCTTGTCGTGTGGAGCGGTGATGATCCAGCCGTTCTGCCTCGTTCCCACGGCTGAAGAGCTCAGCAACCCGGACTACGCACCACATCCCTGGGACTGTCCTTACCCGCGCCGCCTGATTGGGGTCAGGTGAAGGTTGAAGAGTCCGTGCAGGACGGATGAGCGCACGGCCTCTTCTTCTCTGCGCGCTGATCGGCTTCCTCGCGTGCTCCTGCTCGGTCACTAAGCCCCGGGTGCCGGCGCACCCGCTCCAGGCGGGCGACTTCGAGGCCGCCATCACCCGCCTGCAGCAGGCGGACCCCGCCTCACCCGCGGTGCTCAGCACCAAACTCGCCTTTGCTCAGTTCCTCCTGAGCAAAGCCGCCGGCCCGTGCGCGCAGCGCCTCAATCTCGCTCAGGAACAGCTCGGTAGCGTCGGCGCGAGTCCCGAAACGCACGTCATGTTTCCCGACGGCTGGGCGCTCGTGGCGGGCCTCGAGTACCAGCAGCACCTCGGCCGCGCTGCCTGCGGGAGCGCTGTCGACCGCCGGGACGAGTTGCTGGCGGCGGTGGAGGCGGCGCGCCGCGCGGTGAAGCTTTACCGCAACGAGTTTGAATACCACTCGATGGTCATCATGCAGTTCAACACGGCGATCGCTCTACGCCGGCTCGGCGAGAACGCCGCGGCCGTTGTGGCCCTTAAGGAGGCTCTGCGGATGGACCGGGAGTACGGCTTCGCGGACGACGCGCGGGAGAACTTCAAGCTGCTGCTCACCTGGCGCGGTGAGCCGGCGGGTACTGAGCAGGTCGCTCGCCTCATGCGGGGCTTCCCGCGGCGCCGGGTAACCTTGAGGTTCGGCTGGCATTCCTCCGATGCCCGGATCACGCTTGAGTTGAGCCGCGCGTCTCTCGATGGAGGTCAGATCGCGCACAGCCGCGCGGCGGCGGCCTTCGGGCGGCGCATCGCGGCCATACACGCGAGCGGCTGGAGCGTCACCTATTCGCACCGCTTGAGCCGCTATCAGCCGGGAGTCTGGCCGTCCGAGCCGGGCGCACAGAGGCGATACCTGGTGTTCCCTCCCGCACCGCTTCCCGCACTCAACTTCAAGGTGAGTGCCAAGGGAGAGTTCGTCGGGGTGAGGAATGCAAAGGGGTTCGCGACCCGGCTCATCGCCTCGACGGACAAGTCCATCCGAGCCAGCGCGCCCGCCGGTGATCGGGCGCGAAGCGCGGTGGAAGATCTCGCGGCAAAAACCGCCGTGGATTTCTCACCCGGGATGCTCGAGGCCGACGCGGCACAGAACTACCAGCTCGAGACCGCCATGTGGGTGGGCGCGACCCTCGAGCAGGGCGTGTGGTATGAGATCTCCGCCCCCATGTTTCTTCCCGGCATGTCTGAATTCGTGGTCGAGCAGCGGATCGATTTCGCCTTCACCCGCAAGCTGCCCTGTGCCGCTGGCGCGGCGGTGAGGAAGTGCGTCGAGATCGTGATTCGGGCAACGCCCGACCCCAAGTCGCTCAGACACGTGCTCGAGGATTTGGGTGGCGCCCCTCCCAACAGTCTCTTCGCGGACTATTTCGCCTCGACCGAAGTTCGCATCCTCACCGACCCGGCGACCCTCTTGCCCTACGCTCGCGAGGAGCGGGTGTACTGGTACGCCTCGATCGGCAATACCGCGGCCGATGCGATCCTCGAATCCGATCATCTCCTCTGCACGACGAGGTACGCTCGAGAATAGCTTTCGCGCTTGACTCTGAGCGCGCCGCCTTCACATCATGGGCGAATGATTCGATGGCTTCGGCTCGGGCGGCTGGTGGCGGGCGATTTGCGCCTGCTCTGGTTCGCGCTGCGCCATCCCCGCCGGCCGCTTTGGCTCTGGCCGGTCGCCGTGCTGCTCGCGCTCTACGCGCTCGATCCGGTCAATTTCGCCCTGCCCTTCGCCGGCCTGATCGATGATCTCGTTCTCGTCCCCCTGCTCGTTCACCTCGTGGTGAGGCTCCTGCCGGCCGAGATCAAAACGGCATACGCCGCCGCCTCGCTGGTTCGCTAGAATTCCAGCGGGGATCGCGGGGGGAGTCAACGATGATCTTCGAGCAACTCTCGGCCGGTGGCTGCAAGTCCTACCTCGTCGGCTGCGCCGAGACCTCCGCGGCCGCCTTGATCGATCCGGAAATCGGCCTGATCGACCGTTATCTCGGCCTCGCGGCACGCAATGGGCTGCGCATCCACTATCTGATCGACACGCACACGCATGCCGATCATTTTTCGGCAACCCGCACACTGTCGCGGCAGTTGAGCGCCCCGGTGGCGATGCATCGCATGAGTCCCGCCCCGTTCGTGGACTTGCGGCTCGATGATGGCGACATGCTCCTCGTAGGAAAGTTGCGACTGCAGGTGCTGCACACGCCCGGACATACGCGCGATTCGATGTGCCTGCGGGTCGAGGACCGGATATGCACGGGCGATACGCTGCTCATCGGGGCGACCGGCCGCACCGATCTTCCGAGCGGCGACCCGGATGCGCTCCACGACAGCCTGTTCAACCACCTGCTGCGGCTCGATCCTGCGCTGCTGGTGTTTCCGGCACATGATTACAAGGGCCGGGTTCACTCCACGATCGCCGAGGAGATCGCGACGAATCAGCGTCTGCAGGTCCGCGAGCGCGCGCAGTTCTGCGAAATGATGCGCAATCTCAACCTCGGCATGCCGTCGCATCTGACCGAGGCACTGCGCTCCAATATGAACGGGGCGAAAACGGTCTCACAAATGCTGGCCGAAGCGGCGGCCGCCGTTCCCTTCATGTCACTCACGGAACTGAAGACCCGGGTCGAGAATGGCGCCCCGGAGTTGATCGTTCTCGATGTGCGCGAGCGCGAAGCCTACGAGCAGGGTCATGTTCCCGGGGCGAAGCTGCTGCCGCGCGGCCAGCTCGAGTTGCGCGTCAATCAGGACCTGCCGGACCCGACCCGGCGAATCGTCGTGTATTGCGAATTGGGCCGCATATCGACCCTGGCGACCGCAACGCTGCGCGAGCTCGGATTTCAGCGCGCCGCGGCGCTGGATGGCGGTATCACGGCGTGGCGCGAGGCGGGATTTCCGCTGACGGCGGGTCGCGAGCCATGACGGTGTTACTTGAGGAATGTCTTGTAACACTCTGAAATATAAAGCTATAGATTGGGCGGCTGTCGCGGCTCAGCTGGACTCGCAGGGCTGCGGGGTTCTGCCGGGTCTGCTCTCTGCCGCAGCGTGCCAGGAGCTCGCCGGGCTCTACGGCGACGACAGTCGCTTTCGCAGCCGCATCGTCATGAGTCGTCACGGCTTCGGTCGAGGCGAGTACAAGTACTTCGCCTATCCCCTGCCCTCGCCGGTCGGGGAGCTGCGCGCGGCGCTTTATCCGCACCTCGCCCCTATCGCCAACGAATGGAGCCGGCGGCTGGGAGCCGAGCGGCGCTTTCCGCCGACGCTCGAGGCCTTCCTCGCCCGCTGCCATGCGGCGGGCCAGGTGAAACCAACACCGCTCCTGCTCGAGTACGGCCCGCAGGATTACAACTGTTTGCACCAGGATCTCTATGGCGAGTGGGTGTTCCCTCTGCAGTTGACCGTATTGCTCTCGCAGCCGGGGCGCGACTTCACCGGCGGGGAATTCGTGCTCACCGAGCAGCGCCCGCGCAGGCAATCGCGCGCGGAGGTGGTGCTGCTTCGCCAGGGCGATGCCGTCATCTTCGCGGTGCACCACCGGCCGGTTCGGGGGACGCGCGGTGAGTATCGCGTGAATCTGCGTCACGGCGTCAGTCGAGTGCGTTCGGGTCGGCGGCACACGCTGGGCGTGATCTTCCACGACGCGCGCTGATCGAAAAGCGTTCGGCTCGGGCTGCATTCGGCCGGCGCTCAAACGGGAACAAACACCCGCCTCCGCCGTTGACTTGGCGGAGGTCACCGCTGGTTGTTTGGCAAGATATTGGCAGCATGTCTGCTTGCGGCGACCTGCGCCTGCGCAGCGCGCGTTGCACGGGCCCAAACCCCCTCGCCGATGCAGGAGTGGCAATACTCGGGCGGAATCGCGCTCGAGAACCTCTTCGCACCGACAATCCCCCAATGGGATGTCATCGCCGGCATCGCCGCCTCGACTCGGCCCGCCTATAGCGGGGCGAGCCAGTATGAGGCGGCGGCCGGTCCCGTCCTCAATATCCGCTACCGCAATCGCGCCTTTCTCTCCACCGGCGAGGGGCTCGGCGTCAACGTGCTGGTCGGCAAACAATATCGCGTCTCCCTCGCCATGGGCCTCGACCTCGGCCGGGCGATGTCATCGCATTACGCGACCTTGCATGGCCTGGGGGACATTCCGCGGGCACCGTTTTTCAAGCTCGCGGGCACCTACGTCATCTCGAAGCGGCTGCCCATTCTTTTGCGGGGCGATATCCGCAAGATCGCCGGCGGCACTGCCGGGCTGGTGGGTGATCTCGAGATCTACTCGCCGCTTCCAGGCAGCTCACGCAAGCTCGTGATGTTCGCCGGCCCGTCGGTCACGATCGCCGACCGCGAGCATCTGCAGACCGTCTATGGCATCAGTCCCCGCCAGGCGCTCGAGTCCGGCGATCCGGCATTCCCCGCGCACGGCGGACTGCAGGCCGCCGGGGTCGGCTTCAGCGCCACCTGCTTTCTCACCCCTCATTGGCTTGCCAACACGGACCTCGCCGTGAGCGAGCTCCTGGGCAGCGCCGGCCGCAGTCCGCTGGTGGAGCGCAGGATCCAGGCCACATTCGACCTCTCGGTCGCCTACCGCTGGTAGCGTTGTCCGGCAGCGCCGGGCTACCGATACGCCCCATCGGTACGCCCCCGCGGCCGCTGCCCGCGAGGGCTTCGCCGGCGCCTCTGCCAACTCATCGGCCACGCCGATGCGCGTGGCGGGTGTCGCACAGCTGCGGAGCAGGCACGAGGTCGGCTGCCCAGCTTCCCACCGCCGCGGGGCGCACGATCGTTGAGGTCGAGCCCTGGTCGCGTTGGCGGCTCGCGCTCGAGCTTCGTCGCCAACCGCAGACGGGGGACTATTCCCAACATTAAGAAACTGACGACCCAACTCGTTCACGCCGTGTTCATCACGTTGCGTTCATTTACCTCTCATTCATGTAAGGAAGCTCGGCCCGGCACGGATCGTGCGTGCCTTCAGGGTGTGTGTGGTTTCATGACGGGTACTCAGCGTGCAAAAATTCCGCAGCATAGAGCATCTGAAGGCGCAGTTGACGGTGGTTCGGGGGCATCTGGATGCTGCGGCGGCGCTCGAGAACGGGGAGAAGAAGCGACGCCATTTGGACGGCGCAAGTCTCACCTATCAGGGTGCGTTGGAGTTGCTCGGTCAACTCGCGCTTCCCGCCGATGAGCGTGCGGGGATCGCCAAGGAGCTGGAGGAGTTGAAGCAGCAACTGCGCGCCGCCGGCCAGGCGGTCTAGCGCGCCTTACTCCTCGGGGATGAGCCTCGGTGTTGGCGGTGTTGGCGGTGTTGGCGGTGTTTGTGTTGTGGGTTGTGTCCGCGAGGTTGGCGAGGTTGGCGTCGGACCGGTCAAAGGTGATGTTGGCGCGCACGCTGTCGTTGATGGCACCCAGCGGACGATGGCCCCGAGCAGCGTGCACCGCAGCGCTTGTCCGGATGCGCGAATAACGGGGGCTTCGGTTGCCGGGACCAAAATTTGCGCCACGACCGTAAACGGCTCAGGAGCCCCGAGAATGCTGTACTACGCGGTCGTCTTTCTCATCATCGCCATCGTGGCCGGGATCCTCGGTTTCTGGGCCCTGGCCGCGACGGCCGCCTGGATCGCGAAGGTGATCTTCATCATTTTCATCATCCTGGCGCTGATCTCGTTCTTGCGCCGGGCGTGACGAGGGCGCCCGGCTGGCCCGGCTCACCGGCGCTCGCGGCCGTGAGCGCTCTTCAGTGCCGGTGGTGCGAGGAGATGAATGCCGTGTGCCTTCGTCGTTGCTCGCCCGCGCTGCGCACGGCCGAGAGGATCTGCTCGTAGGCGCCATCGCGACTCGCCTTGGAGCAAAGCTGCATCAACACTCGACGGCCCGCCTCCGCGAGCGCCGTGGTGAGCGAGGTGTCGGTGAGCGCGAGTACCAGGCCGTCCGCGAGCCCGGAAGCATCCGCACGGGTCAGGATCGCGCAATCCGCGGTGAGAAGCTGGTTGTGAACCAGAGTGTTGGTGGCGACCACAGGCCGCCCGGAGGCGAGATAGGAGAGCAGTTTGCCCGGCGGGTTGATGCCCCGCACGCGCGGTGAGACGAGCGCATCCGCGGCCTCGAGGTAAGCCGGAATCTCACTCTGCGGGCGCGCCCGCTCGAGGATCACGCGATCGGCGATACCGAGCCGCTCGGCCTCGGCGCGCAGCCGGGCGATCTCGGTGGCGGTACCTCCCACGAGGAGCAAGCGCGCGCTCGGCACGGCCGCGAGCACTCGCGGCATCGCCTCGAGCAGCAGATCGAGCGCCTGCAACGCCACGAAGGAGCCGGTATAGACGATGAGCTTCTCGTGCGCACCCACTCCGTGGCGGGCGCGAATCGCGGCGCGGTCAGGGCTGTCGGGCACGTTCTCGGGCTCGAAGTAATTGGTGAGCACCACGCAAAGGGCATCCGGCCAGGCGCTTCTCGCCGCGCGCGCCACCGCCGGTGAGATGGCGACCACCGCGCAGGCGCCGCTCACGCACAGCCGCTCGATGAAGCGAAAGAGCGCCACCACCCATCGCCGGCGGCTGAACTTCCACTCGGTGATCTGCAGCGGCAGGCTCGAGTGCATGTCATAGACATAGGGGATGCGAAAGAGCGCTCCGGCGATGCGCGCCAGCAGCGCCCCCTCCTCGTGGGCGTAGAGCGCATCGTAGCGCTGCCGGCAGAGCCGTCCGATGAGGCTCGCGAAGAGCAGCGCATCGAGCCAGATCTTGCGGCCCGAGGGACCGGCGGGCACCGTGCGCCAGAAGTGCGGTCCGCGAGCGCGAAAGAGCCGGGCGTTGAGACCCGGCGGTGGCGTGCCGAGCCCGTAGGTCAGAATGTCGACCTCGTGACCGCGCGCGAGGAGCTCGCGCGCGCGATGATAGGCGCTGAGCGGCGTGCCCCTGGGTGCGTAGAAGGCTTGTGGGATGATCTTCAGAATGCGCATCGAGCTCATACACGCCAGTAACTGACGAGCAGCGCGCCGCTCGCCGCCAACACCGCGCGAAACTGTGGCGAGAGCAGGAACTCGAGCTCTTGACCGCGCCGGTGGCTGCCGGGCTTGCCTTGATCCGCCGCCGCCGTGCCCGGATGGCAGTAGATCTCGCGCGCCAGCATGGAGGCGCTGCGCGCCTCGCCGATGCTTGCGAGCCGTGTAATTCTGACTCTCTCGATTCCAAACCGGGGGAGCACGTTCGCGACCGCGGCGCAGACGACCGGTAGTTGGTGTAGGTGCTTGTGGCCATCCAGATGCGAAACCCTCACTCCCGCATCGCGCAGCATCGCGAGCTGGGCGGTGACTTCCGGCTCGAGCTGCGACAGCGATAGCTTGCCGAGGAGCGCATGCGCCCCGAGACTGCGCTTGCGCAGCGCCTCCGCCGTCCCCGGCATGTTGACCATCATCGAGGTGCTGGTCACGGCGCCGGCCTCGATCGCTCGTCCGCGTGCACGATGACGGAAAGTTGAGCACGGCGTTGACGGGAGAAGCTGACCGCCGGGGTATGTGCTCGAGGAGGGTGCGCCACCGACACGCTCGTCGGCTAAGCAGGAAGTATTCCCAGTGTCGCCGAATGGAAACGGCGTGAGCGCAAGCTTCGCGCGAGCCGCAAGCTGGGCCTGCATATTGCAGGCACGACTCCCCGGGCACCTCCAACGATCCGGTCACCGAGCACATGAGGGTCACTGCGCAGCCGTATCGCGCCGGAGAGCAATAAAGGGGCGCGTCATGTGTGGCATATGCGGATTCAACTGGAGCGATGCGCGGCTGATCGAGAAGATGAAGGCGCGGCTGGTGCACCGCGGCCCGGACGATCACGGCACCTACGTAGCCGAAGGCGTGTCGCTCGGCCACCGGCGGCTCAGCATCGTCGACTTAAGCGATGCCGGGCGCCAGCCGCTCTCGAACGAGGACGGCACCGTCTGGATCAGCTTCAATGGGGAGATCTACAACCATCTGGAACTACGCGCGCGGCTCCTGGCCAAGGGACACGTGTTCCGCAGCCGCAGCGACACCGAGGCGATCGTCCACGCTTACGAGGAGTACGGCCTCGATTTCGCGCGGCATCTCACCGGCATGTTCGCCCTTGCCATCTGGGACGCCTCGCGGCGGCGGCTGGTGTTGGCACGTGATCGACTCGGGCTGAAGCCGCTCTACTATGCCCTGGCGCAGGGGCGACTGCGCTTCGCCTCGGAGATCAAGGCGCTGCTCGCGGACCCGACGCTGCCGCGAGCGCTACACCGTCAGGGTCTGCTCGAGCTCCTCGGCTACGAGTTCGTCCCTGCCCCAGCGACGCTCTTTGCGGGCATCCACAAGCTCCTGCCGGGCTGCCTCCTCACGCTCGAGGCGGGCGGACGCGCGCGCCTGAGCCGCTACTGGTCACTCGAGCGCCAGCAAGCCGCTGCCTCCGAGGAGGCGCTGACGGAGCTCCTCGAGCGCTCCTGCGCCGAGCATACGATGAGCGATGTGCCGCTCGGCGCCTTCCTCTCGGGGGGCATCGACTCGAGCACCATCGTAAGCTTCTTGAGCCGCACGCTGCCGGCGGGCGTGCAGACCTTCGCGCTCGGCTACCGCGAGGCTTCCTTCAGCGAATTCGAGTACGCCCGGCGGGTCGCCGAGCATTTCCATACGCGGCACACCGAGCTTCTCGTGCGGCCGGTCGACGCCGCGGCCATCCAGCGCTCGGTCTGGCATCTCGATGAGCCGACCACGGATCCTTCGAACCTGCCCTTCATGCTGATCTGCGAGGAGGCGCGGCGCTACGTCAAGGTCTGCCTGAGCGGAGACGGCGGCGATGAGCTCCTGATGGGCTACGACCGCTTTCGCGCCAGCAAGGCGAACTTCTGGCTCGAGCGGCTGCCGCTGCCGCAGCGCCAGCGCCTCTACCGTGCGGCCGTCGCCTGTCTGCCCGACAACGAGCTCAAGAAGGGCGCGAGCAACCTCATCAAGCGCTTCCTCCAGGGAGCGCTCCTGAGCCGCGATGGTGAGCACATCCGCTGGCAGTACTTCAGCGATCCGGCGCAGACCGCCGCGATTCTTAAGCCCGAGTGCCTTTCTGACCTCGACACCGATCCCTTTGCGCCGATCAAGCGTTGGTCTTCGCAAGCACCGAGGGAGCGTGGATCGCGGGAGCAGTACGTCGAGCTCAACACGGTGCTGCCGGACAGCGTGCTCATGAAGGTCGATAAGATGTCGATGGCCTGCGGGCTGGAGGTGAGGCCGCCCTTCCTCGACCACCGGGTGGTCGAGTACTGCTACTCCTTGCCGACGGGCGCGAAGCTACGCGGCTTGACCACCAAGTGGCTGCTGAAGCGGGCCATGCGCGAGCGGCTGCCGCCCGGCATTGCGATGCGCCCGAAGCAGGGGTTCAGCATACCGATGAAGAACTGGATCCGCGGCGAGCTCCTGGAGCTCACCCGTGATGAGGTGTTCTGCTCGCCTCTCGTTGGAGAGCATTTCCGGCGCGAGGCGCTCGAGCGGCTGTGGCGGGAGCATCAGGCGCGCCGGCAGAATCACAGTCATCTCTTCTGGACCCTGCTTAACCTCGCGCTATGGGAGCGGCAGCTCCTGCGTGGCGGCCAGCCCAAACACATCGAGCTCGCCCGAGACGCGGCTCGAGCCGTACACGCCCCCGGTGTTGTCGCCGCGCGTACCGACGTAGACCTTCCCGTTGGCGATGGTGGGGACCGTGAACTTGACGGCATTACCCGGCGCGCCGGGACCCGAGCGCGGGCTGCTCCATAGCAGGCGCAGCGTCTTGGCATCGTAGGCCCGCAGCACCGTGGGACCGCAGCCTTGTGAGGCCGGTGTGCAGTAGAGGCGATCGTCGAGAACCCAGACGATCCCGTCCGCATCTCCCCGTGCGGAGATCGCCGGCGTGGCACCCGGATAGCCGTAGGTGCTCGGCCGTGAAGCCGCCGCCTCGAAGTTAAGATGCGCCGTGGCCGGATCGAGCCGGTAGAGCTTGAGCGGCTCCCCCGCACCGGTCACATAGTAGCGATCGTTCCACAACGCTCCCTCTCCGAAGATCAGTCCCGGAGTCGCGCCGGATAAGGCGGTTTCCGTTCCGGTTCCGAACATCTGCACCGCCTGGGTGTCGCCATAGCCGCCCAGATGCGCCTGCTTAAGGACGAACATATCCCCGTCCTTGCCGCCGGTGATCGCGACGCGGCGGATGGGGCTGCCTTGCGGCAGCCTCGCGAGCACCACACCGCCCGCGCCAAAGTCATTGTTCTGGACGTAGTTGAATCGCTGGTCGGAGGGCGTGAAGTACTGCAGGACCTTCAGATGATCGGAGAGCTTGAGGAGCGAGTCGCCGTAGTCATCGTTCGGCGGGTGAGCCGCCGTCGCATCGAAGCGCCCGTTTCCAGTGACGATGTACAGATCACCGGCCTCGTCAACGGCAGGCGCCGCGCCGCTCATCCACACCCCGCCCTCCCCGGCGTCGGGCGCAATGTTGAGCGTGTATGCTCGCTGGAAGGCGGAGCCGTCGTATCGATACCCGAGTATCCAGCCATAAAACGGCTCGCCGTCCTCGTGAGAGCCGAATGGGACGTACACGGTGCCGTTCGCGAACGCGAGGCCGGCGCGCTGATTCTCGGTGCGCGGATCGAAATGCACTGTCGTGCCGCCATCGCCGGCAAAGGTTGCCGTGATCGTCACGGGAGATCCTCGCTTCTCGGCGCCGGTCGCGAGGTCGATGGCGTGCAATCGCAGGTAAAAGTGAAGTCCCGCCGAGTAGATGACCGACTTCGATACGACGTAGAGCGTACCGGTGCGCGGATCGATCACCGGCGTGCTCGTGATGCCGACTTCCGGGGTCATGTCGCCATCACCCTTGCCGACGAGCCGCAGTCGCGGGCCGGCCGGAACGGTCGCCTCTCCGCCGTCACTCCCGTGGTGTCGGCCGATGAGATTGTCTTTCCACAGCGTAACGCAGGGGCTTGCATCGGCATCGAAAGCGTAAAGACTGTCGTGCGCCGTCGCGACGAATACGACATTGCGCATTCTGCCGCCCACTTTCAGGTGCGAGACCCACAGCGGCTGGGCATAAATGGCGCCGTCCACCGGACAGGAGAAGAGCTTGCCGAAACTGGCGGCATTGACATCGCGCGGCGTGAGCGCGTACTCGAGCTCGTTGGCGCCGTTGCGGGCAAGATCGTCGTGATAGGTATAGATGCCGGGGAGATCGGTGACGCCGACTTGGATCGAGCGGCTTTGCACCGGATCGCCCGGTTGGGCAGAAGCGGCGTTGGTCGTGGCGGTGATGGTGTAAACACCGGGCCGGCTCGGCGCCACGAACACGACCGCCCGGCCGCTACGGCTCATCGCCGGCCTCACCGAGCCTCCCGCCGGGCTCACGCGCCAAATGATGCCGGCGGGCTCGCGGGTGAAGGCTGTGAGGGTGAGCGGCTGGCCCGTCGTGACCGCGCCAAACCGCGGAAGAACGTCGAGTCTGCCGGCGGCGGAGGCGGTTGCCGCGAGCGCTGCGCTTAGCAGCATCAGCGACGTGCGAATCACCACAGGCTCACCCCCGCGCGGAATCTGACTCCAATCGGCGACGGCTAAGCATCAACCGTGCCTGAGCCGAAGGCGTTGCCGATGACGGGACCGCAGGGAACCTTGGCAGCTCAGGCACCATTTACCTGGGTGCCATACCGCTTCACTGCCACCCGATGCTGAAGGCGCTCTATCGCTCGGCGTCGCTGCGCACCGCGGCGGCCATGGGACTGGGTGGCGTCGGCTTCAGTCTCGGAAGCCTGCTCCTCGCGCGGGTCCTGCCGACACACGAGTATGGGGTCGTGGCGCTCGTGCTCGGTATCGTGGCCGTCGCGGGCCTCACCGCGCCCTTGGGTCTCGACCAGGTCGCCGCCCGCCGCGGCATCCGGCTCGACGCCCCCTGGCGACGTGCGGCCCTGAGTGCCTCTGCAACGACGGCGCTGGGCGCGGCGATGGTCGCCGCCCTCGTCTATCACCTTTCGGCAACTGTCGCCGTGAGCGTGGCGCTGATCACGCTCGCTCTGGGGGTCGCGCAATCGGCGGGCGGGCACTTCCAGGGCCAGCAGCGGTTGCGCACGGCGGTGTGGGTCGTGCAGCTGCTCAATGGCGCCCTCGCGCTCGTGGCGGTCGTGGCCGCGGCGCTTGGCATGAGCAGCGCGGGCGCCGTGTGCCTGCTCGTTGGAGCAATCGCGATGCTCGCGGCGGCGGCCGTTTGGCGGCTCGTTCGAGGTCGCGCGGACACCGGCGAGCGCCAGCCGACACCCTGGGGACTGCGCCGGGAGGCGCTCTCGCTGCTGAGCGTCCAGAGCTGCGCCGCGGCCTTCATGCAGCTCGAACGCCTGCTCCTCGGTCCCATCGTCGGATTACATGATCTGGCGGTCTATAGCGTGCTCGCGGCGCTCGTGAGCTCGCCCTTTCGGCTGCTGCAGGCGGCGGTGCAATTCACGCTGATTCCAACCCTGCGCATCGCCGGCGGCGCGCGCGCGCGGCGCGCGAAGGTCGCTCGGGAAGCCGCGCTCGTGTTCGGCACCGTCGCCGCCGGCTCGGTGGCCATTTGGCTCCTCGCCCCGCCGCTCGCGCACTGGCTGGTTGCAGGCCGCTATACGCTCACGCACGCGTTGATTGCCGCTGCGCTCGTGTCCGGGTTCCTCAAGGTCATGAGCGGCTTCAGTACCGCCCTCGTGGTCTCCTGCGGCGAGGAGCGGCGGCTGCGCGTGCTGAGCCTCATTTGCTGGGGCTCGATCGCTGTCAGCGTGGTGGGCGCATTCCTGACCGGACCCTGGGGACTCGTCGGCGTGTTGTACGGCATCTCGGCCGGATGGCTGGTGCGCTTCCTGCTCACGAGCTGGCTGGCATTGCCCTATGTGCGCGAGCCGCGCGAGAGTGCGGACCACACCGTAGCGAGCGAGGTCCGCCCATCGCTGCGCTGAGGCGTGCAGGGATGCTTTGCGGGCGTCGTGGTGCCTCTAGCCGCTCGCCGCTACCGGGCAAAGCTCATCGAGTACGGCGAGAGTGCGGCGAGCGCTCTCGGCCCACGTGAATCCCTCTGCTCGCGTGAGACCGAGGCGCTGTAGCTCAGAGCGGCGCTCCGCCGAGCGCTCCATCTCGAGCAGCGCTTGGCTGATGTCCGCCTCATCGTATGGATCGATGAGGCGGGCCGCGCAGCCTGCCACCTCGGGGCCGGCGCAGGTCTTCGGCACGATGGCCGGACAGCCGCTCGCCATGGCTTCGAGGATCGGCAGACCGAAGCTGTCACAAAGCTTCGTCAGGACGAAAAACGTGGCCGCATGATAGGCGAGATGCATGTGCGCGTTCGGCACGAAGCCGATGAAGCGGATGTCCTTCAGGTCCGCCTCGGCGAAGCCTCTAGCCCGCAGATACTCCCCGATACGATCACCGGCCACGACGAGCGGCAATTGCCCACCCCGCTCGCGATAGCGGCGATAGGCCCGGATCAAACGCTCGTTGTTGCCGCCGGGATAGGGCGGTGAGTGCGTGAGACCGGAATGATGCGCCCTCGTCGCCGTGAGGATGAACGCCTCCGGTAGATGGTGCTGGAGCCTGAAGCCGCGCACGGCCGCCTCGTCCCGGGTTGGCACGAAGTTGGAGCCTACCGCCGCATGAATCACCGCCGCGCTCTCGGCGCGGAGCACGCCATGGCGCGCGAGCGAGTCGCGGGTGAATTGCGAGATGACGAGCAGCCGGCTCGCCTTGCGGCAGTAAAGCGGCAGCAGCAGCCGGATGTACAGCCTGTCATACCAGGGATAGCTCTGCGGGTTGACGTACCAGTCGGAATCCTGCAGCACGAAAGCGCAGGGACGGCGCGTCGCGAACGGAATCGAGAACTTCGGGTTGAATATCAAATCGACACCGAAGCGGCGCGCGGCGGCCGGAACGGCCACCTGGTCCCACAAGAGCTTGCTCCGTGCCGCGAGGACATGAGTCTCGGCGTTGGGAAAATCGCGAAACAGGTCCCGGTGCTCGGCGCTTCGCAGCCAGATCACATAGCGGCTGCGCCGATCGAGCATGACCATGTTGCGCAGGAGGTGGCTGCAATAAAGCCCGAGTCCATCGGGCAGCTGATCGAGCACTCGGCCCATGACTCCCACGGAGCGCGGCCGACCGGCAGCCACATGTTGGGTAGGATTGAAGGCGCTCAACTCGTTGCCCGAACCTGTTGCCAAAGCGCTGGCCTACAAGCTGGCCGTCACCGCGGTAAAGCCTGCTGCCCGAGCGCGATGACCGCGCGCGCGCCCGAGGGAAGATCGATCCGGGGCTCGAAGCCGAGCGACTGGCGCGCCGCGCGGATATCGAACGCGTTGTCGTTCTCGAAAAAGGCGAGCGTGCGCCTCGAGATCGGGGGCTCCACGCCGATGAGCGCGCTCACCCGCTCCGCGGTCCAACCGGCCGCGAGCCCGAGCCAGCGGGGGGCGTGAACGACCGGCAGAGGCACGCGCAGCGCGCGCGCGAACTCGCCCACCATTTCCTCCACCGTCATCCAGCGCGGCCCGGCGATGTTGAACGTGCGACCGGAGACTTCGGGTCCGGCCGTGGCGGTGAGCTCGAGGGCGGCGTTGAGATCATCGATGTAGATCGGATGGCGGAGGTTGTTGGCGCGGCCGATGAAGAAAAACTGCCGCTTGCGCAGCGCTCCGATGAGCTTGGCGGTGCGCGGGCAGCCGACCCCGTATACCCACGAGGGTCTCGCGATGACCAGATCGAGGCCCGTGCGCTCGGCGATGCGGTGCGCGGCCGCTTCGCCCGCGGCCTTGGTGCGCTCGTAGTCGTTCTCGGGGTTGAGCGGTGCGTCCTCGGCCGCCGGCGGGTGCGCCACGTGCCCGTACACCCCGACGCTGCTTACCTGCACGACCCGGCGCACGCCTGCGGCGGCGCTCAGCTCGATGAGCTGCTCGAGCGCCCTGACGTTGACCGACTCGAACTGCGCCGCCGTCGCATGCACATCGAGGTGCACGCTGGCGAGGTTAAACACCGTGTCGACCCCGGCGAGCGCCGCGGCAAGGCCCCGCGGCTCGCGGATATCCTGCACGCGAAAATCCACGCCACTGCCCTCCGGGTGCGCCGCAGGATGCACGTCGATGGCCCTGACTTTAAAGCCGCGGGCAGCGAGATAGGGTGCCAAGTGCGAGCCGACGAACCCGGCCGCGCCGGTGACCAACACCGGAGGTTTGAGGGTCGGCAGCATCATCGTCGTGCGGCGACGGCGACCGCGTAGCCGCCGCGCCCCGGGATCAGCTTATCGAGCAGCGAGAACACATACATGAAAGGGTAGATGAGCGAGTACATGCGGTATTCCCGGCGCACCGCCTCGAGCTCCTTGCGCGAGGTGGGCGCGATCGTGCCTGCCATCACTTGGGGGTGCTCCTGCTTGCGCGCGAGCACCTTCACGTAGCCGAAGTTGATGAGGAGCTCGGCGAGCTCGGTGAAGAAACGCGAGTAGCCGCCGCTCGCCACCGGCCGCAGGTCGACGCCGCGGAACATCTGCTCGAGCTCGCGAATGCGGTAGCCCTGCACCACATGACCGTAGGTGGCCGGTCCCATGCCGATGAGACGCTTGAGCAGGGCAACCGGCAGCCGGGTATCGCCATTGGGTGTCGTGATGATGGCGAGGCCGCCGGGCGCGAGCACCCGGCGGATCTCGCGGTTGATGCCGCTCAAGTCGGCAAAGTGCTCGTGCACGTCGATCACGATCACGACATCGAAGGCCGCATCGGCAAAGGGAAAGCGGTTGATGTCGACGTGCGCCACCGGATCGCCGAGGAATTCCGCCATCTCCTCGATCCCTTGGCTGTAGACCTGGCCCCAGCTCCAGCGGCCGCCCGCGGCGCGGAAGTGATGGTTCATCGCACCGTTGTTGTCATGTCCGGAGATGAGGAGGCAGCGCTCGCTGGCGAGGGGCCCCATGAGCCGCATGAGGAGCTCGACCTTCTGGCGCTTCTTGAGCGATTTGGCGTACATCTGCAGCTGCCACGGCGTGCCGCTTTTTTGCGGCACCGACGCTGAGTGGCGGCTTTCGGCAACGGGGCTGGTGCTCGTCATGTGGGAACTCCTGTGTCAGGCCGCCGCGGGCTCGAGGTCGCTCACGAGCGGACCGTGAAAGGCGGCGAGCGCGCGGGCGGCTTCATCCACCTGGGCGCCGGTTTCCCTGCTGCTCCAGCGCAGCTCGCGCGCGAGCGTGGCCGCACAGGCGGTGAGTGCCGGCCGATCGAGCGCGTGGCTCAAGTAAAGCGGTGTCCGGCGCATCACCGCATCGGTGAGGCGTGCCACCATCTCCGTGCGCGCCGCATACGCGATCTGCGCGAGCACCACGGGCAGATCGGGTACGACGCGCGCGCAGAGGACAGGATCGCCCTCCATGAGTGCGAGCACGTTGCGGTGCGCCGCGCCATAACAACGCTCGAGGTAGGACAAGGTGGCGTGATCGAGCGCGGACACGGTCCCGGGCGTGGCGAAAAATGCGCTCGCCGGTGGAGCGAGCCTGCGGGGGCGGTGGCGCAGCTCATCGGCGAAGCCTAGCTGCCGGCAGGCGATCCTCACCGCCTCGTCCGCCACGGCCGGGGCGATCGTCCATTTGACGCCGACGACGGAGAGGAGGCCCGCAAGTCCCGCCGGCCCGTGATCGATGACCTGTGGGTCGCGCTGCAGCGCGAGCTCGGAGCCCGTAGGGTCCTCCTCCGCGGGCAGCAAGCCCGCGAAGACCCCGCGCAGGTCGCTGCTTCGCAGCCGGTGCGCACCGAGCGCGGTGTTGAGATCGGCGAGAAAGGCGAGTACCTCCTCGCGCATGATGTCGCTCGAGCGCGTGGCGGGGTCACACCGCAAGTGCCGCGTCCCGATGAGTGAATGTCCGTTCCACGGCAGTATGAAATAGGTCGCATCGCCGCCGCTACGCGTGCGAACCGTGACGCCCACGCCATCCTGAAACGGCAGTGCGCGCGTCAGCAGGTTGAATGCCCGCGAGGCGCGGAACATCGGCGCCTGGGGTCGTCCCGCCCCGGCCGGAAGCCAGTCCTCCACCCAGGCGCCGGCGGCGTTGATGACCGACCTCGCCCGCACTTCCATCTCACGGCCCGAAAGCTCATCGCGCGCGTGCACGCCGCCGATCCGGGACCGCTGCGCAATGAGGCCCGTGGCGCGCACGTAGTTGATGACCTCGGCCCCGGCGTCCGCGGCCGCGCTCACGACCGAGAAGAGCAGCCGCTCGGTGTCGAGGCACACCGCATCGTGCCAGACGGCCGCGCCGTTGCAGTCATCGAGCGTAAGACCCGGGAGCGCCGCACGGGCGTCGCTTTCGCTCAGGAGGGTTCCGCGCGGCAGCCGTCGATCGGTGCGCACCCCCCGATTGCGGTCGGCGCTCAAGAGATCGTTGACCCAGAGCGCGGCGCGCATCACGAGCGGACCGCGCAGGCCCTGTCCGTGAGTGGGCAGGATGAAACGCAGCGGTCGCGCGAGATGCGGCGCGAGGCGCAGCCACTCGCGACGCTCGCGGACCGACTCGCGCATCCGCCGCAGATCCAAGCGCTGCAGGTGCCGCAGTCCGCCATGCAGGGTGCGGAGGCTGTTGCTCGAGGCCGCGGCGCCGAAGTCGCGGGCATCGATCAACGCCACGCGCAAGCCCCGCAGCGCCGCCTCCCAGGCGGCACAGGCCCCATGGATGCCAGCGCCGACGACGAGGAGATCGTAGTGATTGGCCGTTAGCCGAGCGGCATTACGCAGCATGGACGCGCACTCCCGGCAGCTCGATCGCCGCCTTGAACCGCTCGCGCCACAGTTGAAACACCATCAGCCCCCAGAGCAGATGGCTGTGGTTGTGCGTGCCGGCCTCATGCTCGCGCATCAGCCGTGCCACGTAGCGCGCCTGGAAAAGGCCCTCCGGTGCGAGGCTCTCTCGACTCAGGAGCTCGTGCATGAGCGGATTCCATTCGCGCCGCAGCCAATGCTTCATCGGCATGCTGAAGCCCTCCTTGCCCCGCCGCAGCACCGCCTGCGGCAGCGAGCGGGCGAAGGCGTGCTTGAGGATCCACTTACGCTCAGCGCCGCGCACCTTGAGCCGTGAAGGAATGCTGAGCGCGAGATCCACCATCTCATTGTCGAGGTACGGCACCCGGGCCTCGAGCGAGCTCGCCATGCTCATCGCATCGACCTTCATCAGGATGTCCTCGGGCAGGTAGAGTTTCAGGTCGCAGCGCATCTGCGCCTCGAGGCGGTCGGAGGCGCTATCCTCGAGCGCGGCGCGCACCAGCCCCTCGGCGGCGCCGGCGACCTGCGCACGAAAGTCGCTCGAGTAGAGCTGCGGGCGCTGCTCCGCGGAGAGGAACATCATCCAGCGCAGGTGCTGCCACGCGGGCGGCAGTCTCGCGCCTTCGAGAAAGCGGCGCAGCTCGTTGGCGAGCCCGCGCTTGCCGCGCCCGAGCGGCAGGGCGCGCGCGAGCCATTCCGCCGC
>JBAUOO010000094.1:0-4808 GCA_049579785.1 Steroidobacteraceae bacterium
TGTGCCGGCGCTGCGCGAGCGGCCGGAGGACATTCCGGATATCGCCGAGGCGATCCTCGAGAGACTCGGCCGCCGCTCTGGCTCCACGCCGCCGCGGCTCGCGGAGGATGCGATCGAGCTGCTGAAGACCTATCCGTTTCCGGGCAACGTGCGCGAGCTGGAAAACGTGCTCGAGCGTGCGCTCACCCTCTGCGTGGGCGGCCTGATCACCGCCGAGCACATCAAGCTGCGCACCACGACCCGGCCGCCGGCGCCGGTGGCGCTCACGGCGTCCGCGGCCGCCGGTGGCGCAGCCCTCGGGGAGCACCTGGAGGAGATCGAGCGCGATGCCATCGTGAAGGCGCTGGAGAAAACCCGCTACAACAAGACCGCGGCGGCGAAGCTGCTCGGGATGAGTTTCAGGGCGTTGCGGTATCGGATCAAGAAGCTGGGGATAGAGTAAAGCAGAGCCGAATCGGGCCACCTTCGGGCGGGAAGCGCAGCGGTCCCTATCGGGCCGCCAGGCGCTCAAATCCGACGGAACACGCCGTAGATCGCGTAGTAGCGGAAGTAGCGGTCGAGCAGTTTTGAGCGAAACGGCTGATGGAATATCCGCAACAACTCGAATCCAGCGCTGCAAATCGCCTGAACCAGTGCGGCCTCAGGATAGTGGCGCTTGTGGTCGGAGTCGCTGCCGAAGCCACGTTCGCCGGGAACTCCTACCACGAAATGGCCCGCGGTCCTGAGCACCCGGCGAACCTCTGCGAGCAGCGGCTCGGGGCGCTCCAAGTGCTCGAGCACGTTGTCGAGGACTGCCCCGTCGAATTCACAGTCGCCGAACGGCAGCCGGTCCGGCTCCATCAATCGCACCCTCAGTCCCCGGCTCTGGCAGAAGGCGACCGTCTTCGGGTTCACGTCGACGCCGACCGTGTCGGGGCGATGCCCCACCATGTCGCCGATGCCGCAACCGATATCGAGCACCGGACCGCTCAAATGTCTGCGGATCCTGGGATAGAGCCACAGATTGCGATACCAGAGCCCAGCGCGCTTGCGCCTTCTGAGGTATTCAAAATAATCGTCGTGATCCGTCATGAGGGTACTCGGTGCGGACCGAGGGCCTTAATCGGGGCGAGCCGTACGCCGGTGGAAATATCCGACATGGGGCACATTATGTCATCCTGGAAGGGGCTATAAATATCAGCTCATTGGGCTCGCGCTGGGCCCGTTCAGTTCGCAAGGGCGCCTTGCATATAAAGGCACACAACATCGAGGCGCCAGCCAGCGAGGAACACGGCATGTCGGCACTGCGGCGACTCAAGCGCCGCACCGAGCAATCCTCAGCAAAACTAGGGTGGACCATCCACTTCGGCGTGTTTGCCCTCATGCTCGCCGTCACCGTGCCCCAGCTTCTGAGCTCGTTTTCTCCTGCGTCGGATCCCCTCGACGCATCGTGGGCATGGATGCTGGGCTATTCGTTCCAACATCACCTGCAGTGGGGCAAATCCATAGTATTCACATACGGGCCCCTCGGATTTCTGACCCATTCATACTTTTACTCCGATCACATCCTCTGGGCCCTGACGTCGACAGCCAACCTGACGTCCTGGTTCATTTTCGGCCTCGGGTTCGCCTGCATTCTCCGCAGACTCGCCCCCGATGACAAACCATTCGCAAGAGCGACCGTGCCCGTCGCGGTTGGCTGGGTCGTTGGCGCAACCTTCCTGCACCTGTCGGCTCAATCCGCAGTCCTGGGCGTACTGCTGCTGGTGCTCGCAATCGCGGAAGAAGACAATACCGCCGTTACCGCCGAATTGGCTCTTTCCGGCGCGCTTCTCGCGCTGGGAGCCCTGATCAAATCGAGTGCACTGATCGTATCCCTGTTTGCGCTGCTCGTTTATCCGGCGCTATGGTGGTATGCGGGACGCCGAAAAAAAGCGCTACCTATAGCGCTGGTCCCGCTGCTGAGCTTCTTCACCTCCTTCTGCGCGTTGTGGTTGCTCTCGTCGCAGTCATTCGCCCATATGCCGGCCTACCTTCGAGGAACGTGGGCAATAGTGAGCGGCTACACGCCCGCCATGTCGGTCACCGGCCTGAGGCTTCAGATAATATCGGCATTGGTGCTCCTGTCGCTGTTCGCGGCCGTACTCGTAGGACTGTATGTGCGCGCAAGGAAGGTTCGCGTGGCACAGTGTGTACTCCTGTGCGGAGTGTCATTCTGGGCATGGAAGGAGGGCTTTACACGCCAGGACTGGGGCTATTTCCGCCACCCGATGACTTTCTACGGTACTGTGTTGCTCATTGCTAGCGTGGGCACCGTTCTGCTGTCAAAAGAGAAATCCCGGTACCTCACGAGCTGCATCTATGGCGCCTATGCAATTGCGCTCCTGTCTTCGATTCACGGATACCCGACACCATCGTTAACCTATGACGAGGTGCTGGGTAACTACGAACACTACCTCGCCCTGATGTCCTCGAAAGCGCGCAGGGCGGCCGAGCAGCGCAGCCAGACGGCAGCCATTCAAAGGCAGTTCAAACTTTCACAGGCGGTGTTGAATGCCGTGGGACATGCGTCTGTCAATGTGATTCCCTCCTCGCTCATGATGGTGCAGGGGTATCGCATGCACCTGATCGCGAGCCCGGTGATTCAAAGCTATTCCGCTTATACGCCCTATCTCGATTGGATGAATGCACGTCAGATATGGGATGGCAGGAGCGCCGACAGGATCATATACAGCTATGAGGCTGCCGACCGCAGGTATCCTCCGTTTGATGAGCCCGCCACGTTCCGGGCGATACTCAGTTGTTACCGTATGGAGTACTCCGGCAGCCCCTACGCCGTATTGAGCCATGTCACTTGTGCGTCCTCGGAAACGCTCGCGGCGGGCAAGCCCGGGAAAGGAGCCCTTGGAGATTGGATTGCGGTACCGCGAGGCGCGATTTATGCCGCAATTGGCGTGCACACCAACGTGATCGGGACTGTTGCTAATACTCTCTTTAAGGCCCACTACTTGCGGATTTCATTTAGATTGGAGAATGGCGGCGGCGTCGGACCCTACCGATTCGTCTATCCCGTTGCCGAAGACGGGCTATTTGTCAGGTATTTCATCGGCTCGCAATCCCAAGCGGCTCTCCTGTTTTCAGGAAACGTCTCCGGCTTGCAGAGAATCGTCGCCGTCAAAATCGCGGCCGATCCGGGCATGTCAGACTACGCGAAGCATTTTGACGTCCGATTCTTCGATTAGAATCCTCCGCTGCGAGATCTGCTTGGGAACGCCCAGATGAGCCCCGAAGAGCCGCGTAGACCCGCCAGGCCGGGCCGCGACGTCGCAGTCGTCGGGGCGGGCGTCATGGGCCTCTCCGCGGCTTTCTATGCCGCGAAGGCCGGCCACCGCGTGGCCGTGTTCGAGCACGATCGAGTCCCGGGAGGGATGGCAGCGCACTTCGACTTCGCCGGCATCAGCATCGAGCGCTTCTACCACTTCGTCTGCAAGGCCGATCAGACCACGTTCGAGTTGCTGGCAGAGCTCGGCATCGGTGACCGTTTGCGCTGGAGACCGACCTCAATGGGGTACTTCATGGACGGCAGTCTGCACGGGTGGGGCGATCCCATCTCGCTGATGCGGCTGCCGGGACTCGGCCTGCTCGACAAGCTCCGCTACGGCTTGCTCGCCTTTACCAGCACCAAGCGGTCGGACTGGACCCATCTGGATACGCTCACGGCAGACAGGTGGATCAAGAGCTGGGTGGGACCGCGGGCGTACGAGAAGCTGTGGCGACCGCTGCTACACCTCAAGTTCTTCGAGTATGCGGACAACATTTCCGCGGCTTGGATCTGGACGCGCCTCAAGCGCGTTGGCACCTCGCGGCGGAGTCTGATGCAGGAAGAGCTCGGCTATATCGACGGTGGCTCTGAGACATTGGTACGCGCCCTGTGCGATGCGATCACCACACTCGGTGGCGAGATCAGGCTCGGGGCCACGGTGCAGGAAATCTGCGTCGCCGACGGAGCGGTCACCGGCGTTCGCACACCGGAGGGAATCTTCCTGGCCGACCGCGTGATTTCCACGATTCCAACCCCCCACGTGAGCAGACTGGTGCCGGCGTTACCCGAGGACTGGAAGCGCAAATACGATGCGATCCCGAACATCGGTGTGGTTTGCGCGATGTTTCGGCTGAAGCGTTCGGTGACGCCGCATTTCTGGGTGAACATCTCCGATGCCCGCATAGACATTCCGGGCATTATCGAGTTTTCCCGTTTGCGGCCCCTGCCGGACACGGTAGTTTGTGTTCCCTATTACATGCCGCAGACCCACCCGAAATGGGCCAGGGATGATGACTTCTTCATCGCCGAGGCCTTCGGCTACCTGCGAATGATCAACCCGGTGCTCTGCCGGGATGATATTGTCGCGACCCGCATCGGGCGCTTGCGGCATGCCCAACCGGTATGCGCGCCGCGCTTTCTCGAGACGATACCCGAGGTTGTTACGCCCATAGAGGGGCTGCAGATCGCCGATACCTGCTACTACTACCCGGAGGATCGCGGTATTTCCGAGAGCGCGCGCCTAGCCAGGACCATGGCAGCCAGGCTGGACTGAATGGATATCGACCGCAAGATCATCCTGACCGGCGGCGCCGGACTGGTCGGACAGAACCTCATCCTGACCCTGAAGCAGAAGGGCTACGAGCGCATCGCTTCCATCGACAAGAACGCGGTCAACAACGCCGTCATCCGCAGGCTGCATTCCGATGTCACGGTGATCGACGCCGATCTCGCAGAGCACGGCAATTGGGAGCAGGAATTCGAGGAGGCGGGAGCGCTCGTGCTACTC